>JBBDSK010000206.1:0-5271 GCA_040904985.1 Woeseia sp. | reverse complement strand
TTGCGGCCCGCGCTGGTGCGAAAGGGCCGCAAAACGAAAAATCGCATCAAGGCGAAACTGCGGGAGCAAACAAAAGACAGCACTGCCTGAAGCGGCAAAGGAGGAGCGAGAGATGGTCGACACGTTGAGCAGCAAGGAGGTCGAGGAACAGCTTGCCCACCTCGACAACTGGTCGGTTGTCGACGGAAAACTGAAGCGGGTATTCAAATTCGACGACTTCGTGCGTGCATTCGCCTTTATGGCGGCCGCTGCGATCGAGGCCGAGAAAATGAATCACCACCCGGAATGGGCCAACGTTTACAACAAGGTAACGGTGAACCTGATCACGCACGAGGCCAAAGGTATCACGGAGCGGGACTTCGGGCTGGCGAAAAAGCTGGATGCGCTGGCTCGATAAGGTGGCTGGCGCGGCGGGCGTTACGATTACTCCGCCTGAAACGCCGCGCGGGTGAAGTTCTCGCAGCCGTCATCGAGCACTCGCACATTGTCCTCGATGCGTATGCCCCCGAACGGCCGCAGCCAGTCGACTCGATCGTGGTTGACCATGGCATGCCCCGGACCTCCGGACAGCTTGTCGAGCAACATGTCGATGACGTAAATGCCGGGTTCGATCGTGAGAACCATATCGGTCTCCAGCGTCCGGGTAAGCCTGAGCCAGGAATGGCCGGCTGGCCGCTCGATCGTTTTTCCGGTCTCGTCTGACATGAATCCGCCTACGTCATGAACCTGTATGCCGAGCAGATGGCCCAGCCCCGTCGGGAAAAACGCTGCCGTAACACCGGACTCGATCAGCGCATCGACACTGCCGGAGGCGAGGTCCAGTTCCCGGAGCACATCGGCAATCTTCCGGTGCGCCAGCAAATGCAGCGCGCGAAAGTCGGTTCCACACCTGACCTCGCTGACCAGTTCCTGTTGCAGTCTGTCCATTCTCTTGATCAGGTCGCGGTATTCGCTTGACGTATAGGACCAGGTTCGTGTGATGTCGGAGGCATAGCCGTTGAAGCTCGCGCCGGCGTCGATCAGGAAAGAGCGGATTTCGCCGGGCTGCTCGCGTGACTGGTTCTGGTAGTGCATCACGGCGCTGTTTTCATTCAGCGCAATGATATTTCCATAGGGGAGCTCCTTCTCCGTGTGCGAAACGGCGCGGCAGTACGCCAGGTGGATGTCGTATTCGGAACGGCCGGCGCGGAACTCCTCCTCGGCGACGCGGTGCCCTGCAACAGCACGCCGGGATGCGGCCCGCATGCACTCGAGTTCGTAGTCGGTTTTGATCCCGCGCGTGTAGTGCAGCATGTTGATGATGCTCGGGGGATTGATGCTGGCGATGCCGAATGCCTGTGCACTATCCGTGATTTCGCCGATCAGCACGCAGTTATCGCGATCCCGCGGCAAGTGTTGCTCGACTTCGTCGAGGGAATGGACGGTGCGTACATCGTAATGTGGTACCCAGAACCCGGTAGGGTCGGCCGGCGGTTTGTGCCAGTAATCCTTTTCCTGGTAGTAAACCAGTAGCGGCGTCTCGCCCGGTGAATAGACGAGGTAGCAGTACGGCGTTTCGGTGAGCGGCAGCCAGCCAACGAAATGCGGGTTTGCCTTGAACGGGTAATACGTGTCATCGAGAAAAACGCGCTTGAGCGCGCCGGAAAAAATCACCGCGTGACGCGCGCCGGCGTGCTCGAGCGCGCGGTCATGCCTTGTTCGAATGGTTTGAAGGTGACCAGGGTAAAGCGAGCCCAAGTCTGCCATGTCGGTGTAATTTGCTCTGCTCATGGCGCGGATAATAACCTCAGCGCCTCGGGCCCGCGAGTCCCAATATCCGGCCGCGGTTTCAATCCACAGGCAAACTCGGCATCATTTGCGGATTGACGGTGGCCGGACATATGGGTGCATCAATCTACGCTTTCGGTCATTCGCCAGCAGCATGACGGCATCAGGTTTCGATAGAGTCACCGGCAGGCCCTTTGCTTCGCGCTCCGAGGTGATCGCCACACAAGGCATGGCGGCAACGAGCCAGCCACTGGCGAGCCAGGTGGCGCTCGATATCCTGAAAGCCGGGGGCAGTGCTGTGGATGCTGCCATTGCGGCCAACGCGGCGATCGGGCTCATGGAGCCGACCGGGGCGGGGATTGGCGGTGACCTGTTCGCTATCGTCTGGGATGCGGCCAAAGGGGAGCTGATCGGGCTCAACGCGTCCGGGAGATCACCCGCGTCTCTGGAACTACGGCATTTCCGCGAGCGCAATATTACCCGGATGCCCGGTCTGGGACCGTTATCGGTCAGTGTACCCGGAGCCGTGGACGGCTGGTTTGAATTGCAGGCCCGGTACGGGCGGCTTCCCATGGCTGATCTGCTCGCCCCGGCCATTGGCTACGCCAGAGAAGGGTTTCCGGTATCCGCGGTGATCGCGAGCTGCTGGAACGCGGACGCCATGGTGCTCAAGAACTATGCCGGCTTCAGCGAAACTTTTTTGCCGAACGGTGCGGCACCGGCAAAGGGCGACGTTTTTCGCAATCCTCGCCTTGCCGATACACTGGAGCGCATCGCGGCAGGCGGCCGCGAGGCCTTCTACAAGGGCGAAATCGCGCGTGAGATCGGCCGCTATATGGCGAAGGAGGGCGGATTTCTTCACGAGAGCGACCTCGGGGACCATCGCTCGGAGTGGGTAGAGCCGCTGTCCGCGAGTTATCGCGGTTACCAGGTCTTCGAGCTGCCGCCGAACGGTCAGGGCGTAGCTGTACTGCAGATGCTCAACATTCTCGAGGCTTACGATCTGACTTCCATGGGCTACGGTAGTGCCGACTATGTGCATGCGCTTGTCGAAGCGAAAAAGCTCGTTTACGAGGACCGCGCGAAGTACTACGCCGATCCGGAATTCTTTAAAGCACCACTCCACAAGCTGATCTCGAAGGACTATGCAGACGAACGGCGCAGGCTGATCGATGCCGGTAAAGCCTCTTTGCGTTATGCTCCCGGCGATGTGGCGCTGGAGGGCGGCGATACGATATATCTGGCCGCGGCGGACAGGGACGGCAACATGGTATCGCTGATCCAGAGCAACTATGGGGGCATGGGTTCCGGAATGACGCCCGGCGGATTGGGTTTCGTGTTGCAGAATCGTGCGGCGCTTTTCAGCCTCAGGGAAGGCCATGCAAATGTTTACGAGCCCCGCAAGCGGCCGTTCCATACAATCATTCCCGCTTTCGTGATGAAAGACGGCGAGCCGTGGATGGCTTTCGGCGTGATGGGAGGTTCGATGCAGCCGCAGGGGCAGGTCCAGATTCTCGTCAACATGATCGATTTCGGGATGAACCTGCAGGAGGCCGGCGACGCGGCGCGCGTGCGTCACGCCGGCTCGTCCCAGCCGACCGATGAAGTGATGACGAACGGCGGACGCGTTTTCCTGGAGAACGGGTATGCGCAGGACGTGCGCAGCAAACTGAGAGGGATGGGCCATAACGTGGCGACGGAGCGAACGAATTACGGCGGCTACCAGGCAATACGCCGGGACCATGAGCAGCGCGTCTGGTATGGCGCGTCGGAATCACGCAAGGACGGACAGGCAGCCGGATATTGATGATGAGCAAGGATATTTACCTGACCGGTATTACGACCACCGGAACGCCGCACATCGGCAACTACGTCGGCGCTATCCGGCCGGGTATCGCGGCCAGCAGGGATCCGGACAAAAAAAACTATTACTTCCTGGCGGACTTCCATGCACTGGCAAAGGCCGAGGACCCCGAGCGCATAGCGCGCTCCACGCTGGAGATTGCCGCGGCCTGGCTGGCCCTCGGGTTAGACACGGAAAACGCCGTGTTCTATCGGCAGTCAGACATTCCCGAGATCCCGGAACTGACGTGGATCCTGACCAGTGTGACCGCGAAAGGTCTCATGAACCGGGCGCATTCCTACAAAGCGATGGTGCAGGTAAACGAGGAGAGCGGCAACAAGGACCCTGACCAGGGGATCACGATGGCGCTGTACAGCTATCCTGTTCTGATGGCGGCGGACATCCTGCTGTTCCAGTCAACCAAAGTACCTGTGGGCCGCGACCAGAAGCAGCATGTCGAAATGGCTCGGGATATTGCGCAACGTTTCAACCATCGCTATGGAGAAATCCTCGTGCTGCCGGAGCCCGACATCAACGAGAATACAGCGGTACTGGCAGGGCTGGACGGCCGCAAGATGAGCAAAAGCTACAACAACACGATTCCCCTCTTCGCGGATGAAAAGCAACTGCGCAAACTGATCATGAAAATAAAGACCAACAGCCTTGAGCCGGGGGAGCCGAAAGAGACGAAGGGCTCGACCCTGTTCGATATCTACAAAGCCTTCGCGACTGTCGGCGAAGTACGTGAAATCGAGAAGCGCTATGCCGAGGGCATCGCCTGGGGTGAAATGAAACAGGTTTTGTTCGAGTACATCAACGAGCACGTGAAGCCGGTGCGGGAAGAGTACCAGCGGCTGATGAACGATCCTTCTGAGGTTGAGCGCGCGCTGCTAAAGGGCGCCGACAAGGCGCGGGAGTGGGCGGTTCCGTTCATGGATGAAATCAGGTATGCGATTGGTATCAGGAAACTCGGCTGACAGGAACGCGTCTTAACCCTGACAGGACTGAGCGCTATGCGGGGTGGTCTTCTCGATTCAACGGGACAGGCACCAGCCCGGGAACTGCATTAGACTGCATCAACGTTTTATTTTTCAGTAACTTGCATGGGTTCCTCATGAGAGAGCGCCTGCGCTTTCTGGTTAACCGCATTCGGGAGCGGCTATGGGTAAAGCCGCTGCTGGTGTGCGTCTTGTCGATTCTCGGGGTGGTGCTGGCGCGCAGGGCGGATGACACGGGCCTCAAGCGCTACGTTCCGGACATCAGCGCGGAGTCGATCGAGTCGCTTCTCAATGTCATGTCCGCGAGCATGCTTCTGATCGCTACCTTCGCAGCCGGCTCCATGGTGTCGGCCTATGCCTCGGCCAGCAGCACGGCAACGCCGCGCTCCTTGCCTGTAGTCGTTGCCGATGACGTGTCGCAAAACGCGTTGTCCACATTCATCGGTGCCTTTATCTTCAGCATCGTGGGCCTGGTAGCGGTGATGAACGGCTACTACGACGAGGCCGGCCGCTTTACGATTTTTACGCTGACCCTGATCGTCCTGGTGGCCGTCGTTGCCACCTTTGTTCGCTGGGTAGACCGCATTGCCCGGCTCGGGCGGCTCGGCTCGACGGTAGACAAGGTCGAGGCGGCTGCCGCAAAAGCCCTGAGGCAGCGTCGCC
>JBBDSK010000205.1:0-5292 GCA_040904985.1 Woeseia sp. | reverse complement strand
GGATGAATCCAGAAAATCCCTCGCGGGACCTGATGACACACACCATGTAATCTACTTCGACCTCGACAATCTTCAGTTGATCAACGATACCTTCGGGCAGGATGCCGGCGACGAGGTGCTCAGGCGGTTTGCCCAGATCCTGAACGATCACCTGCCCCGGAATGGCGTAGCCACTCGCCTTACCAGCGATGACTTCGCCATTCTACTGACCCATAGCACCACCGACGAAGCAATGGACCTGAGTACCACGATACGCTCGGGCAGCCGCAAGCTGCATTACCTCCGGGGTGACAAATCGCTTCAGGCAACGGTCAGCATCGGTATCGCAGCGTTCAATGAGGAAAGACGGGAAGGTGATGCGCTTACTTCGGCGCGAATTGCCTGCGATTCTGCCAAGGATCATGGCCGGGACAGGATCGAGGTTTACGATCAGGACGATCAGAGCATCGTGCGCCGGCACGACGACATGAACCTCGTCGCGGATATACATCGAACGCTTGACGGTGACGGCTTCGAGCTGCTGGCGCAACCGATCGTGTCCCTCGGCGATGCGGGTGAACGACCGCGTTACGAGGTACTACTGAGGATGAAAGGCAGTGACGGTCGCAGAATCTCGTCAAAATCATTCTTCTCGGCGGCGGAGCGATATCAACTCATGCCGCAGATCGACCGCTGGGTAGTCTCGAGGACCGTAAAAATGCTCGCCCGGAACTCAGGCGCCCTGCAGAAAGCCGGCGCAACCTTTGCCGTCAACCTTTCGGGCCAGTCGCTGGGAGACGACCGGATTCTCGAGTTCGTCAACAGCGAAATCGACTCTGCCGGCCTGCCGCCGGAGCTGCTTTCCTTTGAATTGACCGAATCAGCCGCCGTTTCAAACCACAGAAAAGCGCAGGCGTTCATAAAGGCGTTGCGCAAACGCGGCTGCAAGTTCTCGCTGGACGACTTCGGTGCCGGCCTCAGTTCATTCGCTTACCTGAAGTCGTTTAGAGTCGATACCCTGAAAATCGACGGTAATTTTATCAGCGATATCGCGGAAAACCGGATATCTGAAGCGATGGTCGCGGCGATTACGCAGGTAGCGAAGGTAATGAATCTCGAAACCGTTGCGGAGTACGTCGAATCCGAGGAGATCCGCGACTACGTCGCCAGGCTGGGTGTGGATTGTGCGCAGGGGCATGCAGTCGGCAAACCGGTCCCGCTGCAGGCCGTCCTGGCCGGCTTGCAACAGACCGTCCCGGGCGCGGCAGAACCCACGGCCTGAAAAGGCGCCGCAGCGCAGCGATTTGGTTAGACTTTGCCGGATGAAACCATCCGTCGAAGAGAAGTTGCGGCACGGGATCTCCCGGCTGCCCCAGGTGCTCCGCGAGCCGGTCGCGCCGTGGCTCGGCCGATTTCTCGATGGCCAGCCCTCGCATCTCGAACAGTTGTGCGCCATCGACGGCTTCGAAGACGAACTGTTGCGGCTCGTTGCCTGCAGTGAATATGCGGCTAACACCCTTCTTCGTGAGTGGAACTGGTTCGCGGACAGCGCGCTGGCAGGGCGGCTGTGCGCGCGGCCGGATACTCTGCTGAAGCTTGCTGCCGATGACGATGGCAGTGTGGATTGGGCGAGCAAACGCCTGCGCCAGTGTCGCAACCGCGGGCTGCTGCACATTCTGTGGCGCGAACTCAATGGTTCTGCGGACGTAGGTGAAACGCTCTCGTCGCTTAGCACGCTTGCGGATCATCTGATCGT
This sequence comes from Woeseia sp., assembly GCA_040904985.1. Lineage (GTDB taxonomy): Bacteria > Pseudomonadota > Gammaproteobacteria > Steroidobacterales > Woeseiaceae > IDS-8. The sequence continues at coordinate 3,557 of JBBDSK010000205.1, read as the reverse complement.
TGCCGCCACCCGATGTGCGGAAGCAGAACTCAGGAAGCGTTTTGGCAGTCCCCTCAACAGCAACGGCCGTGAGCTTGCGCTGGTTGTGCTCGCCATGGGCAAGCTAGGCGGCAGGGAGCTCAACTTCTCGTCGGACATAGATCTCGTATTTCTTTATCCGGAAGACGGGGAGTCGGACGGCGCGCGCAAGCTTTCCGCCCACGAATTCTTCACCAGGCTGTCGAGAAGAATCGTCGCGCTTCTTGATGAGGCGACAGCGGACGGTTTCGTCTACCGCGTAGACACGCGGTTGCGGCCCTTCGGTGAGAGCGGACCGCCGGTGGTCAGTTTCGCGGCGCTCGAGTCCTACCTCCTGCGACACGGCAGGGACTGGGAGCGCTACGCGTACGTCAAGGCGCGCGTCGTGCCCACCGGCGGCAGCGAGGCTGTCGAGAAAGAGCTGAGGCAGGAAATCATCGAGCCATTTGTATTTCGGCGTTATCTGGATTACGGCGTATTCGAGTCGCTGCGGGACATGAAGTCGCTGATAGCAGCGGAAGCTCGCAGGCGGCAGGTCGCCGCCAACCTGAAGTCAGGCCCGGGCGGCATTCGCGAAATCGAATTCATCGTGCAGTCCTTCCAGCTCGTTCGGGGCGGCAGCAATCGAAAGCTGAAGACGCCTGAGCTGCAAACGGCCTTGCAGCATCTCGGGCAGACAAGAAACCTACGGGCTGCGGATGCGTCCAGCCTTGCCGAAGCGTACCGCTTCCTGCGGCGTCTGGAAAACTTCATCCAGGCCATAAGGGACCAGCAAACGCACGACTTGCCGGACAACGCGCTCGACCGGGCGCGCCTGTCGCTGGCTCTCGGCTACGCGGATTGGGACGGCCTGATGGCAGCCCTCGAACGGCATCGGGCGAATGTCAGCGCACAGTTTGCAGCGACCGCATTTCGCGGCGGCGATACTGTACTGGCCTCGAGCCTGGGCGATACGGTGACCGCGCTGTGGGCATCGGGAGCGAGCGAGCAGGAGTGGTCGATCGCGCTCGACAAACTGGGTTTCAAGGACCGCACCGGTGCGGCGGCGGCCGCGTCCATGGCAAAGGTCATCGTCGCTTTCGCTGACAGCGCCAGCGTCAGGCAGGCAGGAACAGCGGGCAGCGAGCGCTTGAGCCGTTTTCTTCCAGCACTTCTTGCTGTGCTGCGCAATATGAGCCAGCCCGCGCTTGCGCTGCGAAGAGTGTTGCACATCGTCGAGCAGATTCTTCGCCGCAGCGCTTATGTGGCTCTGCTGATCGAGAATCCCGAGGCGCTGGAGCGCCTCGCCAGGCTGTGCGACACGAGCGGCTGGCTTGCTGAGGAGATCGGCCGTTACCCGCTTCTGCTCGACGAACTTCTCGATCCGAGGCTTTACACGGCGCCGCTGACGCGGGAGGAAATGCTGGCGGACCTGGAACGCCGGCTCGCCGGTCTCGAGGAGAAAGGCAGCGAACAACAAGTGGAGATACTGGGACAGTTCCAGCGCGCGGCGGTTTTCCGTATTGCGGTGGCGGACGTTACCGGCAGTCTGCCGATCATGAAGGTCAGCGACCGGCTTACCGAGCTGGCGGAGCTCGTGTTGAACAGGGCGCTAACGATTGCCTGGGAGGATTTGACCGTCCAGCACGGTCAGCCAACGAAACTTTCCAGGGACCGCGGGCGTGAGGCGCTGCGCAAAGCGGGTTTCGGCGTAGTTGCCTACGGCAAGTTTGGCGGCATGGAACTCTCCTACCGCTCCGACCTGGACCTGGTCTTTCTGCACGACGGCAGCGGTTCGGAGCAAATAACGGACGGCGCGAAGCCGCTCGACAACAACGTTTTCTTCGCGCGCCTCGTAAGGCGGCTGGTACATTTTCTCACGGCGCAGACGGGATCGGGGGCGCTTTACCAGGTCGATACGCGACTGCGGCCGAGCGGCCGGTCCGGCTTGCTGGTAACGAGCGTGGAGGCATTCGAGCGCTACCAGGAAGAAAATGCCTGGACCTGGGAGCATCAGGCGCTTTTGCGGAGCCGGGCTGTAGCGGGCAGCGCCTCGGTCGCCAGGGAGTTCGAACGCGTACGTGCGGAAACTCTCAAGTACCGGGTAAAGCGGGAGCGTCTGCTCGCCGACGTGGTCGAGATGCGCGAAAAAATGCGCAGCCAGCTCGACAAAAGCGATTCGGAGCGTTTCGACCTGAAACAAGGAGCTGGCGGGATAGGAGACATCGAATTCCTGGTGCAGTACCTGGTACTGAAGAACGCTGCAAAGCACCCGGCTGTCATCCACTACACGGACAACATCAGGCAGCTCGGAACGCTGGCCGCGGCCGGCTGTCTCGCCGCATCGGAGGTGGCGCGTTTGCAGGAGATCTACAAAAGCTACCGGCTCTGTCTGCACCGACTGGCGCTGGACGAAAAGCCGCCCTTTGCGGCCGACAGCGACTTTACGAACGAGCGGCGATACGTAAGCGAACTTCGGGACCGCATTCTGGCGCGGGGATCGCCGAGTGGCTGACGGCATTGCTATAATTCCGTTCCTTATCCGAATGGTGGAAAACGGTGACACGGTGGCGGCAAAAACGGGCACGATCGACGAGAATCTCATTCCGGCAAATTCCCAGCACAGGTACGAGGTGAGAACCTCCGACCTGCCTTTGTCCTGCCCGATGCCCGGCATGTATTTATGGAATTCCCATCCGAAGGTGTATCTGCCGATAGCGGAAACGGGTGAAGCGAAGTGCGCTTATTGCGGCGCCGAGTATTATCTCGTCACGGACGAAGATTGAAGTCACGCGCGAACCGGGGGCCAGATAAATGCACATCGTGACAGGCGGAGCCGGCTTCATCGGCAGCAACCTCGTCCGCCGCCTGATCGAGGAGACGGGCCAGGACGTGATCGTTGTGGACGACCTGAGTGACGGCCACAAATTTACCAACATGGCCGGGCTCCCGATCGCCGATTACCTGGACAAGAATGAGTTCCTGGACAGCCTGGGCGACAGCTTCGGCCGCGGCGTCCAGTCTGTTTTTCACCAGGGTGCCTGTTCCGTCACGACCGAGTGGGACGGCCGCTACATGATGCGGAACAACTACGGTTACTCGAAAAAGCTGCTGCACCACTGCCTGGCGCATGAGATACCGTTTATTTACGCCTCATCCGCGGCCGTTTACGGCGGTGCGCGGGAGTTCACCGAGCTACCGGAAAACGAGCTGCCGCTGAACGTGTACGGCTATTCCAAGCTGCTGTTCGACAACTACGTCCGTCGCCTGTCGCTCGGTACTGGCCAGCAGGTCGTCGGCCTTCGCTACTTTAATGTCTACGGCCCCGGGGAGCAGCACAAGGGGCCGATGGCGAGCGTTGCGTTTCATTTCAACAACCAGGTTAGCCGGCATGGAGAAATCCGTTTGTTCGAAGGTTCGGACGGATTTGCCGACGGTGAGCAGCGGCGGGACTTCGTCTATGTCGACGATGTGAGTGCCGTTAATCTCTGGTTTCTGAATCACCCGGAAGTATCCGGCATCTACAACGTCGGCACAGGCAAGTCGCAGAGTTTCAACGA
>JBBDSK010000204.1:0-5344 GCA_040904985.1 Woeseia sp. | reverse complement strand
GACTTGATGCGGCGCCGCGAGAATGGTTCATTATTTGCGACGGGGTACACTAGCCGCCCGGCTCTGCCTCGATGTCCCGCTGCAGCGCCACCTCGACCAGATCGGCGAGGCGGGCCAGGAAATCAAAGCCCATTCCCGGATGAAAGCGATTGGCGTCGACGCTGCCGATCGCCAGAAAGCCGATACGGCAATCGCTGCCGAGGGGCAACAGGGCCGCCGACCCCACTTCGTCCGTTTCCGGGCCGAAGAGAAAGTCGCGCTGGGCATCCCGAACCTGCCCGCAGCGAGGGTTACTGCTGCGGAGGAATGTGGCGAACGGTTGCAATGCCGGGTTCTCCCGCTCGATAGCCTTGAAAAAGCGCCCGGCACTGATACCGATGAAGGAAGCGGGTTTGCCGAACAGCACCAGCACGGAGTGATCGGCGCCGAACGCCGTGCGGAGTGACTCTTCCACGGCTTCCAGCGTCTGCGGCAGGGCGCTGGTAGTGAGCAGACGAAGGGCCAGCTGGTGAATCTTGCCGGCCAGCACGTCATTCGCGCGCGCCACCTCCAGCAGTTCCTTCATTCGCCGCTCGAGTTTCAGGTCTTTTTGCCGCAGGACGGACACCTGGCGCTCCACCAGGGAGATTGCGGCTCCTGTCGCATGGGGCAGGCGCAGCGTGTCCAGAAGCGCTGCGTGCCGCTCGAAAAAATCCGGGTTGCTCTCGAGGTAGGCCTGTACATCCGATTCCGACACCGGTTCCTCGGAAAACTCTGGCTTTCGCTGCGTGCTCATAGACTGCGGCTCCCCTGCTGCACCTTTGAAGTGTCATTGTCGTGTCTGGTGGCGACCGGCCCGGAACCGCAGCCCGCCGTTGAACGAAGCTTACCACGCCTGCATCGTTCCCCTTGCCCGGCAATCCGCGTGCCAGCCGGCTCCGCAAAGCTCGAATCCGCTCTCACCTCGCCGGTAAACCGTGATCTCATGGCGCTGTCCAATGGACTTTTTTCGTCTGCGACGGTAGCTTACATAACCAGCTACCAATACCAAGAACGACCAATAAAGCTTTCCCGGGGGGATACTCAATGCGCCACATCATGGTCATGAATGCCAAGGGAGGATGCGGCAAGAGCACCCTGGCAACCAATATTGCGTCCTGGCTTGCGGATGAGGGCCACGCGGTAGCGCTCGCGGACTACGACCCGCAGCGTTCCAGCCTCGACTGGCTCGAGAGACGACCGGAAAATCGCGCCTCCATTGCGGCCGTCTCCGGCTTCGAGGACGGCCTGAGGCGGGCGCCGCGCAACGCAGATTTCATGATTATCGACGCGCCCGCACGATCTCACGGTGCGGAGTTGACGGAACTGGTGAAGCACGCCGAGACCATCATCGTCCCGGTGCTGCCTTCCACCATTGACATGCAGGCATCCGACCGTTTCATAAAAGAGCTGAAGGCGGTCGGCAAGGTGGACCGGAAGGATGCGAAAATCGGCGTAGTGGCCAATCGCGTGCGCGAGAACACCCTCATCTTCGACGAACTCGACGAATACCTGACCACGGCCCGGGTGCCGTATCTTGCCTCTCTACGGGAGGCCCAGAACTATGTTCGTGCCTATACCAGGGGTCTCGGCATTTTCGAGCTGCCGGAATACCTCGCCTGGCCGGACTGGGAGCAATGGGCTCCGCTCACCAGGTGGATAAAGAGCGTCCGCAGCCAGCCTTAAGTTTGCTTATTGTTGTGGTTCCGTGGCCTCGAGGTGAGGTAGCGCCGGCAGGGGCGGTTCTGCCACGAGGCGCAGTCCGGCGCGCCAGGCGTCAGCCGCCGCGTCGCTTTCACCCAGCTGGTTCAGGAGGCGCCCGTATTCCTGGTAGGCCTCCGGCGAAGGCCGTAGCGAAATGGCGGTTTCGAGATAGCTGCGGGCTTTGCCCCAAAGCTCGTTTTTCAGGCAAAGGCGCGCGGCGGCAAGAAGCAGATCAACGTCGTCCGGATGGCCTTTGAGCCAGCTTTCGGCGCGGCTCAGCTGCTTTGCAGGATCGTCGCTTTCGATCATGCCGAACAGGCGTACCAACGGCGCGCGCCACTCCCGTTTGAGCTCCGCCACCAGTTCCCGGCCTGCCTTTTCGTGTTGCTCGGTGCGGATGAGTCCCGCGAACCACGATTCCAGTAGCGAGCCGTCGTTTTTCAGGTTTCTCGGCACCTTTTGCCAGGCGGCAATAAGCGCATCGAAATTTTCCGCCCGAAGCAGGTTTTCCCGGTGTACCCGCAGCGCCCATTTGTTCAGGACCTCGTCATCGACCCTCCCGTACTTGCGTAACCGCGGCAGCAGCGCCTCCAGATGCCGCCAGTCTTCCAGCCGGTAGTAGAGGCGCCCGAGCAGAGTGAGGGCATAGCTGTGGTCAGGCGCCTTTTCCTCCAGCCGCCGGAGCGTGGCCAGCGCCTGTTCGTATTGGCCCTGGTCCAGTTGCAATTCCGCCTGTGTCAGCAGCACCGCGCTGGCGGCTTCGGGAGTGTGCTCATACGCCTGCCGCAGCCACTTGTCGCGGCGCTCATCCTGGCCCAGCAGGTGCGCCGCGCGAGCCGCTTGCAGGTAGTTCAGGAGCGGCGCGTCACTGGCACCGGCAGTGCGAGCGAGAAGCTTCTCTCCCTTGGCGAAATTGCCTTCCGCCACCTCGATCATTCCCCGCGTAAGCCGATTGCCGGCACGGCCGCTCCTGTAGCGTCCGGCCGCTTCGCCCAGGCGCCTGGGAGCATTGAATATTTTGGCCAGGGCCCAGGCGAGAAACAGGATGAGCAGGAGCGCTGCCAGCAGTACCGGGACTGACATTTCGATCAGGTAGCCGCGGAAATTGATGACGACGTAGCCGGGATCCTGAAGCAGGAAATGCGCGGCGAAAGCTCCCGCGGTCAGGGCAATAACGACAACAACGCCGAACTTCATTGCGCGGGCTCGTCGCTGGCACCGTCCGCATTGCCGCGGCTGGCGGCTGACGTCCCCGCGTTCCTCAGTGTCCGATATTGCCGCAGGAGCTGCAGCGAGCCGGAGATATCCGGTACCGATCCGGCATCGCCCTCGCGTCGCAGATCGGAAATCGTCTCCAGCGCGCTGCCCACCGCCCTGCTGCCGGCGTCGTAGTATTGCTGCAGCCAGTCCGTCGCGTCGGCGAGACTTTGCCGGAATACCGCTTGCTCCCCCTTGAGCAGCGCAAGCCGCGCCGACTCCAGTTTGAGCGCCAGGTTCGTCCGCAGAAACCAGGCGGCGTCCGGCGGGAGCAGGGGCGTCGCCGCCTCATCCGTCCGCCGCACGGAGACGATACCGGCAAAAGCCCGTTTTACGGACGCTCGGGCGCGGTCCCAGCCACTCAAATCGGGGTCCAGGGCCGCCTCACTGCCGTTCCCCGTCGAGGCGCGCCGTACCTGCTCATCGAGCGGCAGGCTGTCGACTCTTTCGGCCAGGTTGGATAGCGCCAGCGCCATGCCCTCGAGGTCGGCCCGTTCCATGGCGTCGAGCGCCTGCAGTTCCCGGCTCAACGCCCGACGCACGTCGCTCAACGCCGGGTTCGCCAGCTCACGCAGCCGCTCGTCGGCGAACTCCAGGGCGAGCGCTGCGTTGCCGGGGTTGCCGGCGAGCTGCAGCTGGGCATTCGCGATCTGCAGGTAGTATTCGGCCTCTGCCAGGGCCCAGCTCTCCCGAACACCCGCTGACACCCCCTGCAGTGAAGCGACGGCGGTCTCCAGCGCGGCCAGCCGGTCGGCGAGGAACGTATTCTGCTCGCGGGTCTCGCTCAGCGCGCGCCGGAGCGCCGCCAGGTTGTCCGAACGCTCCTCGCCACTCCTGCGCAACTGCGCGAGCTGCGATTCCACAGTCGACTCCAGGGACCCCAGCGAATCCCGGGTTGCGGAAAGACGATCCGCGAGCGCGCTAATGGCGGCTTCGTTGCCGGCGGCACTGGCGCCGCTGTCGCGGCTCTGCCACGCGAGCCAGCCGATTCCTGCCCGCGCCGCCAGCGACAGCAACAACGCCAGGCCTGAAACGGCCGCCGCGACCACGCTGCGACCGGTTCTTACCGGTGCGTCGACCGCTTCGCCGGCGCCGGAGGGCTCCACTTCAGGCTCATCCGCGGCTGCCGGTCCGTTGGCGGGTTCGTCGCCGCCTTCGGCTATGGCCACTTTAGTTTCATCCATTGTCCCGCTGGTTTGCCCCGATGGGTCCGCAGGCGGTTCTACCGGCGCGTCTGTATCGTCAGTTCTCTTGTTCATGCGGTTAATGCCATTATCATTGCGCGGACCATATCGCCGGCCCCAGGACCCGGAGCAAGGATTGCCTGGACACCCGGTATTTTCTGGCCCGCCGTTTGTATCACACGACGGCTGGGCGTCACCAGAGGCGTTGCAGGAAGCCTGTCGTGGCAGCCGGGCGGAAGTATCGATAGAAAAGAATCGAGCGACTCGCCGCTCATTGCAGTGAAGCAGGCGATCTCGCCGGAAAGCCATCGCCGCTCGAACGCTTCGAGCGCCGCCGCGGACATCCTCTTTGGCAGGCGGCGGTAACTGGACAGGTAATCGACCCGGGCGCCACGCTGACGCAGGGTTTCACCCAGCAACTCACGCCCGCTGTCGGCGCGAACGATGCGGATCGTTTTGCCTCGCGGGTCGAGCAAGGCCGGCTCCTGCAAAAGGTGTTCGCTGTCGAAGCCATCCGCCGGGCAAATGTCTACCGTTCGCCCTGCCGCTTCGATCGCGGCTCGCGTGGCCGGGCCGATGGCGGCGATCTGCAGGCCGTCCGGCGGCAGGAAGTCGAGTCCGTACCGAACGGCATTGCTGCTGACGAAAATCGCGATATCGGGCGGCGGCAGCGTGGCTTGTTCCTGCTCCAGCACCGAGCGCTCTCGAGGCTGAATGTCGAGCACGGGGAAGGCGTAGGCAGAGCCTCCGGCCTCCCCGATTGCGCGCGACAGCTCGACCGACTGCGCTTCCGGCCGCGTGACCAGAATGACGCGGCCGGCGAGGGGCTTGCCGGTCATTGTTCGGCCTCGTGCAGCAGTTCAGCGGCCCCCAGTTCCAGGAGTTGCCGCGCGGCTTTTTCACCGAGCGCCTCCGCCGTCTCGACCGGCCCCGACAACTCGCGCCGCAGGATCCTGCTGCCGTCAGTCGCGGCAACGAGAGCCGTGACCCAGACATCTCCATCTATAAGGTGCGCATAACTGGCCACGGGAGAGCGGCAACTGGCTTCGAGCACGCGTGCAACGGCGCGTTCGGCCAGGGTGGTCTGCCTCGTCACTGCATGGTCGAGCGGGGACAACAAAGCACGGAGATCGTCCCGATCCTCCAGACACTCTACCCCGAGGACGCCCTGGGCCGACGCC
>JBBDSK010000203.1:0-5350 GCA_040904985.1 Woeseia sp. | reverse complement strand
GTGGGGCAGCAGGCAATGTGCTCGTAAACGATCGCAGGCCCAGTACAAAGGAAGATGCGCCTTCAGAGTTCTTGCAACGCATTTCCTCAAAAATCGTTGCTCGCATTGAACACATACGAGTAAGGGTTAGAGATATCGATCTGTACGGACGCTCGGAAGTGGTCAACGTTGTGTTGTGCGAGGATGCGCCGGCCACTGGCCGTTGGGAGGCGTTCGCGAGGCAGAATTTCGACCATGGGCCTACCTTTTCCGGCAGCATCTCGATGTCGGATCGAAAGGGCGACGTAGAATACAACGTTGGAGTTGATGCATATCAGTCGACGGTCGGTGATCCGGGAACCATTCGGACGTTCAACGGCGATGGCGAGCTCGTCGAAATTCGGCAAGACGATCATTCACAGACCGGTCCAGATTTCAACGGCTATCTGAACGCTTCTACCTGGCTCGGGCAAACGTTCTTGCAAATCAACACAAGAGTGGGAAAAGAAAGGCGCGATGCCTTAATTATTTCTTCTCGTATATCCCAAATGGAGGGTGGAGAAGAAACGAAGGAATTGATCGAGACGATTCGCCGGAATGACAAGCTTGAAGTAGGTCTGGATGCGGAGCGAATGCTGCAACGGGACCTGTTGGGCAGAACGGTTTTTCTGTACTCGTTGCTGGAGCAGGATCCGCTGTCGTCACAACTAGACATAAATTCAGCAGGGGAACAAACACGACTTCAGCTGCAGAAAGATGAGACGAGGAATGTAGAGAAGATTGCGCGACTGGAGCTCGTTTGGACTGGCAGGCCTGAACATGCAGTCCAGCTGGACGTGGAGGTTGCGCTGAACGCCTTGGACAATGCCCAGATGTTCACCGACGATACGGGTTCCGGTCCTGCTGTGGTAAACGTTCCGGGTGGTAACGTCAGGGTCGAGGAAGAGCGCTGGAACGTCGAGCTGCAGGACACCTGGGGGTCAGGAGGTTTCAATCTCAACTACGGTTTGGGATGGGAGCGGTCCACCCTCGCCCAAAGCGGGGATTCCAACGTCGAAAGAAGCTTCACGTTCCTTAAGCCGAGAGCAGTACTGAGCTATGCGCCGACACAGCGTCAGCAAACGCAATTGCGGTTTGATCGTCAGGTATCTCAGCTACGATTCAGTGACTTTGTCAGCGCCGCGGTGTTTGAGGACGGTGACTTGGCACTGGGGAATCCCGACCTGCACCCGGAGAATACCTGGACTGTGGAATTGAGCCATGAAAGACGGTTTGGAAGCATTGGGGTAATCAAACTAACCGCTTTCCATAACTGGATCGTTGATGTAGTGGATTTACTGCCGCTGTCGGCGACCTCGGAAGCCCCCGGTAACATCGGCAACGGCAGACGCTGGGGTGGAATACTCGCAACGACTATTTCGCTCGATCGGATTGCCTTGAAAAGTGCGGAACTGGGCTTCAGGGCGCGTTGGCAGGATTCGAGCGTTACCGATCCTGTAACGCGAGAGAATCGCGTCTTGTCAGGAGGTGGAGGCTACACAGGAAAAGTGACGTTTCCCGGCGAAAATGCATACGCCTTTGCTGTGGACTACCGGCAGGATTTAGAAAAACGCTTTTTGTCCTGGGGTTGGAGTTTAGCAGGCCGCGCCGAGCGTCCTCGATTCAAAGCTAATGAGCTCGATGTGTTCCATGAAGGATATGAGTTAACGGCTTTTATAGAGACAACACGTTGGTTGGGACTGAACGTCAGCCTGGAAGGGGAGAATTTACTGAATGCCGTACAAAAACGTGACCGTGTGGTGTTCACAGATCGACGTTCTCTTTCCCCGGTTGAACGCCGTGATCTCCGTGACGGCACGAATGGAGCCAGGCTTTACTTGAGGGTCAGTGGAACGTTCTAAGCGGAAAACGGCCTCGTTGTTGAACGAATGAACCCATTCTGATCCTGCACTTCGCCCGACTGGTCATTCGCTTACGCGGCGGTTGCATTGGGGGACGGTCGTGGGTGTGACATTTGCAATCCTGTCGATGGCGCTGTTCTCGGCAGCGAACATTACGATAAACCGTGGCTTCGACGGCGTGACGCGCAGTGGCGGCGCCTTTCTATCCATCATCATCACCTTCGTTCTGTCCCTCGGTATATGGGGCGTCCTTTTGTTCCGGAACGGCTGGTCGCCACTCAGCGAAACGGCAATAGCCTGGTTCGTGGTGGCTGGCATACTGACCATTTTCATCGGTCGGGTGTTTTTGTACGCGTCGATTCAGCACGTTGGCGCCGTCCGTGCGTCCGCTATCAAACGCCTGAATCCGTTCTTTTCCGTCTTGCTCGGCGTGGTCCTGCTGGGTGAAGCAATAAGCTTTTCCATGTTCGTTGGTATGGCCCTCATATTTCTAAGCTTCGGTATCCTTGTGCGGCAGTCGCTGGAAACGGGAAGCAGCATGGAGGTGACGCCAAAGCAAAACGTGTTCCAGCGCATCGCCAATCTTGGCTATTTCTATGGACCGGTGTCCGCTCTTGCATATGCTTCCGGCTACGTAGCGCGGAAACAAGGCCTGATGATTCTGCCGGATGCGGCATTCGGTACAATGGCTGGGGCGTTGGCCGGGATCATTGTATTTGTCGCAACAGCCGGCTTCGTTCCCAGTTACCGGGTTGACCTGAAACAAACGTTCACCGTGTTCAATCCATGGCTGTTGGCAGCGGGCGTGCTGAGCTCATTCGGCCAATTGTGTTACTTCGTTGCACTTCGCTACAGCAGCATATCGAAGATAGCCCTCATCACCTCAATGGAGGTAATTGTCACTGTTTTGCTGTCGACTCTTATCTTTGGCAAAAAAGAAATGCTTACCACCAGTGTGATCGTCGCCGGGCTTCTCGGGATTTTCGGCGCGGTAATCGTGATTCTGAACTGACATATAAGCGCCCCTCACGGTCAGCGCAAGCTCGACTGGGCGGCAGACTCACGGAAGATGCTTCAATTGCAGATAATCCTGCGTTTGCATGTCGGTCAGGCGGCTGGTCGTCCGTTCGAATTCGAACGTAAGAGGCTCATCACGGTACAGCGCCGGAACCGCAACATCTGCCGACAGGACCAACTTGACTCGGCGGTCGTAAAACTCGTCCACCAACGCAATAAAGCGCCGCACTGCGTTGTGATCTTCGCGGGTCAGCGCGGGTACATTCGAAACGATGACCGTCGGATACCACCGGGCTATTTCGATATAGTCCTGCTGACTACGGGGTCCATTACACAGGGCATCGAAATCGAACCACGCGATGCCGTCCGACAGTTGGCGCGTCGGAATCTCCCGGCCCAGCACCGACAGCGAACCGTTTTGCTCCACGTGTCCGGATGCGATGTCCCGGAAATACCGATCGAGTTTCGCGTCGGCCTCCGGACCCGCGGGGCAAAGAAACGTGCCGGCGCGCTGCAGAAGCCGCAGGCGATAATCGGTTGTGCCGCCCATGTGCAGAACCTGCATGTGCTCTTCCAACAGGTCGATGGCCGGCAGGAAGCGCTCCCGCTGCAGACCGCCCAGGTAGAGATCACGCGGCGCCGTGTTGGATGTTGTCATCAGTACGACGCCACGGTGAAACAGTCCCCGCATGAGCCTGCCGAGCAGCATTGCGTCGCCGATATCGCTGACGTAAAACTCGTCTATGCAAAGCACCTCGGCAGTCGCTGCTATGTCGCCGGCCACCTTGTCGAGCGGATCCTGCAGGTCTTTGCAGTCGCGGAACCGACGATGGACCTCACTCATCATGCGATGAAAGTGTATCCGGCGCTTCTTGTCGATCGGGAGCGTCTCGAAGAAAAGGTCCATGAGAAAGGTTTTGCCGCGGCCAACACCACCCCACAGGTAGAGGCCGCGCGTTCGTTTCGGCGCTGCAATGCGAAGCGCCTGGAGCGTCCGCCGGATCGGCGTCGCATGGGCTGAGATCCGCTCCTGCAGATGTTGCATTGCCTCGACGATGCGCAGTTGTGCTGCGTCCTGCGACAGCCCCAGCCGCTGGACCTTTTTCCTGTAACAATCCCTGATCAGCATGAATTATTCCGAACAACGAGCGACTCAAAACACGAAAACTTGAGCAAAGATAGCAAGCTCGGCCCACAGTCGCTCTGTTAGAATTCGCGATCCAGTTGCACGGAGCCCAGGAACGATGACGGAAACGAGCGAACGGGAATCGATGGAATTCGATGTCGTGATAGTTGGCGGAGGGCCGGCGGGCCTGTCGGCAGCTTGTCGCCTGGCACAGCTTGCCGAGGCGAAAGGCGAGGAAGTTAACATCGCTGTTGTCGAGAAGGGCTCCGAAATCGGCGCTCACGTTCTCTCCGGCAACGTCTTCGAGACCCGGGGACTCGACGAACTTTTTCCCGACTGGCGCGAGCGCAGCGCGCCCGTTTCGACGGCGGTCAAAGTTGACGAGGTTCTGTACCTGACGGGCGAACGCAAGTCGGTGAAAATTCCCGGCATGTTTGTGCCGGCGCCAATGCACAACGACGGCAACTTCATAATAAGCCTCGGCCGCCTGTGTCAGTGGCTGGCCGAACAGGCCGAAGCCCTGGGCGTGAATGTGTTCCCGGGTTTCGCGGCAGCCGATATTGCCTGGGACGACCAGGGCCGGGTAAAGGGTGTTATTACGAGTGACATGGGCCTCAGCAGGGAAGGTAATCCCAAAGCGGCCTACCAGCCGGGATATGAACTGCTGGGCAAATACACCGTCTTCGCGGAAGGCTGTCACGGCAACCTTGGAAAGGCGCTCACGCAGAAATTTGCGCTGCGCGGCAATTCGGATCCTCAGCACTACGGCCTCGGATTGAAAGAAATCTGGGAGATCGATGCCGCGCGGCACGACGAGGGGCTGGTCGTACACACTCTCGGCTGGCCGCTCGACAACCATACGGAAGGGGGCGGATTTCTCTATCACGCATCGAACAACAGGGTTTACCTCGGACTCATCGTCGCGCTGAATTACCGCAACCCGTATTTGTCACCGTTCGACGAGTTCCAGCGCTGGAAGCTGCATCCGCGAATACTCCGTTACCTCGAAGGCGGCAAGAGGATCGCTTACGGTGCGCGCGCGGTGAACAAGGGCGGACTGCAGTCGCTGCCGAAGCTTACGTTTCCCGGCGGTATGCTGGTGGGTTGCGATGCCGGCTTCCTCAACGGGGTCAAGATAAAGGGCGCCCATACCGCCATCAAGACAGGCATGCTCGCAGCCGAATCGATATATGAGGCGATTGCGGGGGGCGATGAAGGCTATTCCGATCTCACAACTTATGAGCAGGCATTTCGCGACTCATGGGTTTACGATGAGTTGCATCGCGCGAGGAACTTCAACCCCGCCTTGCAAAAGCTGGGAACGTTT
>JBBDSK010000202.1:0-30983 GCA_040904985.1 Woeseia sp. | reverse complement strand
TCTCCGGCGAGAAATTGCCCTGCGCCAGCTGGGCCTGCTGGTAGGCGGAAGACAACACGTCCCCCAGCATTACGAGAATGATGGAAGGCGGGATGATCTGCCCGAGCGTGCCGGAGGCGCAAATGGTACCGGTGGCGATCTCCGGCGAGTAGCCGCGCTTCAGCATCGTCGGGAGGGACAAGAGGCCCATCGTTACGACCGTGGCGCCGACGATGCCCGTGCTTGCAGCCAGCAGCATACCGACCAGGGTGACCGAGATGCCGAGCCCGCCGCGCAGCGTTCCGAACAGCGAGCTGAGCGTTTCCAGCAGGTCCTCGGCGATCCGGGCCCGCTCGAGCGTGATCCCCATGAACACAAAAAGCGGCACCGCGACCAGCGTCTCGTTGTTCATAATGCCGAAAATGCGGCTCGGCATCCCGGTGAGAAACGCTGACTCGAAGCCGCCGCCGAGGACGCCGAAAAAAGCGGCGGCAAGCGCCGTTCCCGCAAGGGAAAATGCGACCGGAAAACCTGCCATCAGGAACAGAATCACCGCCGCAAAAAGCAGCAGGGCTACCCACTCCATGATCAGAGGCGCCGCGTCATCGGTCACTCATCTTTTGTTGCCTGTCTTTTGCCGTATCGTTCGCCATATCGTTTGCAGCGACGCGATCAACAGCGAGAGCCCCTGCAGCGCCAGCAACACGGGCATCCCCACCAGCATCGACTTGAGAAGCGGCACGAACGGATAGGGCAAGCCTCCCGAGTCGCGGGAGCGCTCATGAGCCATCCAGGACGCGCTCACATAATCCAGGGACTGCCAAATGATGAAGCCGCAAAGCGGCATGAGGAAAATCAGCACGCCGGCCGCGTCCGTCCACGCACGGCGAACGGGTGACATGCTGCGATAAAAAATGTCCACCCGCACATGCTCGTTACGCTGCAGCGTATAGGCGCCGCCGAGCATGAAAACGGCGGCGTGCATAAAGGTGACCGATTCCTGCAGCCAGGCCGGCCCGGCGTTGAAGGCATAGCGCAAAATCACCACTGCCAGGGTCGCGCCGACCATCGCAAGCGTCAGCCAGGCCACGGCCTGCCCCACTGCCCGATTGAGCGAATCGACGGCCTTCACGAACGCGCGCAGGCTGCTGCCGTTCAACCGTCGCTGTCCCGCGCTTTCAGCAGGCGCTTGAGGAACACCGTCATCTCCTTCGCAGCCTGCCGGTCCCCTTGCTGCCCGGCTTTCTCGATGCCCTTCCTGTAAGCCGAGATCGCCTCATCGTTGCGCCCCGCCATGGCAAGCGAACGCCCCAGAAGTTTCCAGGCCGCGGAATAGTGGCTGTCCATCTCGACTGCGCGCTGCAAGTGCTGGATGGCGGCTCCGTATTCCCCGATACCGAAATACTCATTTCCCAGCGAAAAGCGCAGCAGAGCCGACTCCTGCCCCCGTTCGAGCATCTGCAGCAGTGCTTTTATGCGATCCGGCATCAACGACGCCAGAACGTGGGTGTGAGGAGAACCAGCAAGGTAAAGATCTCCAGCCGGCCAAGAAGCATGCAGGCCACGCCGATCCATTTTGCGACGTCGTTGACGTGCATGAAACCTCCTGCGACGTCGCCAAGCCCGGGACCGAGGTTGTTGAGGGTCGCTGCCACTGCCGCAAAAGCGGTGACCTGGTCGAGACCCGTGACCAGCATGGCGAGCATCATGACCCCGAACACGATCATGTAGACCGAGAAAAAGCCCCATACCGCATCGATCACACGCACCGGTACCGCGTGCAAACCGAGTTTTACCGGGATCTCGGCGCTGGGATGCACCAGCCGCACAATCTCGCGCATGCCCTGCTTGTAGATGAGCAGCCAGCGCACCACCTTTATGCCGCCGCCGGTCGAGCCCGCGGATCCGCCGATGAAGCTCGCGAACATAAGCAGGACCGGCAGCCCGCCCGGCCATGAGGCCCAGTCGGCCGTGGTGAACCCGGTCGTGGTCCCGATCGATACAGCCTGGAACAGACCGTGGATGAAACCCGAGCGGAAGTCACCGTAAGTACCCGCCACCCACAGAGACGCCACGCTGATTACCGACACCCAGAGCAGCACGAAGCAGTAGGCACGAAACTCCGGGTTTTCCAGATAATAAGAAAAGTTGAGGTAACGCCAGCTAAAGAAATGCAGCGCAAAGTTTATGCCGGCGAGGAACATGAACAGGATTGCAACAAGGTCGACCGCCGCGCTGTCGAAGTAGCCGATACTCAGGTCATGAGTTGAAAAGCCGCCGATCGCAACGGTCGAGAAGGCGTGAGAAATGGCGTCGAACCAGGTCATGCCGGCGAATACGTAGCCCAGCGTGCACAGGATGGTAAACGACAAATAGAGGTACCAGAGCGCTTTGGCGGTTTCCGCTACGCGAGGTGTCAGCTTGTTGTCCTTTACCGGCCCCGGCGTTTCCGCCCGGTAAAGCTGCATGCCGCCGATGCCCAGCATCGGCAGAATAGCGACGGCGAGCACGATAATGCCCATGCCGCCCAGCCATTGAAGTTGCTGGCGATAGAAAAGAATCGCCTTGGGCAGGTTGTCGAGGCCCGTCAGCACCGTTGCTCCGGTCGTCGTCAGGCCGGACATCGATTCGAAGATCGCGTCGGTGACGGTCATGACGGGTTGCTCTGAAAGAATGAACGGCAGCGAGCCGAACGTGCCCAGTACAATCCAGAACGACGCGACAACCAAAAACCCGTCGCGCAGCCGAAGTTCCCGCCGAGCGTTGCGAACCGGCAGCCAGACGAAAAAGCCGGAGGCCAGCGTCAGCGCAAATCCGCCGATGAACGGCTTCCACGGCTCCCCGATAAAGAGGGCGCTGACGATAAGCGGCGTCAGCATCGTCAGGCTGAACAACATCAGCAGCAGACCGAGAATGCGTTGTGACACCGTCCAGTTCATCGATGACTCTCTTGCGTCCGGGAGAGGATGGGCCGCGCTCCTTCAGACAAACGATACGCTTACCTGAAAAAGCTGCTCCAGCCGTTCGATTTTGCGCCGGTCGGTCATGAACAGAATCACGTGATCGTCGGTCTCGACGACGGTATCGTGATGCGCCACTATGACCTTTTCCCCGCGCACGATCGCTATGATGCTGGTGCCGCGCGGCAGATCGATTTCCTCTACCTTTCGTCCGACAACCCTGGAGCCTTCCTCGGTACCGTGGGCAATTGCCTCGATTGCCTCGGCCGTGCCGCGACGAAGTGAGTGAACCTTGACCACGTCACCGCGCCTGACGTGCGCGAGCAGGGACCCGATGGTTACCTGTTGGGGAGAAATAGCAATATCGATGCTGCCCGCTTCAACGAGATCGACGTAGGAAGGCCTGTTAATCAGCGCCATTACCTTGTGCGCGCCCAGCCGCTTCGCCAGCATCGCCGACAATATGTTCGCTTCCTCGGCATTGGTGAGGCCGCAAAATACATCGACGCTGTCGATGTTTTCCTCCAGCAGCAGCTCCTCGTCAGCGGCGTCGCCAACCAACACAATCGTCTTGTTGAGTTGCTCGGAAATGATCTTCGCGCGCGCCGGATCGCGCTCTATGATCTTTACCTGGTTTGTTTGCTCGAGCGCCAGGGCCAGACGCAAACCAATGTTGCCGCCGCCGGCGATCACGACGCGGCGAACGGGCTCTTCGAGCTTTCGCATCTCGCTCATGAAGATGCGAATGTCCTGCCGGGCGGCGACGAAGAACACTTCGTCGCCTTCCTGAATCACGGTATCGCCGGTGATGTCTTCAAGCGGGGAGCCGTTTCGGTAAATGGCAGCGATGCGTCCTTCCGCATTCGGCACGTGTTGCCGCAAAACGGAGATCTTCTGCCCGGCCATGGGACCGGCGCGGTCCGCTACGGCGCCCACCAACCGCACCCGGCCTTCGGCGAACTCGAGCACCTGCAGTGCCCCAGGGTACAGAATGAGCTGTTCGACGTATTCGCACACGAGCTGTTCCGGGCTTATGCGCAAGTCGACGGGGAAGGCATCCTGACTGAACAAGGCGCCGATGTTCATGTACTCCGCGGAGCGAATGCGCGCAATTTTTGTCGGTGTGTGATGCAGCGTGAATGCGACCTGGCACGCGACGAGATTCGTCTCGTCGCTGTCGGTCAGCGCGATGACGATGTCGGCGTCGTTCGCTCCCGCGCGCTCCAGGATGCCCGGATGGGCGGCGTGACCGACGACGGTCCGGATGTCGAGACGGTCCTGCAGCTCACGCAGCACATCGGCGCGCATATCGACGACAGTAACGTCGTTGGCTTCTTCACGGGATAAATGGTTCGCGGCGGACGAGCCCACCTGCCCGGCCCCTAAGATAAGTATTTTCATTATTCTTTATACGGCCTCAATCGCGGCAGCAGTATCAAGGTCCGGAGCGCGCGGTTCCGATGCACAAGTCTACATGAGTTCGAGATTGGCATAACTCAGAACAAGCCACTTGGTGCCGGCGTTTTCGAAGTTGACCTCTACGCGCGCATGCGCTCCCTGGCCTTCGCAGTTCAGGATAACACCGTCGCCGAATTTTCCATGACGAACCCTCTGCCCCAGGCGCACCCCCACCTCGCTGCCTGGCGCGCTCCGGCCGCTTGTCCGGCCGCTTGTCCGGCCCATGGGATACTGCGGTCGAGACACCTGTACTCGCGGCCGTATCTCCTCGACGAGATCCTCCGGAATTTCGCCGATGAAGCGAGAGGGTTGCGAAAAGCTGTCGGTACCGTGCAGGCGCCGTTGCTCCGCGAACGTGACATAGAGATATTCCTTTGCGCGGGTCAGGCCGACATAACAGAGCCTGCGCTCCTCTTCCAGGCCGCTGACGTCCCCGATCGAGCGCTGATGCGGGAAAAGCCCGTCTTCCATGCCGCACAGAAAGACGAGCGGAAATTCGAGCCCTTTCGCCGAGTGCATCGTCATCAGTTGCACGCAGTCGTCCCAGGCGTCCGCCTGGCCCTCTCCGGATTCCAGGGCGGCATGCGAAAGGAACTCGTCAACAGCCGACATCTCCGCCGCGGGGTCCGGTTCGAAACTTCGCGCTGCACTGACCAGCTCTTCCAGGTTTTCGATTCGCGCTTCGCCCTGTTCGCTCTTGTCCTTGCGGAAAAACTCGATGAGGCCGCTTCGGTGAATGATGTGGTCGACCTGCTCGTGCAGAGCGAGCCCGCTCGTTTCCCTGGCCATGCGCTCGATCAGATTCATGAACGCCAGTACCGCGGCGCTTGCGCGCCCGCTCAGTTCATCACTCGCGATCGCTCCCGCGGCCCGCCACAACGAGCAACTGTTGGCGCGGCTGTAACCCCGGACAGCCTCCACCGTGCGGGCACCGATGCCGCGGGTCGGCCGGTTCACCACCCGTTCGAACGAACTGTCATCGTCGCGGTTCGAAGCCAGTCGGAGGTATGCCAGCGCGTCCTTGATCTCCGAGCGCTCGAAAAACCGCAATCCGCCGTATACCCGGTACGGCAGACCGGCATTGAGCAGCGCCTCTTCCAGTGCGCGAGACTGTGCGTTGGAACGGTAGAGCACCGCGGCATCGGCGCGGGGGTTTCCCTCATCGCTCCATTCTCTCAGCCGATTGACGACGAAGTCCGCCTCGTCACGCTCGTTGTAAGCCGAATAGAGCCGGATCAGCTGCCCCTCCGCACCCTCTGTCCACAGGTTCTTTCCCATGCGGGAGCCGTTGTTTGCGATGACGGCATTCGCTGCCTTGAGGATCGTCGACGTCGAGCGGTAATTCTGTTCCAGCTTCACCACGGACGCCCGGGGAAAGTCCTTCTGGAAGCGGTAAATGTGCTCTACCCGCGCGCCCCGCCAGCGGTAAATAGACTGGTCGTCATCGCCGACTGCGAAGGGGATTCCCGTCTTGCCGGCCAGCAAGCGCAGCCATGCGTACTGAATCGAGTTCGTGTCCTGAAACTCGTCGACCAGAAGATGCCGGAAGCGCCTCTGGTAATGAGCCAGCAGTTCGGGGTTATCGCGCCACAGTTCATGCGCGCGCAGGAGCAATTCCGCGAAGTCGACCAGACCGCCGCGGTCGCAAATCTCCTGATAGCTGCGGTAGAGGGAAATGAACTGCCGGCGGTCAGGATCCCTTTCATCATCCAGATGCTGCGGACGCAGGCCCTCGTCTTTCTGCCCGTTGATGAAATACTGGATCTCCCGCGGCACCCAGCGGCTGTCGTCCAGTTCCAGGCCGCGCAATAAGCGCTTGATGATGCGTAACTGATCATCCGAGTCGATGATCTGAAAGTTTTGCGGCAGGCCGGCCGCGCCCCAGTGTCGGCGCAACAGCCGGTGCGCCAGGCCATGAAAGGTTCCGATCCACAGATGGTTGACGGGCATGCGCAAAAGCGACTCGATGCGGCCGCGCATTTCCGCTGCTGCCTTGTTGGTAAAGGTAACGGCGAGAATGCCTTGCGGCGACACGCCCTCGACCTTGATCAGCCATGCGGCGCGATGCACCAGAACCCGCGTCTTGCCGCTGCCCGCCCCGGCAATGACCAGCACGGGTTCCGCCGGAGCGGTAACCGCCTGCCGTTGCGCGTCGTTCAGGGGAGCGAGTATCGGCGTTACGTCGTACGGCTCGTTCGGCAGCGCCGAAGGGATTTCACTGGGTTCACGCATATCAGACGCCAAGCGTGACGATGAAGTAATGGTCGATCAGCAGTGCGGCAAATAACAGCATCAGATAGTTGATAGAGTACCTGAAAACGCGCATCGGCAGTCCTTTGCTCTCATCGAATTTGAGGCGGACCGCGTAGTAGAGAAAAATACCCCCGAGCACGACGGCCGTGGTCAGGTAGATAAGACCGCTCATTCCGGACAGGTAAGGCAGTATGGTGACCAGTAGCAGCAAAATCGTGTAAAGAAGGATGAATTGCCGGGTAAAGGCATTGCCATGCGTTACCGGCAGCATGGGGATTCCGACTTTCTCGTAGTCGGCTTTCCTGGCGATCGCCAGCGCCCAGAAATGGGGCGGCGTCCACACGAATACGATCAGAAAAAGCAAAAGCGCGTTGGCGTGTACCTCTCCGGTAACGGCGACCCAGCCGAGAACGGGGGGCGCGGCGCCGGCGGCCCCGCCGATGACGATGTTCTGCGGCGTTGCCCGTTTCAGGTACACGGTATAGATGACTGCATAACCGATGAGGGAAGCGAAGGTCAGTACGGCCGCGAGAGGGTTGACCAGGAACCACAGAAGCAGCATCGATACGACGCACAGGACCGAGGCGAATACCAGCGCATGCGTTTCTGAAATTCTGCCTCGCGGCAGCGGCCGCGCGCGCGTGCGCGACATCTGGATGTCGATGCGCGCGTCCAGAAGGTGATTGACGGCCGCGGCAGACGACGCCGCCAGGCCAATGCCGATGGTTCCGAACAGAAGCGCGTTCAGGCCGGGCCAACCAGGAACCGCGAGAAACATGCCGACGATTGCCGTGAAGACGATCAGCATCACGACCTTCGGCTTCGTCAGTTCGTAGTAATCGCGCCAGCCAACCGCTTGCCGCAGGCTTCGTACGCTCAAACTCATGCTCCGGATATCCGCCTGACTATGGCCCAGGCAACGGTGGTCCGCGCAGCCATTGTATTCTTCACAGGATTGTCTCCACAGGCGCTACTTAGCCGATGCGTTAGCCGATGCGCGAAAGGTCCAGCAGGTGCTCAATGTCTTCCACCATATCCCCTGGCGCAATGTCGGGCGGGAAATACATCACCAGGTTGCCGAGCGGGTCAACGAGAAAAAAGCCTCCTGCGGCCAGATCCCGCGGACGGCTCGCTGCCAGCACCTCGCTGAGGTCGTCGTCTCTGAGGATTTCGAGGCCTTGATGCTGCTGTTCGAGAAACACTTTATCCGGGGCCGAATCGCCGTGCAAGAACACCCGCCGCAGGCGATTCATGTCTTTGCCCAGCATCAGGCGGGATTGCCGCAGCGTGTAGAGCGATTCGCGGCATTCGGCGCCGCAGTTGCCGTCGTTCCTGTAAATCAGCCGCCAGAGGTTTTCCGACCACCTGACCGCTTGCGACTCCGGTACGGCATCCTGCAGATCGACGAGCGGGTCCAGGACCGCGCCGTGGTTACTGCGGCCGCTGGGGTGCAGTGAGTCGCCGTAATAAAGCCAGGCGGCGATCACGAACGGCAGCCCGAACAGCAGCAAAAGGAGCATGATCGGCAGCCAGCCAGGCACCGACGTTTCGCCGCGGCGAATCATGGCTGCCTCTGCTTCCTCCGGTAAAGCACTACGGCGATCGCGATGACCGTCAGGGCCAGCGCGAACCACTGGACCGCATAGCCGATGTGCCGCGCCGGCCCCGTGTGTTGCGGCTCCCAGCGGCGAGCCAGTTCGACCGCCGGGTCGGGATCCTCGAGCAGCACGAACGGCAGGACTTCCCGGTCCAGCGCTTCTGCAAGCTCGTCCAGCGAAGGCCAGTTCGCAATTCTCGGCCAGCCGCCCTGATCCTGGAACGCTTCGCCCGCGCGGATGCCGACCCGAGGCAGCCTGCCGGCTATGCCGGTGACCGTTGCCACGGCGCCGGGCACTTCGACTGCGGGAAGGGTTGAAGGCGCATCGCTGCCGGGCCGTTTGGGCAGCCAGCCGCGGTTGACGAGCAGCAACGGTTCGTCGATCGCGTACTGGAGCGGCGTGATGACGTAATAACCCAGCTGCCCGCCGAGGATCGTGTTATCGATCAGGAACTGCCGCTCCGGCAGCCAGCGGCCGGTCGCGCTGAGCGGCTGGTACAGTTCCGGTTGCGCATTGCCGTTGACAGGGAGCGCGTCACCGGGATTCTCGAAGGCATCCTCGATGGCCTGTTTTTGCTCCGCCCGATCGAGCTGCCAGAAGCCGAGACTGGTAAAAAGCAGCACGAGAACGAGCCCGGCCAGCGGCGGCAGCAGGTTCCGCACGGCCTTTTCCCTGAGTGAATCGGCTTTCACGATATACTTTTTCCTTCGCACCGCCGTCGGACAACTCATGAAGTATCTGTTAATTGCCGTACTCGCCGCGATTGTCCTGAGCCTGGCCTCGGGGCTTTATTTCCGCGGCAAGGACGACCGGGACTCGCCGCGCGTCGTCAAAGCGCTTTGGGTGCGCGTCGGCCTCTCCGCCCTGCTGCTGGTTTTGCTGTTGCTGTCCTGGTTCATGGGCTGGCTGGCGCCGCGCTGAATCTTTCAGGCGAAGGACCGGGCAGCAGAACGCCCTTCCTTATATCCAGTACACGAATACGTAGAGTCCCAGCCACACTACATCGACAAAGTGCCAGTACCAGGCCACGGCTTCGAACCCGAAGTGGCTTTCCGGCGTGAAATGCCCCTTCATTGTGCGCAGCCAGATGATGGTCAGCATGATCGCGCCGATCGTCACGTGCATGCCGTGGAATCCCGTCAACATGAAAAATGTGGAGCCGTAGATCCCGGAGGTCAGCTTCAGGTTCATTTCCTGGTAGGCGTGCACGTACTCGACGGCCTGCATGTAGACGAAGATGTAGCCAAGAACAAACGTCAACGCGAGGAAAGCATTGAGAATGGCCCTGCGGTTTATTTGCAGCGCATGGTGAGCAATGGTTACGGTCACGCTGCTGGTGAGCAGGATCGCCGTGTTGATGAGCGGCAGGCCGAAGGGCTCCATCGCTTCGAAATCCCCGCCAACCTGTTCGGGCCCGGAGGTGGGCCAGGTGCTTTCGTACCCTTCCCACAGAAACAGGTTGGTAAAGAAATTATTACTTGCACCGCCCAGCCACGGGATCGACATGGTACGCGCGTAAAAAAGCGCACCGAAAAAAACCGAAAAGAACATCACTTCCGAGAAGATGAACCAGAACATGCCCATGCGGAATGACTTGTCCACCTGCCGGTTGTATTTGCCGGCCTGATTCTCCGCGATGACCAGCCCGAACCAGCCGGCGAGCATGTAGATCAGTACGGCGACACCCGCCATCATGACCCAGAAGCCGGACTGGGTGCCGTTGAGCCACGTCGATACGCCGACCATCATCGTGAAAAGTCCCACCGAGCCGACGATCGGCCAGTGGCTGCCGTGCGGAACGTAGTATCGGTCTTCAGTATTGGTCATGGAACTTTCCGGGAGTGCTGCTCGTATGTGCGTTGGCTGAAGTCTGCGGAGCGGCCCGGTTGCCCGAGACGGCCGCCGTGTCGAAAAACGTGTAGGACAGTGTGATCGTGTCGACGTACTCCGGAAGCTCGGAGTCAATGATGAAGCGAACCGACAGCTGGCGCGTTTCCTGCGGCGCGAATTCCTGTGCCGTGAAGCAAAAACAGTCGAGCTTCCTGAAATACCGGGCCGCCTGCTGCGGCGCGACGCTCGGCACCGCCCGGGCCGTCATTTGGCGATCCGCCCGGTTTCTGGCGACGAAGTTCGCCTCGTAAAGTCCGCCCGGATGAACCCTCATTTTCTCCACCTCCGAGCGGAACTCCCATGGCGCATATTCGTTCACGGTGGTAACGAACTCGAGGTTGATCGTCCGGCCGGTTTCGGCTTCTTCCGCAGCCATTGCCGGCTGCTCGTTTGTTCTGCCGCCGAAGCCCGTGACCTCGCAAAACACATCGTACAAAGGCACGAGCGCGTAACCGAAGGCGAACATGCCCACGGCGAACAACAGGAGTCGCCTCGCGAGACTCGCCGGGTCGTTCGATCTGTCCTTGCCCTTGTCTGTCATGACCTGAAGAAGCCGGAAAAAATAAAGCCGAGATAGATGGCGAGCGCTATCGCCGCCAGCATGAGGGCGGCGTTGCGGACGCTCTTCGCTGAACGCCGGTCGCGTTTCATGAGAACGCCTGCGCCTTCTCGGGTATGCGAGGGGGCACTTCGAAGGTGTGAAAGGGCGCCGGCGACGGCACCGTCCACTCGAGCCCCTTCGGCTGATCCCACACTTCATCGGTGGCCCGCCGACCGCGTCCGCGCATGCAGCTGACAACGACGTAGACGAAGATGAGCTGCGACAGGCCGAAGCCGAAGGCGCCTATGCTGGCAATGAAGTTGAAATCGGCGAATTGAGTCGCGTAATCCGGGATGCGCCGCGGCATGCCCGCAAGCCCGAGAAAATGCATCGGAAAAAACGTTACGTTGACGAATATCGCCGTAAGCCAGAAGTGGATTTGCCCCAGCTTTTCGTCATACATACGCCCGGTCCACTTCGGCAGCCAGTAGTAGACGGCGCCCATGATCGCAAACAAGGCTCCCGGCACCAGCACGTAATGGAAGTGGGCCACGACGAAGTAGGAATCGTGGTACTGGATATCGGCCGGAACGATCGCAACCATCACGCCGGAAAATCCGCCAATCGTGAAGAGGAAGAGAAACGCCAGCGCGAACAGCATGGGGGTTTCGAAGCTCATAGCGCCCCGCCACATCGTGGCCGTCCAGTTGAAGACCTTCACGCCGGTCGGCACAGCGATGAGCATGGTGGCAAACATGAAAAAGAGCTGCCCGGTCAGAGGCATGCCGACCGTGAACATGTGATGTGCCCAGACGATAAAGGACAGAAAGGCAATGGCGGAAATCGCGTAGACCATGGAATCGTGTCCGAAAAGCGGTTTTCTCGCGAAAGTCGGGATTACCTCGGACACGATGCCGAAGGCCGGCAGAATCATGATGTAGACCTCGGGGTGACCGAAGAACCAGAAAATATGCTGGAACATCACCGGGTCGCCGCCGCCGGCCGCGAGGAAAAAGCTGGTGCCGAAAAACTGGTCCGTCAGCAGCATCGTCACGGCACCGGCCAGTACCGGCATCACCGCGATCAGGAGGTAGGCAGTGATCAGCCACGACCAGACGAACATCGGCATCTTCAGAAGCGACATGTCCGGCGCCCGCATGTTGATGATGGTCACGATGATGTTGATGGCGCCCATGATGGACGAGAGTCCCATCAGGTGAATGGAAAAGATGAGAAACGGAAAGGCGTCGCCCGTCTGCAGAACCAGAGGCGGATACATGGTCCAGCCGCTGGCCGGTGCGCCGCCCGGCACGAAAAATGTAGCGAGAAGAATCGTGAAGGCGCCCGGCAGGATCCAGAATGACCAGTTGTTCATGCGCGGCAAAGCCATGTCCGGCGCGCCGATCATGAGGGGAATCATCCAGTTCGCCAAACCGACAAAGGCCGGCATGATGGCGCCGAAAATCATGATCAGCGCGTGCATCGTCGTCATCTGGTTGAAGAATTCCGGATTCACGAACTGCAGACCGGGACTCAGCAGCTCGGTGCGGATGACCATGGCCATCGCCCCGCCGACAAAAAGCATGACCAGGCTGAACAGCAGATACATCGTGCCGATGTCTTTATGGTTGGTCGCGAACAGCCACCGCCTGTAGCCTTTCTCGGGGCCGTGGTGGTCGTCGGTGTGGGCGTCTGCCACTGCAGTGCTCATTGGTCTTGTCTCCGGACGAATCTGCGCCAGCGCAGATTCAGAAATAAAGGGTTCTTATTCGGGCGCTGGTTCAGCGGGCGCCGCCTGCCTCTGCGAGTCGATCCACGACTGGAAAGCGGCGGGTTCCACGACTTCCACCACGACCGGCATATAGGCATGATCCATGCCGCAAAGTTCTGCACACTGACCGCGATAAACCCCGCTTTCGTCAGCCTGAAACCAAACTTCATTCATGAATCCGGGTATGGCGTCCTTCTTGATAGAGAGCTCCGGCACCCACCAGGCGTGAATCACGTCATTCGAGGTGAGCAGAAGCCGCACCTTCGCGCCACGCGGCACCACAAGCGGGTTGTCGACTTCAAGCAGGTAGTTCTCGACACTGCGCGGGTCGATTCCCGACTGTTTGCGCCTGGCTTCGTTGCTGGCCACGGCGATCGAGCTGTAGAAGCCGACGTCCTCGCCCTGGTAATCGTAGTGCCAGCGCCACTGGTAGCCGGTCACCACGATGCTGAGGTCCGGATTACGGTTGTCCTCGATACGGATAAGCGTTTCAGCCGCCGGTATTGCCATCAGCAGCAGAATTATGATCGGAATAATGGTCCAGGTAACCTCGGCCGACATGCTGTGCGTGAACTTCGCCGGCGTTACGCCGCGCGACTTGCGGTGCATGATCATGGTGAAGATCATTGCTCCGAAGACGACCACCGCAATGGCAACGCACCAGTAAAACACCATCATGTGCAAGTCATAGGTCTCGGCGCTCAACTCCGTGACGCCGCGCGGCATGTTGAGGGTCCAGTCCGCCCGGGCACTGTTCGCAACGAGAAGACCCGCTACGCCTGGACACAGTCTTCGTATCATCAAAATCTCATCCTGCGGGCTGGGACCGCCCGAATCCTGCCATAACGCCGCGCGGGATTCCGTGCAGCCATGACAACATCGCCGCGGTCACGGCATCGGGCATAAGGAAGTGAAGGCATCGTCTGCGTTACTCGAACGGAGCTAAAGCGGTGAATAATGGAATTTGCGGTGACATGACTTCGTTCTGTGGCCGCGCTGCGCAACGCCATCGCGCCTGCTCGCCAGCCGGAACGCGAAAGCTGGCAGAAGCGGAGCTTTCCAGCGCCTCCCGGCAGAACCGGTTGCAATATTTCAGGGTTTCAAATCAGAGCCATTAACCGCTGCAGACAAAGCACATTAATTGTATCCGGTCTGTCGCTTTGCACATGGCGGAAGTTCTGCCGGTCAAAAGCCAGCGAAGTGTACTCAATGAGGGCAGGGCATGCAAATGAAGCGGCGCGCGCCCGATGCGCAAACCGTCGAAAGTACAAAGAGTTACCGTTCTTTATCGCGGCTCTGCATGGCCTCGCCAAGCCGCGGCGTTTCATCCGGCAGCTGCCGGGTTCAGCGGGCACGGCGACCGATGCTGCTGACATCGAACAGAACCTCCCCGGACTCCTTGCGCAGCCCGCTGCCCCAGGCGTGCCCGTAAACGATCTCCAGCCTTAGCTGCAACGGCGGCCTGTGCGGCGACGATGCCGGATCCGGTTTCGGCTCCTGCAAAGACGGCTGCTGCAACGCGCGCTCCATCGCATGGAATCGGCTTTTTCCGGTGAGAGTCTTGCGCCGGGCACCGAGGCTGTTGCGCGCGCCGGCGCGAGTGAGATCCTTGAACAGTGCGCCGGTGCCGGGATACGAAACGTTCAGGTAATCGACATCCAGTACCGGTTCGCGCAGCCCCGTTTTCATGACAGCATCTCCGATATCGTGCATGTCCATGAACAGGTTTACATGCTCGTCCGCGTCAACGCTGGCCCAGGCCTGCCGAATTTCGTTCAGGCTGTCCGGGCCGAGAGTTGAAAAAACGAGCAAGCCCTCCTTTCGCAATACACGGTTGGCCTCGGCCAGGAAAACCGGCAAATCCGTGATCTCGACCCAGGGCAACAGCATGTTCGCGAAAACGACATCGGTACTGCCGTCCCGAAGAGGCAGGCGAAGGGCATCGGCCCGAAGCTCGGAAATGCGGGAAAAACGGGATCGAGCCTTCCTTGCCCGCCTCAGCATATTCATCGAGAGGTCGACGCTCAGCACGCGGCTGCCACGAAAATGGCGGCTGAGTGCCCGGCTCGAATTGCCCGTGGCGGCTCCCAGGTCGACTACCTGGCGCACCTCCACGAGCATCGGCGCCATGCGTTCGAGCAGACCGGTTGCCGCCTGCCGATGCACGAAGTCGGCCCCATCGAAGTTGGCGGCAGCACGGTCGAAGCGTCGCGCAACGTCCCGCGTCTTCAGCGCCCCCGGTTTTTTTTCCGCCCCGTTCATTTGCCGGGCCCGTCCTGCCATAAAAGCGGATTACCTGAAAGCCTCATATCGGGGCAAAGTTCCGGCCAGGCTTGCAAGCGCAGCGGCGTACAGCCCGGCATCCTCAGGGCGTGTTCCGTCCCAAAAAGTCGCGCCATCGTCTCGTCGACCGAGTCATTCGCTGCGCCTTTCCCGACTCCTGTGTGCTGTGCGGCGCGCAGGATGTGATCGGCTGGTTTTGCATCAACTGCAGTCTGACCCTGCCGCGGGCCGATGCCGCCTGCGGCCGCTGCGGCCAGACCGTCAGCACGGTCCTGCCGCCCGGTGTCGATTGCGCGGATTGCCAGCGCCGGCCGCCGCCCTTTCTTGCCGCACGCTCGGCGCTTCTTTACACGTTTCCGATCGATTCGGCCCTGCAATCGTTCAAGTACAACCACCAGCTTTATTATGCGCCCGCGTTCGCGCAACTTCTTTTCGCCGAATTCCTGCTGGCCTTCCAGACGGCCGATGCCCTGCTGCCGGTGCCGCTGCATTTCGGGCGCCACGCGTGGCGTGGGTTCAACCAGGCGATGGAACTGTGCAAGCCCCTCCGCCGTTGCAGTGGCCTGCCCGTTCTGACGAATGTGGGGCGAGTCCGCTATACGCGGCCGCAAACAGGGCTTGACGCCGCGGCGCGGCGGCGAAATCTGCGCCATGCGTTTGCTGTTGCCGGACCGTTGCGCTGCCGCCGGCCGCTCATCATCGACGATGTAATGACCACGGGAGAAACCTGCCGCCGCCTGGCGCGGGTTCTCCTCGACGCCGGCGCCAGCGACGTCGGCGTACTGACCGTTGCGCGTGCCGATGCAGCCGCTCACGCTGCGGGGCTGAAGGTGTAGTCCAGTGCAATGCCGACGAAGATGGTCATGCCGATGTAATGATTGTGCAGGAAAGCCCGGAAGGCACCTTCCGGGCTGCGATCCCGCGCCAGCCACTGGTGCCAGCCCATCAGAGCGGCGGCAATCGCGACTGAAGCGAAGTACCAGGCCCCGAGAAGCGCCATGTTGCCGATGAGAACAAGCGCCAGCAGCATCAAAATCTGCAAGCCGCCTATGACGAAAAGGTCGGCGTCGCCGAACAGGATAGCGGTCGATTTTACGCCGGCCTTTATATCGTCCTTGCGGTCGACCATGGCGTAAAACGTGTCGTAGATAACGGCCCAGATGAGGGCGGTGCCGAATACGAGCCATGCGAGCTGGGGCGTCTCGCCCGTCTGCGCGGCGAAGGCCATGGGCGCTGCCCAGCCGAAGGCGGCCCCCAGCACCAGCTGCGGAATGGATACGAAGCGCTTGATAAAGGGATAGACGATCGTGAGTGCCGCGGCAACGACTGCCAGGGCCTGTGCCGGCCGGTTGAGCATGGCCGCCAGTCCGATCGCGATCAGTGCCAGGGCGAAAAAGAGGGTGAGCGCCTCGACGGGCGCGACCGCGCCGGTAGCCAGCGGGCGGGCCTGCGTGCGGGTCACCAGCGGGTCGATCTTGCGATCGGCAAAATCGTTCAGTACGCAACCTGCCGAACGCATCACGATTACGCCGAAAAAGAAGACAAGGAAAAGCCCGCCGTCCGGGTGCCCCTTGCCCGCGAGCCACAGAGCCCACAGCGTCGGCCACAGTAAAAGCCACACGCCGACGGGTTTGTCGAGCCGCATCAGCTGCACATAATTCATCAGCTGACTGAAAATGCTCGGCGCCGTACGTGCCTGTGCTGCGTGTTTGCCCATATCAGTCTTTTAAAGTACCAGATTGGCCTGGTGCGGAAAGCATCAGATTTTGCCGTAGCGGGTGGAATCGCCGAGCCAGCGCCGCACAATCGCCCTGGCGGATGCCGGTGCATCGCGACGCAGCCTGTCCGCCGCCGCTCCAACCCGGGGCATCAGCCAGGCGTCGCGCAGAAGGTCCGCGATGCGATACTGCGGCAGGCCGGTCTGGCGGGTGCCCAGCAGTTCTCCGGGGCCGCGCAGTTCCAGGTCTCTTTGCGCGACGACAAAACCGTCACCGGTCTCCCGGAGTACGGCGAGCCGGCTGCGCGCAAGCGGTCCCAGCGGCGGCCGGTAAAGAAGAACGCAATGACTTTGCGCCGCGCCGCGCCCGACGCGGCCGCGGAGCTGGTGCAGTTGCGAAAGCCCCATGCGTTCGGCGTTCTCGATGATCATGAGGCTGGCGTTGGGCACATCGACGCCTACCTCGATCACGGTCGTGGCGACCAGCAGGTCGATCCCGGCGGCTTTGAATGAGCGCATGATCCGGTTTTTTTCCGCGGTTTTCATGCGGCCGTGCACAAGGCCCACCCGGATTTCGGGCAGCGCTTCGCGCAGCATCTCGAAGCTCGCCTCCGCAGCATGGCAGTCGAGTAACTCCGATTCACCGATCAGCGGGCACACCCAGTACGCCTGCTGGCCGCGGCCGCAGGCGCTGCGGACGCGCTCGATGATCTCCTCCCGCCGGGTATCCGGAATGGCAACGGTGCTGACCTCCTGGCGCCCCGGAGGAAGCTCGTCGATTATCGACACATCGAGGTCCGCATAAGCGGCCATGGCGAGGGTTCGCGGTATCGGGGTCGCCGTCATCACGAGCTGGTGGGGAAACGCTTCCTTTCCGATACCCTTGTCTCTCAGCGCCATGCGCTGGTGCACGCCGAAGCGATGTTGCTCGTCGATCACCACGAGGCCCAGGCGATTGAAGGACACGCCTTCCTGAAAAAGTGCATGGGTGCCGATAATGAGGCGCGCGCTGCCCGTCGCGATGCTCTCGAGCGCCGCACGCTTTCTGGCCGAAGGAAGACTGCCGCTGAGCCAGGCCGGCTCGATGCCGAGTTCGCCGAACCAGCCGGAGAAGTTATGCCAGTGCTGTTCAGCAAGAAGTTCGGTGGGTGCCATCACGGCGGCCTGCAGGCCGCAGGCGATTGCCCTGAGGCAGGCAACTGCCGCAACGATCGTTTTGCCTGAGCCGACGTCCCCTTGCACGAGCCGCATCATGGGCCACGATCGGGCAAGGTCGCCTGTTATCTCGTCGATGACGCGCGCTTGTGCCGTGGTCAGCCGAAAAGGCAGGCTTGCCAGAAAGGCCTGCGCTTCCCTTTCTCCGGCCGGCAGCGGCAGCGCAGGCTGCTTGCGCGCCCGGTCGCGAAGATCCCGCAGGCTGAGGTAATGCGCGAGCAGCTCTTCGAGCGCGAGGCGAACGCGGCAGGGGTGCCGGCCGCTTTCGATACTCGCGAGGTCCGCATCCGGCGGTGGCCGGTGCAGGTAGGAAAGAGCCTCCGTCAGCGATGGCAGATCCTGTTCCGCCAGGATGTCCGGCGGCAGGAGTTCCGGTGCCGCGCCGCGCTTCATGGCCTCGAGCGCCTGCTTCGTCAGGTTTCGCAGGCGCCCCTGTTGCACACCCTCGGTAGACGGATAACAGGGCGTCAGCGAGTCTCCCATGACCGGATTTTCACCCTCTTTGAGCAGGCGGTACTCCGGGTGCACCATTTCCAAGCCGAGGGGCCCGCTACGCACGTCCCCGAAGCAGCAGACCCGCGCGCCGTTCCGGAACTGGCTCTGCTGCTGCCTGGAAAAATGGAAAAATCGTAATGTAATCTGCCCGGAGCCGTCGCCCACGCGCACGAGCAGACTGCGACGGCCGCGATAGACCGTTTCGGCCAGCAGAACCTGTCCGCTGACGAGGCAGCGCATCCCCGGCTGCAGTTCGCCGAGGCGCTTCCGTTCAGTGCGGTCCTCGTATCGCAAGGGCAGAAGAAACAGCAAATCCTCGACGCGGTGCAGTCCGAGGCGTTCCAGCTTGGCGGCAAGTGCCGGACCTACGCCCGCCAGGCT
This sequence comes from Woeseia sp., assembly GCA_040904985.1. Lineage (GTDB taxonomy): Bacteria > Pseudomonadota > Gammaproteobacteria > Steroidobacterales > Woeseiaceae > IDS-8. The sequence goes on along the minus strand of JBBDSK010000202.1, from coordinate 12,442 downwards.
CGTCAGATCCGCTTGCAGATCCTGCACCGGCTGTCGTTCACTAGTTCCCATCCGTCACCAGGTCGCGGGTAAGACCGGACGGGCCGCTCACAATGGACGTTCCGGCCGAGCGGAACGCCGTGTGTACTTCCCCGTGAGGAGAATCCGTTGTGCGCGTAAAGGACAAGCGAGAGTCCGTGGGCCAGGCCGGCCTGGAGATGGCCTAGAGAACCAGTATTGCCTCGGCCTCCACATCCGCGCCTTTCGGCAGTGATGCCACGCCCACCGCGGCTCGCGCCGGGTATGGCTCGTCGAAATAGTCGGCCATGACTTTATTCACTGCCGCGAAGTTGGCGAGGTCGGTCAGGTAGACAGTGACCTTCACCGCGCTGTCGAGATCACTGCCGGCGGCGATCGCGACGGACTTGAGATTATCGAAGACGCGCCGCGCGCGAGCCTCGAAATCGCCGGTCACCAGTTCCATTGTCGCGGGATCCAGCGGGATTTGTCCGGAAAGGAAGACGAGGTTACCGCTGGTCATGCCTTGCGAATAGGTGCCGATGGCCGAAGGGGCCCGGTCACTGTGAACGGCTTTTTTGCTCAACATTCTTCTCCTCGGGTTACGAGCAGCCGCAAGGCTGCGCTCAGGCGCAGGCGCGCACCACGCGAATGACGTTTGGCATCTTGCGCACATTCCCCATGATCTCCGCCAGATGGTTCCTGTCCTTTACCTGCAGCAGGAACGTGAGAACGGAGCAGTCGTCGTGACGATCGAGCACCGACACCTGCTCGATGTTCGACTGGGAATCCGCGATGGTGGCAGCCACTTCCGCGAGGGCGCCGGTCTTGTTCACCGTGTCGACGTGAATCTGGCTCGAAAACTCCCTGTTGATGTCCTTCTCCCAGCTCACGGTAATCCATTTTTCGGATTGTTTGCGAAAGTTGCTCAAGTTGCCACAGGCATTTCTGTGAATAACGACGCCGCGTCCAGTGCTGAGATAGCCCATGACCTCGTCCCCGGGGACGGGATGGCAGCATTTCGCATAGCTGACCACGACACCTTCGGTACCGGCAATGACTAGGCCCGCCTCCCGGGACGCGCTTGCGCCCTCGGTACTGCCGACACCCAGAAGAAGCCGCGCGGTGAGGGGCGCCAGCCGCTCTCCGAGGCCCAGTTGTTCGAACAACTCGTTCGATTCCGCCAGACCCAGTTCCGACAGCGCCTCGCGCAACCTGACCCGACCGATCTTGCGCAGCGAGGAGCCGAGATCCTTCAGCGCGCGGTCGAGAAGACGCTTGCCGAGATCGACGGATTCACTGCTGCGCATGTTTTTCATGTGCTGGCGAATCGCGGAACGCGCTTTCGCTGTCGCGACGAAGGTGAGCCAGTTCGGATTCGGCCTCGCCCCGCGCGCGGTGATAATTTCCACCGTCTGGCTGTTCTGCAGCTGTGTTCGCAGCGGCACGAGGTTGCGATCGATTTTTGCGGCAACGCAGCGATTCCCGACGTCGGTATGCACGGCGTAGGCAAAGTCGACGGTCGTCGCGCCTTTGGGCATCGGCTTTATCTCGCCCTGGGGCGTGAACACGTAAATCTTGTCGGGGAACAGGTCGACCTTGACGCTTTCCAGGAATTCCTCGGAACTGCCGGACTCCTGGATCTCCACCAGGTGCGCGAGCCACTCACGAGCGCGCCGCTGCGGCGTCGCGGCGGCCTTGTCGACGGCCTTGTACTGCCAGTGGGCCGCGACGCCCGACTCGGCCACACGATCCATGTCGGCGGTGCGGATCTGGACTTCCAGCGGCAGGCCCTTGGGCCCGAACAGCGTCGTGTGCAGGGATTGATAGCCATTGATGCGCGGGATCGCAATGTAGTCCTTGAAGCGCCCTGGCATCGGCTTGTAGAGACCGTGGACCAGGCCGAGCGTCTGGTAACAGGTGTTGACGTCGTTGACGATGATGCGAAAGCCGTAAACGTCGACGACGTCGGACAACAGGCGTTTCTTTTGCGACATCTTCTTATAGATGCTGTAGAGATGCTTTTCGCGGCCGATCACGTCGCCGTCGATGTTCGCATCCTTCATACCCTGGCGAATTCGCTCGGAGATCTTCTTGACGATCTGCCGCTGGCTGCCCTTGCTGCGGCGTACCGCTTTTTCCAGCACGCGGTAACGAAACGGATAGAGATAGCGAAACCCCAGGTCCTCGAGATCGACCTTCATGTGGTTGATGCCGAGGCGATTCGCGATCGGCGCGTAAATCTCCAGTGTCTCCTTGGCGATGCGCACCTGTTTCTCGCGCGGCATCGCGTCGAACGTACGCATGTTGTGCAGACGGTCCGCCAGCTTGACGAGAATTACGCGTATGTCCTCGATCATTGCCAGCATCATCTTGCGGAACGTTTCCGCCTGCGCTTCGGCGCGGCTGTGAAAATGCATCTGGTCGAGTTTGCTGACGCCGTCGACGAGCGCCGCCACTTCGCTCCCGAACTGCTCTTCGAGTTCGGCCACGGCGGTTGCGGTGTCTTCCACGACGTCGTGCAGGATGGCCGCCGTGATCGCTTTGGCATCCAGGTGCATGTCAGCGAGCGTCTGCGCCACGGCGACGGGATGGGAGATGTAGGGCTCGCCGCTTAGACGGGTCTGCCCCTGGTGGGCGCTGGCGCCGAACTGGTAGGCCCGCAACACCTGCTCGATGTGGTCGCGCGGCAGGTACGACTCCAGTGTTTCAACGAGGCGCTTGAGGCCGCGATCGCGCCGCGCCGGCGCACCCGGCAGCTTGGAAAGAATTGTCGCAGCGTAATCCATGAATCATACCCGGGCGCCGGGCGAGCCACTGCGACCAAAAAGACGACCGGTAGCTATAACCCGGCTATAACTCGCGCAAGGCTGGGCAGTCGGCTTTGTCAGTTACCTCAGTCGCCAATCGAAATTCCGCGCATCGGGATGATTTCTTCGGCGGCTTCCGGCTGCAGAAACTCGTCGGTTGCCGGTTGTTCGACCTCGTCAAGAATCGAAGGCGTTATGTGTCCGGCGGCGATCTCGCGCAAAGCAATCACCGTAGGTTTGTCGTTGGAGGTCTTGACGAGCGGGTCCGCGCCATGGGCAATTCGGCGCGCGCGCTTGGATGCCACGAGCACCATTTCGAAAATGTTTTCGACGTTGTCCAGGCAATCCTCGACCGTAATTCTGGCCATTCAGTACTCACTCCGTTGGCGGCCGGCACTTTTGTATTGGTGCGGCCGGTAAACCTTGATCCTGCGCCGGGTCCTCGAAAGTTCGAGGCGCCCCGGCTAAGGGCAGACCAGCCAGTGTACTGCAAGTTCAAGCGCCGATGGAAGCGGAGCGCCGCGGCAACGCTCATTTTCGCAGAAGCTGCTCGATGCGCTCCCGCATTCCTGGCGCGTCGGTCCGGTTTACGCCGCCCTTCCCGGCGATGATCGCTTCCAGTTCGAGTACGGAGTCCCTGAGGTCATCGTTGATGATCGCGTAGTCGAATTCCTCCCAGTGCGACATGTCGCCGATGGCGTCGCTCAAGCGCCGGGTAATGACTTCTTCGCTGTCGGTGCGACGGCCGCGCAGCCGGTGCTCCAGTTCGGCGCAGGACGGCGGCAGGATGAACACCGATTCGGCGTCGGGTTTCGACGATCGTACCTGTCGCGCGCCCTGCCAATCGATTTCCAGAATTACGTCCCGGCCCTGCGCCAGCAGCGACTCGACCTGTGCGCGGCCGGTGCCGTAGCGATTGCCGAACACCTGCGCGGACTCGAGCAGTTCGCCTGCCCGGGCCAGCTGCTCGAACTCTTCCGCGGTAACGAAGAAATAATCGTGGCCGTGGGCTTCGGTGCTGCGCTGCTTCCGGGTCGTGTAGGAAACCGAAAAGCTCAAATGCGGGTTTCTTTCGATCAGCGCCCGGACCAGCGTGGTTTTGCCTGCGCCTGAGGGCGCGGCTATGACGAACAGCTTTGGCATGTGCAATGGAACCTGCGGCTACTCGACGTTCTGTATCTGTTCGCGCATCTGTTCGATCAGAACCTTCAGCTCGACCGCGGTGCGGGTTGTTTCCGCGTCGCCGGATTTCGAGCCAAGCGTGTTGGCTTCGCGGTTCAACTCCTGCATCAGAAAGTCGAGCCGCCGGCCGACAGGCTCATCCGCGGCGATTGCCGCGCGTATTTCGCTGACATGGCTCTCCAGCCGGTCCAGTTCCTCGTCTACGTCGAGCTTCTGGGCGATAAGGGCCAGTTCTGTCTCCAGCCTGCCCGGGTCCGCGGCCACTTCGAGCCGGTCAATGCGTTCCTGTTGCCGGGCGCGGGCGGCTGCCAGTACTTCCGGCATGCGGCTGCGGACCGAGGTTGCCAGTTCGAGCGCCTCGCGGCAGCGCAGCTCGATCATCTCGGCAATGCGCTCTCCTTCGCTGCGGCGCATCTGGTCCAGCGCGTCCAGGGCGAAGCTGATTACCTCGAGCGACTCCTCGTAGAGGGGCTCGGTATCGATGTCGGTCTCTTCGATGACCCCGGGCCAACGCAGAAGGTCAGCCGCCTGCAGCGGCCCGATCTCCGGCAGCAACTGCGAAAGCTCCCGCGCGCGCCGCGCAATCTGCTCTACCAGCGGCTTGTTGAGGGCCAGATCGGCCTGGGTGCCCGGAGCGCGGCGATAGTGCACGTTGCAGTCGATCTTGCCTCGCTTCACCCGGCCGTTAATGAGCTGTTTCAGGTCCATTTCCTTCGGCCGCAGCGCTTCGGGCAGACGGAGCTGAACGTCGAAGTAGCGGTGGTTGACGGCTCGCAGCTCGCAGGTGAGAACGCCGGTCGCCGACTCGGCGGTATGTCGCGCGAAGCCTGTCATACTATGCAGCATCGATGTCCCTGCAGCCCCTGGTGTGTGAGTCAGCGCCGTCTCTTTTTGCCGCCTGGCCGCTGACAGACCGACGTCAGGCATTCATACTGCGGTCGCGTCCGGAGCAGAAATGCCGCGGATCGCAGGTGGCGAAGTGTCTAATTTTGCAGATGCAGCCAAGCGCAGCTGCAAGCAAGTGTACCCGAAGCGCCGCGGTTGTGGCGCCGGGGCCTCGTGCGGCTTCGCCGGAAATAGGGAATAAGCGGTTCGGGGCGACGTAAAGTGATCGACCAGCATGCAGATTGAACACACCAGAATCTCGGCGCTCGGAGACCGTCAGGATAACCAGGACCGGGCGACTGTGGTGGTAGCCGAGCAGGCGGTGCTAATGCTGGTCTTCGACGGCATGGGCGGCCACTCGGACGGCGCCCGCGCAGCCGAGATCGGTCTGAAGACCGTTCAGGACCTTTTTACCGCCGCAAAGCAGCCGATATTCGATCCGCAGGGATTTCTCTACATGGCGCTGTCGCGGGCGCACGATGAAGTGGTCCGCATCGGCGCCGATCTCGCGGTCGATTTCCGCCCCCGGGCCACCTGCGCTGTCTGCCTGATACAGGAGGGCGGGTCGTTCTGGGGCCATGTGGGCGATAGCCGCATCTATCATATGCGCGACGGCAGGGTTCTCTGCCGGTCGCGTGACCACAGCCATGTCGAAGTGCTGATCCAGGAAGGCGCCATCACCGAAGCGGAGGCGCAGGACCATCCGATGCGCAATTTCGTGGAATGTTGCATTGGCGGCGATGCGCCGGTGCCGGACATGAGTATCACGCAGAAAAAACCGCTCAAGGCGGGCGATGTCCTGCTGGCCTGCAGCGACGGACTGTGGTCCGGGATCAGCGATGAAGAGATGGCGCGCCTGGCAACGCGCCGGGAAGTAACTCCTGTCGAGAATCTGACGGCGCTGACCGCGAAAGCCCTGGCAACCAACGCCCCCTATGGTGACAACACGACCGGCACTTTGCTGCGCTGGCTCGGCGACTGAACGCCGCAGGCCGCCAGACATTTCCTTCTTCCCCGACGATGCGCGGCCGGGCCGCGCGAGGAGACCCTATGCGACCTAGCGGCCGCGCGCCCGACCAGATGAGACCGGTGCGCTTTTCGACCAGTTTTACACGCTACGCCGAGGGCAGTGTCCTCGCCGAGTTCGGCGAAACGAAAGTCCTTTGCACCGCCAGTGTGGAGGGGCGCGTGCCCGGCTGGATGAGGGGCTCCGGCCGCGGCTGGGTGACCGGTGAATACGGAATGCTGCCGCGCGCGACCCATAGCCGTTCCGTGCGCGAAGCGGCGCGCGGTGGACAAAGCGGACGGACGATGGAGATCCAGCGCCTGATCGGCCGGTCTCTGCGCGCCGCCACGGACCTCGTCGCGCTCGGTGAGCGGACCATCACCCTTGACTGCGACGTGTTGCAGGCGGACGGCGGCACCCGCACCGCGGCAATCAGCGGTGCCTACGTGGCCTTGCAGCTTGCCGTCCGAAAGCTTTGCGCGGAACGGAAGTTGAAGGCGAACCCGGTACATGGCCACATCGCCGCGGTGTCGGTCGGCATCTACCGTGGAACGCCCGTGCTCGATCTCGACTACGATGAGGATGTCGAGGCCGAAACGGACATGAACGTCGTGATGAACGAGGCGGGACGCTTCGTGGAGGTGCAGGGGACCGCAGAGGGCCATGCCTTCAGTCGCAGTGAACTCGACGCAATGCTCGAGCTGGCGGGCCGTGGCGTTCACAGCATCATCGATGCGCAGAACGAGGCACAGACGCTTGTTCTGGCAGACACCGTCCCCCGTCCCGGCGGGCGAACCGCCGACTGAGCCGCGGCAATTTGTCAGGAGCTGTGCATCCAGTGAAATCGGCCGTCGGGAAGATCGTCCTCGCCAGCGATAATCGCGGCAAGATCGAGGAAATCCGGCAGCTTGTCGCGCCGCTGAGTCTCCAGGTGTTGCCGCAGTCGGTGCTCGGCGTCCGCGGTGCTGCGGAAACGGGCAGCACCTTCCGGGAAAACGCCCTGCTCAAGGCGCGCCACGCGGCGGCGGCAACGGGGCTTGCGGCAATCGCTGACGATTCCGGCCTGGAAGTGGCGGCTTTGCGGAACAGGCCCGGCGTGCGATCGGCCCGGTTTGCCGGGGAATCCGCAACGGACGACGAAAACATCGACAAACTGCTGGCCGAGCTCGAAAGAAGCGGTGATCCAGAGCGCCGGGCCCGTTTTCGTTGCGTGGCGGCATACGTTGAGCCCGACGGGGAGTCCACCGTGCTGGTGGCGGAGGGGATCTGGCCGGGGCAGATACTTGCGGCAAGGCGCGGTTTCGGCGGCTTCGGCTACGATCCGGTTTTTTACGACCCGACCCTGCAGCAATCGGCCGCCGAAATGAACAAAAGCGAGAAGAATCGCTTCAGCCATCGCGGTCAGGCCTTCCGCAAGCTTGTCGAGCTGATCGCGGATCGCCTCGCGGCGCGGTCCCGGCGGGAATGAGCTTTCTCCCCCTGTCTCTCTACGTGCACCTGCCCTGGTGCGTGCGCAAATGCCCGTACTGCGACTTCAACTCGCACACGGCCGGTGCCGGCACGGACAAGACACGCTATCTTGCGGCACTCCGCGAGGATATTGCAGCGGAGTCGCGCCGCGCCGGCGATCGTCCGGTGCAGACGGTATTTCTGGGCGGAGGCACCCCGAGCCTTTTTAGCGCCGCCGAGATCGACCAATTGATCTGCGCCATCCGCTCCTCGCTGCGGCTTTCGGACAACGCCGAAATCACCATGGAAGCGAACCCGGGCACTGTCGAGCGTGACAGCCTCGGCGCCTATCGCCAGGCGGGGATCAATCGCCTGTCGCTGGGCGCGCAGAGCTTCTGCGACCGGTCGCTCGAACGGCTGGGGCGCATCCACACTGCAGCAGACATCATCCGCGCCTGGCGCGAAGCGAAGACAGCGGGCTTCGACAATATCAACCTGGACCTGATGTTCGCCCTGCCCGGCCAGGACGTCGACATGGCCGTGGACGACATCCGGCAGGCCATCGCCCTCGGGCCGGCGCATATTTCGTGGTATCAGCTGACGCTGGAGCCGAATACGGTTTTCCACGCGAGGCCACCGACGGACTTGCCGGATGACGAACTGAGCTGGGCGATGGAGGAGCGCGCGCAGGAATTGCTGCGGGACGCGGGCTATCGGCAGTACGAGACTTCGGCCTTTGCGAGGCCGGGTTGCCGTTGCCGCCATAACCTCAATTACTGGCAGTTCGGCGACTACCTGGCGATTGGCGCCGGCGCACACGGCAAGATCACCGACCGCGACGGCCAGGTCTGGCGCTACAGCAAGCCGGCGCATCCGCTGACCTACATGATCAAGACCGAGCAGGGGGATCCCGGGCACGAGGCGCAACGGCTGGGCGCGGGCGACCTCGCGTTCGAATACATGCTTAACGCGCTGCGGCTGCTGGAGGGCTTCAGGGAGGGCGACTTCGAACAACGGACCGGCCTGCCCTGGAGTCATGCTGCAGAGGGCATCGAGAGAGCCATTCGCCTCGGGCTGATCGAGCGGCTCGCGGAGGCCGTGTGGGCGCCTACGGGGCGGGGCCGGCGCTTCCTCAACGACCTGCAGGCGCTTTTTCTGCCGGGACGTTATTCACAACAAGAAGCTTAGCCTGTGATTTCGGGGTAATAACTCCGCTAATTCAGCCCGGCTATATGAAAAGTGTTGTAATACGCTGATAATAAAAGAATTATCAATTTGCGCATAAAATAGACATTTTAACAAGCGGGCTTTAAAAATCCCGACTTAGCCCCATCACTCAATTTTGTTCCACAGAGTTATCCACAGCTTTTGTGGATAATCGGAAGCGGCGCCAGGCGGGCTTTTGCAGAACCTTGCGGGCGCAAGGGCTTACCTATATCCTACGCGCCCTTTCCCCGCCGGCGCTTGTGGTCATGCCGGGGAAAAATGCGCCACTCTTTCGTAGATTTCCGGAGATAATCCAATGAAAGCCGAGATACACCCCGACTACAGGGAAACAAAAGTGACCTGCAGTTGCGGTAACGAATTCACGACCCGCTCCACGCTCGGCCGTGATCTGCACGTCGAAGTCTGCTCGGCCTGCCATCCGTTCTATACCGGCAAACAAAAAATCCTGGATTCCGGCGGGCGCGTCGACAAGTTTCGCCGCAAGTACGGCATCAGCGAGTAATCCCTCCGTCTATCGGACCCGGCCCCGGACGGGCTGCCGCGCCCTTCTGCCGCCGCAGCAATTTGCTCGAATTTCGCGCTTACGGCACCATGGCGAATAGAGGTGTCGGGGACGATTCGACCCGGTTCCCGCCCGGGATCCGCCTTCTTGCCCGTGAGTGGTCGCCGATGTTCGCGTGGCGCGATGCCTTGCGGCCGGTGACTCTGGCGGCGATCAAAGTAGCAGCTCGAGGAGAATTATGAGCAAAGATTCGTACACGCTGACCAGTCCGGATGGCGCCACCACCATGGACCTGCCGCTGCGCCAGGGCACTCTCGGGCCGGGCGTCATCGACATCGGCCGCCTTTACCGGGACCAGGGCGTTTTCACCTACGATCCGGGCTTCGTCGCGACCGGAAGCTGCGAAAGCAAAATCACCTATATAGACGGTGACGAGGGTGTTCTCCTGTACCGCGGCTATCCGGTGGTGCAACTGGCCGAGCAATCGAACTTCATCGAGGTCGCCTACCTTCTCCTCTACGGCGAGCTTCCGTCCCACCAGGAACTCGAGGATTTCAATACCTCGATACGTACGCACACCATGCTGAACGAGGGCATGCTGCGGTTTTTCAACGGCTTCCGCTATGACGCGCATCCGATGGCGATGCTTTCGGCCGTGGTCGGCTCCATGTCCGCCTACTATCACGACACGATGGACGTCAATAATCCCGAGGCTCGCGAGGTATTCACGCATCGGATCATCGCGAAGCTGCCGACCATTGCCGCCGCGGCATACAAGCTGACGGCGGGCCAGCCGTTCATTTATCCGCGCAACGATCTCGGTTACTGCCAGAACCTGCTGCACATGTTCTTCGCGGTGCCGGCGGAGCCTTACGAAATCAACGAGGTAGCGGCACAGGCCATCGACCTGCTGTTCGTGCTGCACGCGGACCATGAGCAGAACTGCTCTACCTCCACGGTGCGAATGGCGGGAAGTTCGGGGGCGAACCCCTATTCGGCGATCGCCGCGGGCATCGCCGCTCTCTGGGGCCCGGCCCACGGCGGCGCCAACGAGGCGGTGCTCAAGATGCTGACGCAGATCGGCGATGCGAAAAATATTCCGCAGTACATCGCGAAGGCGAAGGATCGGGATGACCCGTTTCGCCTCATGGGTTTCGGCCACCGCGTCTACAAGAACTTCGACCCGCGTGCCATGATCATCCGCAAGATGTGCCACAAGGTTCTGAAGCAGATGAACCGCCAGGACACGCCGCTTTTCGATCTGGCGCTGGAACTGGAGAGCGTGGCGCTCAATGACGAGTACTTCATCGAGAAAAATCTGTATCCCAATGTGGACTTCTACTCGGGCATCATTTACCGGGCGCTGGGCATTCCGATGTCGATGTTCACCGTGATGTTCGCTATTGCACGAACGGTTGGCTGGGTGGCTCACTGGCGTGAGATGATCACCGATCCCAATGGGCGAATAAGCAGGCCGCGCCAGCTTTACACGGGGCCCGTTCAAAGAGACTACGTCGGGGTGTCCGACCGGTAGCCAGCGGCAGCTGCAGCGGAGTTACCCGGCCGGGGTCTCTCCGCCATCTTCATCAAGCAGATCGCGCACGGCCCGCGAATCGGCCCGGCGCATCGGCTTGCCGTCGATCGGGCTGATCGGCGCCTGTCGCATCCCGTCTACCGGAAAAACCGTGGCCTCTACCGGTGTGCCCTCGTGGATGAAACGGAAGCCGCCGAAGGTCTGCGCGCGGTCGCGACGGCTTTTCAGTCGCCGCTCGTAGAGGCGGTAATTGACGCGGCTCTCCTGCAGGGTCAAGGCCACCAGCTCGAAGTTATCCGCGAAAACGTGCAGGTTGACTGCCGAGTTGGAGGCGGCCGTGCCGTTCAGCACCGGGCCTACCAGGCGCGGTCTGAAGGGCGATAGCAGGTCCATGGCGGAAAGCGCGGCGCGCCGCAAAAGCCGCAAAAAGTCGAGATGAGACTCTCTGCCGAATAGCTTCAGGTGGTCTCCGACCGCGCGTTCGATTTCACTGTTACCGGGCAGGACGCCCCGGGCGGACATCCCCAGCCGCTCGGCCGCCTTCCTCTTCGCCGCGCGGTAGTCCTGAATCCCCTGCTCTACGATGATCCGGGCCGCCTCTTGGGCCAGGACCTGCCTGGCGCGATCAAACCCGCTGGTCGTTTTCCTGCCCATAACGACTGTCCACCGTTATATTGCTTTAGAAAATCGGCTCGGATGTCCGGTCGTCTTCGCTCGTATTGAAGATATTCGGCTGATCGTCCGCGTTCTCGCACTGCGGCACGTTGTCCGATTCGAATACTTCGAACATTACGTCCTCGAACGGCTCTGCAGCGCTGGCCGGACAGCCGGTCTTTCTCGATATGCGGACATTGACGATACCCTCCGGCATCGGCAGCGCATTGGTCGGCGCGCCGCGAAGTGCGATGCGCATGAAGTCGATCCAGATCGGCAGCGCGGTTTTGGAGCCTTCCTCGCCCGGCCCGAGTGGCAGGTCATCGTCGAAGCCCACCCACACGACCGTGGACAGGTCGGCGTTGAATCCGCCGAACCAGGCATCGCGTCGGTCGTTCGAGGTACCGGTCTTGCCGGAAAGGTCGCTGCGGCCGAGTGTCAGCGCCCGCCGGCCGGTGCCTCGGCGTATAACGTCCCGCATCATGTCCGAGATAAGATAGGCATTTTGCTCGGAGATGATCCGTGGCGCCAGATTGATGCCGCGATAGAGTTCCGGCGCCTCGGCTGCATCCGGACGGTAGGACTCCCCGACGGCCGCCATTTCCTCGAGCGTCATCCGGGAGCCGCCAAGATCCTCATAAAGAGGGCTCGAGTCCTCATCCGCGGAGGCGTCCGGCGTCAGCGCCGCACGCATTCTTTCGACGCCGTCCAAATCGCCCTCGCACTCGCGACAGACGATTGTCGGCTCGGCGCGGTAAAGAAGCTCGTCGCCGGGCCCGATGATCGAGTCGATAACATAGGGCTTTATGGCATAGCCTCCGTTGGCGAACACGGAAAAGCCCTGCGCCATGTCGAGAGGCGAGGCGCTTCCGCCGCCCAATGCCAGCGAGCCGTTGTGAGGCAAAGCGGCCGGGCCGAAGCCGAACTTGGAAATGTGCCGCACCGCATTGCCGATGCCGGTATTGTTGAGCAGCAGGCGAACCGAGGCCAGGTTCATGGAACGTACCAGCGCCTCGCGCAATCTCTGCTCTCCGTAGAACCGCCCGGTGTAGTTCACCGGGCGCCATACCGCCTCGAGTTCGGAGGAGCTGATGACCACCGGCGAGTCAGGAATGATGGTCGCTGGCGTGTTGCCCTGCTCCAGCGCGGCCGAGTAGATGAACGGCTTGAATGACGACCCCGGCTGCCGCGCGGCC
>JBBDSK010000201.1:0-5484 GCA_040904985.1 Woeseia sp. | reverse complement strand
ACGAAAGATCGCGCGCGACAATGATCCATTATGGACGACGGGGTACACTAGCTCGTGCCAAAAAGACGGTCACCCGCATCTCCCAGCCCGGGCACGATATACTTCCGCTCGTCCAGGCGATCGTCGACGCTGGCCGTGAAAATCCTCACGTCCGGGTGAGCCTCCTCAACCTTCTGCAGTCCTTCGGGACAGGTCACGATGCAAACGACCACGATGCGCGTTGCGCCCACCTGCTTGATTGCATCGATTGTGGCCACCGTCGTTCCGCCGGTGGCGAGCATCGGATCCACCAATAAATACAGGGCATCTTCGGATTCCGGCGGCAATTTCTGGTAATAGGCCACCGGGCTCTTCGTCTCCGGGTCGCGGTACATACCCACAAAACCGACCCTTGCGGTCGGCACCAGCTCCAGAACGCCCTCCAGCATCCCTATCCCCGCCCGCAAGACAGGCACCACCACAAGCTCCTCGTCGATTTTGTGGCATCTTGCCTCCGCGACAGGCGTTTCGACCATGACCTCACGGACGTTGATGCCTTTCAGCGCCTCGTAGCAGACGAACATCGTGATCTCCCTGGCCAGATCGCGAAACTCCCTGTGGCCGGTATTCTTGTCCCGCAGCAGCGTCAGTTTGTGCTGCACGCACGGGTGCTTTATCTCTTCATGCATCGCTCGATCTCCTGCCTCGCTCGCTCGCGCCGGTTGCCCGGCTTCAAACACTTATGCGTGTGATTACTTCGGTTTTAACGGAGTTCGCGATAAAACAAAGATCGTGTGCCTTATCGTGCATTGTCTGCATTTCTTCGGCCGTCGGCACTTTCTCCCCGATGAAGCTGATTCTGGGCTCCAGAACGATTTTGATAATCGCTACCTTCCCGTCCAGCTTGCCGGTCCAGCCGACTGCCGCATCCGTATAACTATCGACGATGTAACGCCGTTTTGCCGCAATCGCCAGGAAAAAAAGCATGTGACAACTCGAGAGCGAGGCGACGAATGCCTCTTCGGGATCGACGTTCTCCGCTACCGACATTGGCAGGGGTACAACCTCGGGAGACGCTGAGGCGGCTACGGTTGCACCGCCGTCGAAGCGCCAGTGGTGGCCGCGGCTGTAGGCATTGTCGGTGAATGGCTGATCGCCGCGCTGCCAGACGACCGTTGCAGTATGTTGAGACATCAATGGCTCCGGGTTCGGGTCCGTATAGCTTATCGGCTGCTGCTGGCCCTCAGCCGAGCTTCAATCCATTCTCTGAAACTTTGTCCGGTACCGCCAGCACGACGCTTCCGTCTTCCTGGGTGAAGCCGGTCACAAGGCATTCCGACATGAACGGGCCTATCTGCTTGCGCGGAAAATTCACGACGCCGATCACCTGCTTGCCGACGAGCTCCTCCACTGTATAGAGGTCTGTGATCTGCGCCGACGACCTTAGGATGCCGGTCTGCCGGCCGAAGTCGATGGTTAGAATGTAGGCCGGTTTACGTGCTTCCGGGAACATTCTTGCCTCGATTATCGTCCCGGTCTTCAGATCAACCTTCTCGAAGTCCTGCCATGAAATCTCCGCCATTTCTTCTGCTTCCTCTCTCCGACAAGCTCAGGAAAACACTTTTTGCACCCAGACACCGATCAAATGCGCAAGAACCACTACCACGATCGTGATGGAGAGATGCTCGGCTACGACCGGTAATACCGGAATGCTCTGGATGCGCGCCAGATAGTAGCTCAACAAAACGATGACCATCAGCCCCCAGGCAATGGAGACCACAACCGCAGTCCCGAGAGACAGAAATACCAGCGGCACGGCGAAGGTCAGCGCCACGACAAGTTTCGTCCCGAAGGTAGAGAATGTCGCCATCCAGATACTGGCGTTGGTGGACTCGGGATCTGCCTCCTGCGACAGGTGTATCCCCAGCGCATCGGACATCGCGTCTGAAACGGCAATAACGAGGATTCCGCCAAGTACTGCCACGAGCGAGTCCGTCCCGGCGTAGAGACCGGTAATAAGCCCCATCGTCGTGATGACACCGGAGGTTGCGCCGAAGAAAAACCCGGTCCGGGCGGCCTTGTTCTCCATTAGTGTTCTCATGTTTCCGCCAGTTTCAGGTTCAATCCGTTGAAAAAAACGCTGTTGTAGCGATTGCGGCCCGATCTGTCGACAGGGACACAGGCCGCTACGGGGTCATTGCGCCGGGCGATCGTGCTCCGTCGCTCAGGAAGCCTTCCAGAACGCGGTAGAACTCGGGCGCCGATTCGATCGTATTGTGGGTTGTGCCGTCAATCACCCGGAGCGTGACAAGATCGTTCCTTATTGCCTCAGCGAGCTTCCGGGAATTTTCTCGCGGCACGATTTCATCACGTCCGGCCACCAGCACCAGTACCGGTGTATCGATGCAGCCGGCACGGCTGATCGAGTCATGCTGCTCCCTCAACAGCAGTGATGCCGGGAAGATCGGGTAGAGACGGCGAGCAAGGCTTGCAAGACTGTCGAAGGGAGTGATCAGTACGAGCCTGGCAGGACTGGCGGCGCAAGCAAGCCAGGTAACAATGGAAGCCCCCAGGCTTCGGCCGACGAGTGACACGCTCCTGTGCCTTTCGTTCACGAAGTCAAAGACGGCTTCCGCGTCGCTGTACAGCGCGTCTTCGCCTGGTGTGCCCGTACTGCCGCCGTAACCCCGGTAGTTCACCAGATAGACCGCGCGATCTGGAAAGATACGGCCATAATCAGGAACGTTGAGCGCGACATTCTCCGCATTTCCACCAAAATAAACGATGGCGTCCGGTCGATCCCCATGCAGAAGCCAGATCCGCAGTTGCTCCTTCCCGCTGCTCAGCCAAAGCTCTTCTGCGAGCACGTTCCCGGCCGGCGGCGCGGGCGTGGGAAAATAGATGAACGAGCGCTGGAACAGGTACAGCAATGCCCCGAGGCACAGGTAGGCGGCAGTTGCGATCGCGAGCAAGGAAAGGAGTGCGGATCTCATCCTGCCTCGCGCAGGGGCTTCGTTCGGCAGTTACCCTTCGCGGAATCATTCACTGCGGACGCGCGGCAGGTCCGGTGGCGGAACGCGAATTTCATAGGCAAAGGTATTGATCGAAATATCGACATAGTCGTAGGAAAAAAGTCGCTCGGACTCTTCCGCGAGAGTCGATGAGTGAAAAAGGTTGAGCCCGTCGACCTCACGCCAGTCGTCGAAATAAATTCGCGCAGGTCCGCCCGCGCCGCCCGACATCAGCCGCAACTCCGCCGGCAACCAGTCCTCTGGCCGGACGCAGATGGAAGCCTCGTCTCCTGCCTCATCGCGCATCGAGATACGCTGGCACTCAGCGCCTGCTATCGATTCCTTTGCCTGCAGCTCGAAGTCGCTGAACCGGGACCTGATGTCGAGAAGCATGAGGTGAAATTCCTGCTCTCTGACGAAATCGCGGACCCGTCGTCCCATCGGCTCATATTTTTCACCCGCGTCGCCGCCCCAGGTCCGCTCTGGCGTGCTCCATATTTCCGTGATTCCGTTCGAGGTCTGCTGACGCACATAGACGGTACTCGGGGGTATAGAGGTAACTGTGATGGCAAACGGACCCTCGGGCCCGGAGCCCTCAGCCGTCGTGGAAAGGCTTTGTACGGCCTTGCGCGACGGTGCTGGCCCTATGGCTGCCAGCATGCCGTCAATCATCTGGTCTGCTGTCAGCCCGTCCTCTTTGGCGCAAGCCGCGCAAACTGCGATCGCTGCGAACATCAGCACCGCTTGCCGCAGTTGGACCCGCCCCACGGTGTTGACAGCCGTTTTGCCTGGCCGAGCGCTCATTGACCTGGCCGCCCGTCCTGTACCTCAACTCGTTGGCCGTTGGCAGGGCCTCTTCTTTCTTCATCCGCTTGCCGCTGCAGACGTTCCTCGTTCTGCTGAAGCTTCTTCTGCAAAAGTTCCATGCGCCTTTTGTGCAGGCCCTTTTCCATCGGTACCAGGAAAAAAAACCAGACCACCGCAAAGATCAGAAAAAGAATCAGAAGGACGAGCGCGAGAACGACGAGTTCGGCGTCTCCACCCGTCATTGCTTAGCTGCTGCCCGAACGGACCATCAGGGGCCGTCAGGTCCTGCTGCGCTGCTCGGAATATCGAACGAGCCTATCCGCTCAGGCTTCAAGCTTCGCATCCATCGTTATGGTCGCGTTGAGAACCTTGGAAACAGGACACCCCGACTTCGCATTGCCGGCTGCTTCGTCGAAAGCCGCCCGGTCGGCGCCAGGAACCTTGGCGGTCACGTCGAGATGGACCGCGGAGATGGCAAAACCGCTATCCGACTTGTCCAGGGTAACGCTTGCCGTGGCGGCGATGCGTTCGGCCGTTAATCCTGCTTTTCCAAGCTGCCCCGACAGCGCCATCGCGAAGCAGCCGGCGTGGGCAGCTGCGATCAACTCTTCCGGATTCGTGCCGGCACCATCCTCGAAGCGCGCGCTGAATGAATACGGGGCTCCAGAGAGGGCCTTGCTGTCCGTCGATACTGTTCCGTTGCCGTCTTTGATACCGCCATTCCAGACGGCCGAAGCCTTGCGTTTCATCTTCCGCACCTCCACGTTTTGCTGCTCATCGGTTCGCCAGCGGAAAGTTTAACTGACCGGGCCGTCTCGTGCGCGAAGCCGCCTCCTCTGGCAGTTTCCCTTAAAACCATATCTCTACTTCTTTCTGGCACAGATTTTGCTGGTCCTTCCGGCGGAGTGGCCGAACAGGAGGACGACCTGCTGCCAGCAACAACACTACGCGTGGCACGGGTCCGGCGTTAATCCTGCTCCCGGCAGGCAAATGCGGATGCGGCCCTTGCCGCCTCGAGGTCCTCAGGAAGGTCAATAGCCCTTTCGGCACGGGCCAGCGTTTGCCTCGCCTGGTGCATGGCCGCCTCGCGCATTCGATCATCGCCGGCCACAGACAGCGATTCGAGCGCCTTCTGCAGCCGAATCACCACTTCGACAATCTTGGCACCATCCCTGGCGACCGGCTTGAAGGCATCATCGAACATATCACTGACATTCAGCTCGGGCACCTCAACGCGATCGCATTTTTTGATGCGCCGGTCGGTTTTTTCACATGGCGTAACCCATATCGTGAAAAGCCGAACGAGCGTGCCGATGACATCGATGGCCGTCCCGGGATCGTTGACGCCCGGCGACAGCGCCCGCGACGCGATTTCCGACAATACGACAAGGCCAAAGCGCGGATCCTCGTCAAAGGCTCTCCCGTCGCCGGTGAGGAACGCCCGAACGATGCGCTTCTCATCCACTTCAGCCGCGCTGGCGGAATCCGGGTAAACGAAAGCCAGCGCACGGCCCGGCGCACAAAGCGTTCCGGGCAACGCAGCCACGACAATCCGTATGTGCTTCTTTTCCGCGTATTTCTGCAATTCCGTGACGTCGACGCGCTGCACATAGCCCACGGCATCTCCATAGACCGTGCGCCCCTCCTCATTGCGGGAGCGGACCGGCACGCCCTGAAGGTTCGGCGT
>JBBDSK010000200.1:0-5495 GCA_040904985.1 Woeseia sp. | reverse complement strand
GTGACGCCGGCCCTGGCGGGCGGGCGGCGAGTGCTTGAAAATGGTCTGTTGCGGCAGGACTCGAGCAGCCGTAGCAAGCAATGAAGGGAGCTGAATAACACGTGTGTGGCATCGTCGGCATCGCAGCGAACGGAGCGCTCCGCGACGAGCAGCGCGCGAGCGTGCGCCGCATGGCGGACGCGATCGTGCATCGCGGGCCCGATGACGAGGGGTTCTATAACGGCGACTCGGTGGTCCTCGGCATGCGCCGGCTGTCGATCATCGACGTAGACGGCGGCCATCAGCCGATCGCGAACGAAGACGAGACGGTGTGGACCGTCTGCAACGGCGAGATCTACAACTTCCGCGAATTGCGCCAGGCACTGGAGCAGCGCGGCCACCGCTTCCGCAGCCATAGCGACGTCGAAGTGATCGTCCATCTGTACGAGGAGTACGGCGAGAGCTTTGTCGAACACCTTGCCGGCATGTTCGCCATTGCGCTGTGGGACACGCGCCAGGAAAAACTGATCGTCGTGCGCGACCGGATGGGCATCAAGCCCGTTTATTTCTGCGACCGCATGGGCGTGCTGGCCTGGGCCTCCGAAGTGAAGGCACTGCTGCAGGTACCCGGCGTGCACGCGGAGATGGACCCGGCGGGCCTGCGCGACCACCTGGCGGTCGGCTACGCCGTGGCGCCGCGCACGCTGTTCAAGGACATCCACAAACTGCCGCCGGCAACCATGCTGATCCGCGAGAAAGGCGAGCAGAGGACCCGGCGCTACTGGACGATCCCGAAGGAAACGCGCACGGATCTGAAAGAGGACGACTGGGTATCGCTGGTGCGCGAGGAATTCGGCAAAGCCGTGACTTCGCACATGGTGAGTGACGTGCCGATCGGCGCCTTCCTGTCCGGCGGCATCGACTCCAGCGCGGTCGTCGCGTTGATGGCGGCGCAAACGGGGCAGCCCGTGAACACCTATTCCATCGGTTACGCCGGCGGCGGTGCGGCCAGCTATTACAACGAGCTGCCGTGGGCGAACCAGGTAGCGAAACAATTCGGCAGCAACCACCACGAGATCGAAGTGCAACCGACGGTCAGCACGCTTCTGCCGAAACTGCTGTGGCACCTGGAGGAACCGATCTCCGACAGCGCCATCGCCACCACGTATCTTGTGGCGCAACTGGCGGCGAAGGACGTCAAGGTCATCCTGTCCGGCGTCGGCGGCGACGAGCTGTTCGCCGGCTATAACCGTTACCTCGGCGATCACTACGGCGGGATGTACAGCAAGGTGCCGAACTGGCTGCGGCAAAAGGTGGTACAGCCGCTGGCGGCGCAGTTGCCGAGCGGCCGCCAGAACCGCTGGATGGACCTGTCCCGGTACGCGCGCTCCTTCGTCCGGGCCGCGTCGCTGCCGTGGCGCGAGCAGTACAAATTGTTCGTCGCGCTGCAGGAACAGAGCATGCTCGACTCACTCCTGGCCGGCGACTCGCTTACCGACCGCGACGGCTTCCAGCGCATCCTCGACGGCGAAAATGCCAAGGACCCGCTTCTGCGGCTGTTCCGGGTGGACTGGCAGACGCAGTTGAGCGAAGACCTGCTGTTGCTGACCGACAAGATGACCATGGCCGAGTCGCTCGAATGCCGCGTGCCGTTTCTCGACCACCGGCTGGTCGAGCTGGCGGCCGGCATTCCCGCGGACATGAAACGCCCGGGCGGACGGCTGAAGCACCTGTTGAAAAAAGCACTGGAGCCGGACCTGCCGCGGGAAATCCTCTACCGACGCAAGCGCGGCTTCGGCGCGCCGGTGGGCGCCTGGTTCAAGGGCGAGCTGCAGACCCTGCGCGATTCCCTTTTGCATCGCAGCGTCACCGAATCCCGCGGCTGGCTGGCGCCGAAGGCGATAGCCGAAATCTGCCGCGCGCACGACCAGAACCGTCACGACTACACCGACCTGATACTCGTGCTGATGAACCTGGAAATATGGGCACGCCTGTTCCTCGACGGCCGCTCGGCCGAGGACGTCGGCGCGGAGCTCACGGCCTCCGCGGCGCGTTCGGTCGCCTGAGCATGGTGGCAGTCGCCAACAGCCCCTTGCACCGCTACCGCCTGCCCTTGCTGGCGGTCGCTACGATGGCCGCGGTCGTGCTGGTCTACTGGCCCACCTTCGCCCGCATGATGGACATGTGGTCGCTGATCACCTACCAGCACGGCTGGCTCGTCTACCCGGTCAGCCTCTACGTGCTGTGGCGCAAGCGCGAGGCCCTGGCCGCGGTGCCGTGGCGCGCGAGCTGGCTGGGCGTCGTCGCCACGGCGCTGCTGGTGCTGCTGTGGATCGTGGCCGCTGCAGCCGGCGTGCAGGTTATCGAGTTCGTCGCCGCGACACTTATTATAGTGGCGCTGTTCTGGTCCATCGCCGGCGATGCGGCGTTGAGCCGGATGCTCTTCCCGCTCCTGTTGTTGCTTGCGGCGGTACCGACCGGCGAGTTTCTCGTGGAACCCCTCATGCGCGCGACCGCGGAAATTTCCGCCGCGCTCCTGCTGCTCGCCGGCGTGCCCGTCTTCCGCGACGGCCAGTTCTTCACGCTGCCCGGCGGCAGCTTCGAGGTCGCGGACGTCTGCAGCGGGCTGCGTTACCTGCTGGCGGGCGTCATGGCGTCCGCCGCCTACGCCTACGTCACCTACACGAGCAACCGCAAGCGCGCGCTGTTCGTCGCCATCGCGGCGGTCATGCTCGTCGTCGCGAACGGCGTGCGCGCGTTCATCGTCATGTACGTCGCCTCCGCAACCGATATGCGCATCTTCGGCGGTCCGGATCACGTCTGGTTCGGCATGGGCCTGTTCGCGGTCGTGTTCCTCGCGATCGTATGGATCGGCGAGGGCTACGCCGATGCGCCGTTCGCGGAGGAAGGGCGAAGCACAACCCGCCCGCGCATCGACCGCCGCGCGGCCTCGGCCGTCGCCACCGCGGCGGCACTGGTCCTGATCGTCGGCGGCCCGCTGTTCCAGCACGCCAAAGCATTGCAGACCGAACTGCCGGTCGCGCAACCGAGCCCGCCGGCGCTCGACGGCTGCACCGGGCCCGGCGAATGGCTCGACGGCGACTACCCGTCGTTCCAGGGCGCCGACTTCGTGTTGCGCCAGGCCTATACCTGCGCCGGGCGCCCCGTCAGCGTCTACGTCGCGGGCTACCGGCACCAGGAACAGGGCAAGGAACTGATCAGCTCGGCCAATCGCGTCTGGCCGAACGACTGGCGCCGTTTCACGGAGGAAGGAGCGTTTACGCTCACCGCGAACGGCGCGTCGCTCGATGTCCGGGAAGTGCGCATCGACAACCTTTCCCGGCCGAGCCTCGTCTGGCACTGGTACCAGGTGGGCGAGACGGTGACCGGCAGCGCGCTGTTCGTGAAGGCGCTGGAAGCCGTCCATGCGCTCGCGCTAGAGCCGGTGGAGTCGTCCGTGGTCATTGTCGCAATCGCCGGCGAACGTGGCACCGGTTTCGAGGCGCTGCGCTCCGCCTTGCAGCCGCAGGCGCACGCGGTCCTGACCTGGAACCGCGACCGCGTTCGTGAGGCGCCGTGAACGCGAAAACCACCGCCGAAAGCCGCGCCGCCGCGCCGCCCCTGATCGCGCACATCGTGTTCCGCTTCGATTACGGCGGGCTGGAGAACGGCCTGGTCAACCTGATCAACCGCATGCCGGAGGATGCCTTTCGCCATTGCATCATCGCGCTGACGGAGGTGACCGGGTTCCGCCATCGCGTGCAAAAGCCTTCGGTCGCCATACACGCGCTGGGCAAGAAGCCCGGCAAGGATTTCGGCGCTTACTTCAGGCTCTGGCGCCTCCTGCGCCGGCTCAAACCGGACGTCGTGCATACCCGCAACATCGGCACGCTCGACTGCGTGCCGGTGGCGCGGCTCGCCGGTGTACCGGTCTGCATCCACGGCGAGCACGGCTGGGACGTGCACGACCCGGACGGCACGAAGCGGAAGTACCGCCGTCTGCGGAAAATGATGTTCCCGCTCGTGCGGCGCGTGATCGCGGTGTCGAGCGATCTCAAGCGGTGGCTTGTCCAGACCGTCGGCGTCGCGAGAAGCAAAGTCACCCGCATCTGCAACGGCGTTGACACCGAGTGCTTTCACCCCCGCAGGGACGATGAGCGCCATCCGGCGCTTGCCGACCGGTTTTCCGTGGACACGGTCCTGGCGGGCAGCGTGCTGCGCTTCATGGACATCAAGGATCCGATGAACCTGGTGGAAGCGTTCATCAGCGCCCGGCCGCGGGCAGAGGCGGCGGGTGTGAATGTGGGCCTGGTAATGATCGGCGACGGCCCTTTGCGCCAAACCGCACTCGATGCTTTGGAGGCCGCCGGGCTGGCCGACGCCGCCTGGCTGCCGGGCAGCCGCGACGACGTGCCGGCGCTGATGCGCAGCCTGGACATCTTCGTGCTCGGCTCGCGCCGCGAGGGCATCTCGAACACGCTTCTGGAGGCCATGGCGAGCGGTCTGCCGCTCGTTGCGACCGACACCGGAGGTAACCGGGAGCTGGTGCAGCCCGGGCTGACAGGCGCGCTGGTGCAGCCGGAGAACCGGGAGGCAATGGCCGGCGAAATCCTGCGCTACGCGCTCGACAAGACTTCAAGAGAAACGCAGGGCTGGGCGGCGCGCGGACGGGCTCTTCGGGAGTATTCGCTGGACAGCATGGTGAGCCGCTACCGCAGCGTCTACCAGGATGCGCTTGCCCGGATGAGCGGTTAATTATGTGCGGCATCACCGGCATCGTGGACTTAAAGGGAACGCAACCCGTGGACGAGGGCATGCTCCGGCGCATGAACGATGCGCTGACGCACCGCGGCCCCGACGGCAGCGGCTTCCACATCGAGCCGGGCGTGGGCCTGGGTCACCGGCGCCTGTCCATCATCGACCTCGAGGGCGGCAAGCAGCCGCTCTATAACGAAGACGAGACGGTCGTCGTCACCTACAACGGCGAAATCTACAACTTCCAGGAACTGGCGCGCGAGCTCGCGGCGCGCGGCCATACCTTCCGCACGCATTGCGACACGGAAGTGATCGTGCACGCCTGGGAAGAGTGGGGCGAGGCCTGCCTGGAGCGCTTCAACGGCATGTTCGCCTTCGCGCTGTGGGACCGTAACCGGCAGACGCTGTTCCTCGCGCGCGACCGGCTGGGCATCAAGCCGCTGCATTATGCGATCCTGGCCGACGGCCGCATCGTGTTCGGCTCGGAACTGAAAGCCATCACCTGTCACCCGGATGTGCCGCGGGATCTCGACCCGCGCGCGATAGAAGACTATTTCACGTTCGGCTACGTGCCCGACCCGCGCAGCATTTATCGCGCGGTGAAAAAGCTGGAGCCGGGGACCTGTCTTACGTTGAAGCGGGGCCGAGCGCCCGTGGAACCGGTCCGTTACTGGGACGTGCCGCTGGATGCGTCTGCGAACTCGGCTTTCGAGCTGGCCGCCGCCGGCGCCGAACTGCGCGAACAGCTTAAGGCCTCGGTC
>JBBDSK010000199.1:0-5502 GCA_040904985.1 Woeseia sp. | reverse complement strand
CTCCGGGAGGGTGCAATCATTGGCGGCGCTGTTTTGCTGAATATTTCGCCCGAACTCGGTGCAGTCGTCGCCCTTATTGATCGACTATTTGTCGTCGCAACAACCACCTTCCTGGCTATACCTGGCTATGTAATCATTCATCGCTGAAGTCAATTCTTCGTTCCTGCCAAATTTCGTTTCAGCGTAAAGGTGGCTTTCCGATGTCCATCTAAGCTCTGGCAGGCGATGGCCGCGATTTGAGCAGCCGATTGATCAATGCTCTTAGCTTGATACCAAAGTGCGGCCATGCGAGAGCTGCCGAAAAATCCCGGCATCGACGCTCCACCGTAGTGCTTCGTCCCTGCGTCAGAACCTGGATTATTCGTTCGACCAGAGACAAGTAATCATCTGCCGTAACCAGCCAGCCAGAATGGCCGTCTGCGACCGCATCGCCGATTCCGCCGACCGCAAACGCCACGGTTTGTAACCCATGAGATGCAGCCTCAATGGCGACCATGCCGAAACCTTCTACGTCTCCTGGCACGTCACGCACCGGAAAAACCAGGACATCGGCAGTCTGGTAGGCCGCGGAAAGGACGAGGTCATCACAAGGACCAAGCAAACATACGTTTTTGGAGAGCCCTTTGCTGCGCGCAAGATCTACGATACGGTTGCCCATTCCCGCGCCGCCGCCGACCAATGCATCTGGAGCTTCGTCGCCGATGATGACAAGTATCGCGTCGGGATATACGGCTACGATCGCGGGGAGTGCCTCCCGAACGAACTCGAGCAGGCCCTTGCGAGGTGTCAAACGCCCCACCGATAACATAACCTTGCGCGAGTGCAGTCCGTGAGATTTGCGGAAATCCGCCGCTGTAGACGGATCCTCCGGGTCGGGCAGGTCAAGCCCAGGATTGAGCACACATATTGTTTCGTTCGGAATTCCTATGGATGCGGCCAAACCTGCGGTATAGCTACTGTTAGCGATGCATAAGTCCATTCGACGTAAAATCGGGCGCCAGATCCATCGGTAGACCGGATGAGGAGCGACTAAGTCCAAGCCGTGCACATAGACGGCGGAACGTGCACCGCAGATGCGAGCGCCAATAAGCGCCATCGGGGCAGTCAAACCGCTACCTGCAATTACGCATCTCACCTGGTATTCGCGAGACAGCCGCAGAACACGCAGGAACGCGCTGGACAGGAACCGCCAGAGAGGTTTATGCGGTACTTCATAAACAACTGAAGCTGATGGCAACCGACTGGCGCAGCCGGTAGGTCCGACGATCAGTAGCTCGAAGTCCCTGAGTAGTTCCGAAGCAATATGCAGGTTCAACCTCTCCATGCCACCAAGCAGTGGTGGTAGATTGCGGGTGACCAACATCAGGCGCGGACGAGGAGGTGAGGCCGTCTTTGCCTGCTTAGTCATTTGCGGCCCGGCAGTAATGATAAACCTGGTACTGCCAAGCTATCGGCCACATGCTCAAAGCAAGCGCTTGTGCAGTTCGAAGAGGCCACATGTAGGGCCTTCCGGAGCGAATCCACGACCAGGACAATGTATGGAGATCTCGCCATCGCTCGACCACGCGCAAGCCCGAAGCTTCGAAAAGCTGGCCCCAGGCGTCCAGTTCCAGCACATCCTCCCTTATTTTCACCTGCTGGGTGCCGCCATAGAGCCGAAGGCGACGTGTCAGAAATCCTGCGTTGGGCACTAGAATGACAAAGAATGCGCCGGGCTTCGCGACACGCCGCATTTCCTGCAACGCCTTCGGCTTGTCGAGAAAATGCTCCAAAGAACCCATGCAGGTCACAAGATCGAAGCTTTGGTCATCAAAAGGTAATGACTCGGCAGGGCCACAATGGAAATTCCCGCCAGGAAACCTTTCCAGGCAAACATCGATCGCCTTGCGCGACAGGTCGATTCCTGAAATTTTGGCTCCACGGTGACGAAAATAGTCCAGCCACTCTCCTGTACCGCAGGCAACATCTAACACTTGCCTCCCGGTCATCTCACCCAACCGAGCACCAATTTTCCGGCAGTGCCATGGCAGACTCCCGCTTCGCTCGTGATCGGCGTAGTACTCGTTATCGTAAAAACGACGAACGGAATCGAATTTGTCCACAGGTTGAACCTAATCTAAAGAGGGACTCTATAGCCGGAATTACAGCACATGTACCGTTGTGTTGCGCCTCGCGAATATGCAGTCTGACAAGCTGAACCCAGCTGCTCACATGGAAGGCTTCCAGCTCACGGTGCCGGCGCCCCTCGGCATTTTCACGAGCTACTCTATGCCAAGTTTTTTAATGCGGTAGCGCAACTGGCGGAAGGTAAGGCCCAGCAGGCGGGCCGCAGCCGTCTTGTTGTAGCGGGCTTTTTCCAGCGCCTCGACAATCGCCTGCCGCTGCACGCTTTCTACCTGGTCTCCGAGGTCGATAGTGCCGTCGCCGCAGGCGTCCGCGCCGCCCGACGGGGGCGGATTACGCAAGCTCAAATCCTCTTCGCGGATTCGGCCGTCTCCGCTGAGCGTTACCGCGCGCTCCAGCATGTTCTCCAGTTCCCGTACGTTGCCGGGATAGGAATAGCGAAGAAGCGCGCTTTTCGCATTTTCGTCCAGCGCCGTCAGCGATGAACCCAGTTTTTCAAGGATGTGTCCTGCCAGCAAGAGGATGTCACTGCCGCGTTCGCGCAGAGCTGGCACCTGCAGCTCGATTACATTGATCCGGTAATAAAGATCCTCCCGGAACTGGGATTTCGCTACCAGCCCGGCGAGTTTCTTGTGCGTCGCCGACAGCAGGCGAATGTCGACGCTTTCCTCTCGCGAGGCGCCCACCGGCCTGACCGCCTGCTCCTGGATCACGCGCAGCAGCTTGACCTGCATTGACAGCGGCAGGTCCGCGATCTCGTCAAGGAAAAGCGTCCCGCCGCCCGCGGACTGCACGAGGCCCACCTTGTCTCGCACGGCACCCGTGAACGATCCTTTGCGATGGCCGAAGAATTCGCTCTCCATGAGTTCGGACGGTATGGCGCCGCAATTGACCGGCACGAAAGGCCCGTCGCGGCGAGGCCCGCTGTCGTGGATGAGACGCGCCACAAGCTCCTTACCCGTTCCCGATTCGCCCGAGATATGCACCGGCGCCTGGCTCCGCGACACCTTGCCGATCATGTCCTTCAGGTGGCGCATGACGTCGGAGTTGCCCAGAAGAGACGACTGCGGTGCCCCCTGCTTCTGCGACAGCCTGATCGCGTTTTCCACGATGCTGCGCAGGTTCTGCAGGTCCAGTGGCTTGGAGACGAAGTCGAAAGCGCCCAGTTTCAGTGCCTGCACGGCGGTCTCCACGTTGCCATGCGCCGTGATGACTGCCACGGGCACGCCCGGGGCATGGACCTGCATCCATTGGACCAGCCCCAGCCCATCGCCGTCCGGCAGCCGCATATCGGTCAGGCACAGGTCGAATTTGCGCCGGCCGAGATGCTTTCTCGCTCCCGCCAGATCGCCCGCGATTTCGGTTTCGACCTGCATACGGCCGAGCGTGAGCTGCAGTAGCTCGCAGATGTCGGGCTCGTCGTCGATGACCAGTGCGAGAGGTTTACTCATTAGAGTTCTACGGCTTCCCAGCGCGTGGGGTCTGCAAAAACGATTCTGAAGATACTGCCGCCGGATTCCCGCGGCTGGTACACGAGCGTCGCGCGGTTGAGTTCACAAAGTTCACGCGAAATATATAGCCCGAGTCCCGTCCCGCCCTTTCTGTCGGTGTAGAAGGGCTCGAAGATTTTATCGACAACGGCGGGCTCCACACCGTGACCCTGGTCAAGAACTTCCAGGTAGGGCCGGCCGGTCCGCTGCATGTGGCCCGCCTGCAGCCCGACCAGGATTCCGCCCGTCTCGCTGGCGTACTTCACAGCGTTATCGCAAAGGTTCCAAAGCACCTGGCGCAAATGAGACGGGTCCATGCGCACCTCGAAATCCTGCGGGATCTGGCCCACCTCGATTTCACCCTCCATCAGCTCCAGCGTTTGGGCAAATTCGCTCGCGAAGTCATCGAGCCAGGGCTTCAATCGCAACTGTTCCGGGCGGCTGGATTCCCGCCGTGACAGTTGTAATACGTTATTGACAATATGGCTCACGCGTTCGGCGTGCGTGCGAATGATCTCGGTCAGGCGCCGCTCATCGTCCGTGAGCGCCTTGGACTCGCCCAGTAACTGCCCGGCGTGGCTCATCGCGCCGACCGGATTGCGGATTTCGTGGGCGATGCTGGCGCTCAGCCGGCCGAGGGAGGCCAGCTTCGACTGCTGCACGCGGGCGTTCATGAGGCTCGAGTCCTCGAGAAAGACCAGCATAGGCCCGGTGCGTTCGTGGTCTTTTCCGAGCGGCGCCAGGTGCGCGGTCACGCGGGCGCTGTTATCGGCGGCGATCATCGTCAGTTCCAGATGCGACTTGAGCGACAGGTCGCCGCGCCAGGCGGCGACATAATCGGCGAGCGACGGTGAAATGTGATGCAGGGGCATACCGTCGGAGTCTTTCGCAGCACCAAGCAACTGCGCCGCCGAAGTGTTGATCAGGCGGATCTGATTGTCGCCATCCAGCACGACAATGCTCTCGCGCAAGTGCTGCACGATGTACTCGCTGAGTTCCGACAGGTTGGCGAGATCGACACCGCGCTGGCGCGCAAGCTCCTCACTCACCTGGATGCGGCTTGCGAGCGGTTTGGCGGCAAGTGCAATGGCGAAGATGATCGCGCCCAGCACCCCCGCCGCCGTGTAGTTTCCGGTATCGCTGACGCCGGCGATTTGCGAGAAGAACTGCTCGCCGAGCACAGCGATGGTGGCGAGGGCCGCGAAGAAGGCAGGCAACTGGTGCGATAACACCAGGCTGCCGGCGCCGACGAATACGATCAGCAGTCCGCCAAGACCGCTCCCGAGGCCGCCACTGGCATGCATAAGAATGACAATGGCGCCCGTGTCGATTGTGCTCTGCGCGATGGCCTGAGGAACCGCGGAGACCCACCGCTGACGAATGGCGAGACCCGAGATGGCCGCAAACACGAGATATCCGGCCGCAGTTGCCGAGAAAAGGCCGGGATAGCGCTCGCCGAACAGGTGTACCTCGCCGCCGGCAAAAAACAGGCCCAGAAGGAGGGCCGCAACCAGCAGCCGGAAGATGTTGAGCGTGGCGAGTACGCGCCAGGTGAGATCGGCATCGTCGGACAAGCGCTGCGGTACGGGGTCGCCGGTCGAAGAGCGCGAATTGACCGTCGTTGCCTCTACCCTCGTTGCCTGTACCATACCTGCGCTGCCGGAGTCGTTTAATTCGCTCGGTCGCAATGATACGCACGGCGGGGCCCGTTGTCGTCGTTCAGGTCGAGGTAATAAACCTCGGGCCTCGTCAGGTGCGTGGCAAATCGTGGTGATGCCACCAATGCCGCGCAGCCTTATCCCTTTCCTCCGAAACTTCTGCAGCGGGTGGCGTAACGGCCGTCCTTTTGCGTCTGTGACCGCTTTCCTACAAATTACGCGACGTCATT
>JBBDSK010000198.1:0-5507 GCA_040904985.1 Woeseia sp. | reverse complement strand
TAGTTTCACCGGAATTCCGGGCTCGGCGGAAATTCGGTTTTTCGCGTAATTCATGCTTGGATTCTATGACGATAGATACGATACTCGCTGCGGGCCAACAACTTTCAAGGAGGTGATCCAATGTCTAGTGAGATGTCGACAGTATCGATGCAGCCTTTGGATCTTGGCCGGATAGTGGAGCAACCTTCTCTATCTGGTTAGGAAATCCCGGATCGCTCGGCGATCCCGAGGTTGAAGATATTCGATCTCACGGAAGGCCGCGGAAACGCGGCCTTTCTTGTTTGGAAGACCGTATTTCCGCGGCGGCTGCATCAGAAGTCGTAGCGCAGCCCGACGTGGAAAGAGCGCCCCGGGAGCGGAACCGAATCCTTCAGCGGCGAGGAGTGCTGCCGCGCATCCTCATCGGTCAGGTTCGTCCCCCTGATGAACAGGAAAAGTCCCTGCTCCTCGAGCGCGTACGACAAATCCGCACCCACCAGCGCGTAGCTGTCCGTCGGCAGCTCGTTCGGCGCTGTCTTGTTCTGCCTCGCATGAAACGTGGTGTCGACACCCAGCGACAAGCGCTCGGCGACGTAGTGCAGCCCGGCCCCATAGCGTAGCGGCGGCAGACGGGGTGCATACGCGCCGCTCGCCTTTTCTTCTCCCAGTACGTAATCGCTGAAAAGCCTTGCGTGCATGTGGCCGCCGGCCGTGTCAAGAAGCTCGATGCGCGTCTCGGCCTCATAGCCGTAGAAACGTGCGTCCCTTTGCGCATAGTCGAACACAGCCAGACCGTCTTCCTCCTCGCCCGCCGCCGAAAGAAGAATGTAATCGTCGACGTCGTTGACAAAGGCGGTTATCGACCACTCGAGGCGCTCATTCCGCCCGCGCAGCGTCAGGTCCAGGTTGGACGACAGTTCCTTGCCGAGAAAGCCCTCCCCAAGCGTTACGGAGCCACGCTCGAAACGGTTCACAGCGACGTGAGGACCGTCGGCAAAGAGCTCAGTGGAATTCGGGTGACGCTCCGTCAGGGCGTAGTTGGCCGCCAGGCTCATGTCTTGCGTGAAGTCCCAGATGGCGCCGATGGAAGCACCGAACGCCGTATCGCTGTATTCCGGCCCCACCGCGGCGTCGACATCGATTTTCTGCCGCTCCGCCCTGGCGCTCGTTTGCAAGGTCCAGCGATTATTGAGGGCAAATTCCTCGAACAGGAAAACACTGCTCGCCAGAGTATCGGAGCGCGGCACGAACGCTTCTTCGCCGAAAGCGTCGAAGTCCATGCGCTTGAACTGCAAGCCGAAGGCACCCTGCCAGCGGCCGATGTCGGCATGGCGCAGCTCGAGTCGCGCATCGGTACCTTTGGTGTCGAAACGGGTGCCGATCTCCCCGCCTTCGATTTCCTGGTGCTCGTAGTCGCTGCGCGCGAGGCTGAACTTTGCACGGCTGATGATACCGTCGAAGTCGTGCTCCCCGCGCAGATCGAGACGCCGTTGTTCCAGATCGACGCGAACCGATTCGTCCTCGTGGCCCGTTTCGGCAGGAGGTAGCTCGTCCTCGTCTTCCTCGTGCGCAAGGTGTCCCGGTATACCGTAGTTGCTGTTGAACGTGCTGAGCGAGGCGCCCAGAAATCCGCGGTCGCCAGTCCAAGATAGCCCCAGCGCGCCGCCGTCCGTTTCGCTGTCCGTGTTGTCGATGCGGCCGAAGGCTTCCTCTTCCTCCTCATGCCCCTCTTCGTGCTCTTCCTCGAGAGAGCGTAAAAGAGCCGATTCAGCGAAGCCCGGAATCTCCACATCGTCGGTGTCGCGCCGAAAATAATCGAGATGCAGGCCGAATGATTCGGAGCCGAAGGCGACGCGGCCGGCGGCGCCACGCTTGCCGACCGCCGAATCGGCACCCAGCGCGATGGCCCCGGAAAACGGCTCCGTCAAGGGTGTGTCGATGATGCGGTTGTCGACGACGTTGACAATACCGCCTGCGGCACCGCTTCCGTAAAGCAGAGTTGCCGGTCCCCGAACGATTTCGACACGCTCCGCCAGGATGCCTTCGACGCTGACCTGGTGGTCTTCGCTCAATGCGGACGCATCGAGAGCATCCAGACCGTTCGATAGTACGAGAATGCGCTCGCCGTACTGGCCTCGAATAACCGGACGCGACGCCACCGGACCGAAGTAGGTCGAACTGACGCCGACTTCAGCCGATACCGTCTCTCCGATGCTGGTCGATTGCCGCAAGGCAAGCTCTTCGCCGCTCAGCACGGAAGTCGGTTGTGCAAGCTGCTCCACGGTCCGCGACAGCGGTGTCGCCGAAACGGTGATTTCGTCGATCTGGTGATGCCTCTCCTCTTCGAGCTCGTCCTGGGCAACAGCAATAGGCACTGCGCCAAGGCAGAAGGCAGCACACACGCCCGCGGCAATTTCCGGCCGGGCTGTCCTTTGTATTTGCTTCATGTTCAACAATCCTGTCATCTTCACTCTGGAGCGCCGGAGAGGAACTCCGTACGCGGGTAACGGCCAGTGGCCGTGCACTGGAGAAAACGATCAGGCGGAGGGAGGAGCTCTCGAATGGTAATTTCGGTGCAGGCGCGCGGGGTTATGGCTGGCCGCGTTCGCCATTGGCGCCAGGAAAAGCAATGCCGGCGCCGAATCCGGCGCCTTCTGCACGGCGGCCGAATCCTGCCGCTCCAAGTGCTTGCAAACCGTACAGCTATCGAACAGGTCGCCAGTGACATGTTCGAACTGGTGACTGGCAAAGGCCACCTGAAACCACGCCAGTGCGAGCAGCACCGCAAAGCCGACGCGCCTTCGAGGCGTCGCTGCGGTCGTCGCATTCATTTCCGGCGTTGCAGTCATTGTTTCCCTGGCCTTTGCCCGCGGCCGACGTACTTTATAACGTTTTCCGCGTGGAGGCCAAGGCCTTCACCCGCGGCAGGACACCCTCCAGCGCGTTGAGGAGCTGGTCCAGTTCAGCGGTAGAATTGTAATGCACCGGGCCAACGCGGACGCCGCCGCCACGGTCATAGATACCCAGCGCCATCGCCGCTTCCACCGCATAGTTGTGACCGCTCCAGACGAAGATGTTCTGCTCCGCCAGCGCGGCGGCAATGTCGGCCGAAGCCGAACCGGCGGCCGTGAAGGTCACGGTAGGCACGCGCCGCGCCATCGCTTCGGCCCCGCAGATGCCGTGCACTGTCACGGCTGGCAGGCTCGTCAGACCCGCAATCAGGTGCCGGGACAGCTGCGTCTCGTACTCGAACAGGCAGTCCATGGCCGCATGAGCGTAGCGGCGCCGGCCGGCCGCGTACCGTTTGTTACGCTGCAGGATGTCGGCGCCCGCCATGGTCTGGCCAATCCAGGCAAAATAGTCCACTGCAGCGGCGGTTCCCGCCATGCCTTCGTGGCTTTGCGTGCCGGTCTCGAAGGCGCCGGGGATTTCCTTCGGTGCCGGCCGGACCTTGTACGGCTCCAGGCTTTCCAGCACTTCCCGCCGGCCCCACAGGATTCCCTGGTGCGGGCCGAAGAACTTGTAGGCGGAGCAGGCGAGAAAATCGCAGCCGATCTCCTGCACGTCGGTCGCCAGATGCGGCACCGACTGCACGGCATCGATGTAGCTCCAGGCTCCCGCCTCCCTCGCTCGGGAGCAGATTGTTTTGATGTCATGAATGGTGCCGGTGAGATTACTCGCACCGCCGACGCAAACGAGCCTCGTGCGCTCGTTGAGCAAGTCGTCCAGCGCCTTCAGGTCGAACTCGTAGGTCTCGAGATTGAACGGAAGCCAGCGGACTTTCAGTTCCAGGTCGCGGGCCAGCAATACCCAGGGCGTCACGTTCGCATCGTGGTCCATGCGCGACAGGATGATTTCATCGCCCGCTTCAAGCCGCCTGCCGATGGAACGAGACACCTGCAGCGTCAGCGTCGTCATGTTCTGCCCGAATAGGATTTCGTCGCCGGACGGCGCATTCAACAAGTCAGCCATTGCATCATGCGCGTCATGGACGATCGCAACGGCACGCTTCGATGTGCGGAAATAGCCGCCGAGATTCGCGCTGGCCTCCAGCAGACAGTCGTACATCCTCTGTGCAACGCCCTGGACCACCTGCGTACCGGCAGGATTGTCGAGGTATATCCGCGGAACGCCATTGTCGGTGGTCGACAATGACGGAAAGCGGGAACGAATTGTCTCCAGGTCGAAATGCGTCAATACAGTCTCATTTTGTTCGCGAATCCAGAGGCGAAATTCAGCCGGAAGGGCTGGCCATTTCGCGGCGCAGGCGCAGAAGAGCTACTCCTCTTTTCCGCCCCATTTCTCCCGGTGGGCGTCTTCTGCTTTCTGGCGCACACGCGCATGCCGGTTGGTCAACAGAAGGGTATTGGGATCGCACACCTCGGCCCGGATCAGCCCCAGGTCGCTCGCGGCATCGAAGAGGCTCGGATACCAGCGCTCCCAGGCAGGCAGGAGTTTTTCGACCTGTTCGCGGAGATTCATGGGGTGAATGTATATGACCGCGTCCACTGTGACAACGCAGGAAATCTCGAGCCGGTATGCCGAGAAAGCGCTATTCCTCGAGAGCCTTGATGAACAGGGCAAAAATACCGATCGCAGCTCCGCCAAGGATAAAAACCGTCGCCTGCGGCAATGATTCCAGCGGCAGTGACCGAAAGTCCTGCGGCATCACCGTCAACGCTTTAGCCATCGCCATTAACAGCTCTCCGGCCGGCTTGGCAGCCACCACACCCCCAAGCAGAACGGCCGTGGGCAACGTCCAGCGTCGTATCCAGATGCCCCGCCTCACGCGTGCCATCACGCGATTGCTAAAGCCATTGTCCTCGATCGTCCCGGAGCGAAAAAGTGCCTCCAGTCCCTCGTCCTCTTTTTCTTTCAGCCGCTCAGCCATATTGATGATCTTCGATGTCAAAGATTTCCCTGATTTTTTCCTTGCCGCGAAAAATGATCGACTTTACGGTACCCACAGGAAGATTCGCAGCAAGACCGATCTCCCTGTGCGACAGGCCGCAGGCATAGGACAGAATCATTACGGCCCGCTCCTCCTCGGTTAATACAGCCAGAAATTTGTCGAGATCGCTGATCTCCTCCCGCGCGTCCCTGTGCGTTGCGGCGTCAGTGCCCAGCTCCTGATGCATCGCTTCGAGCACGTTGCCGTAGCGTGACGCCTTGCGCTTCGATTGCAAAAACGTCGTGTAGGCCACCTTTAGTAACCAGCCGACGAATGAACCGCTGCCGGCGTAGGTATGCAACCTGTCCCAGGCGTGCACGAAAGCTTCCTGTGACAGGTCGTCCGCCAGTTCGATGTCGCGGGTCAGCTTCCGCAGGAAGTTCCTGACCTGTGACTGATGGCGGCGCACCAGCTCACCAAAGGCGCGCGAGTCCTGCTGCGCAACCGCCCGGGCGACGAGTTCGCTGTCGTCGAGCCCCTCGTTGCGACTGTTCGCAGTCAGCTTCTCGTCTTCTCCCTGCCGAAGAGCGATACAACCAGGTAGGCAAGACCAATCATAAACGGAAACGCCGAAATC
>JBBDSK010000197.1:0-5509 GCA_040904985.1 Woeseia sp. | reverse complement strand
TTTTTGTCTGACCGCCGATGCTGCTCCAGCCGCTGGACGACCGGGTGGAGCGAAAATTTGCCCATTCGCTCAGGTTCGCCTTGGCGAGAATCACCGCCCCATGCTCCCGGAGGCGCTGCACCAGGAACGCATCGTCTGCAGCGCGATGCCCGGCCAGTGCCAGCGAACCCGCAGTCGTTGCCATGTCGTCCCCGGTGTCAATATTGGCCTTCAACACCACCGGGATTCCGTGCAATGGCCCGCGCGCTCCGCTCCTGCGGCGCTCTTCATCCAGTGCATCCGCGGTTGCAAGGGCGTCGGGATTCAGTTCGATGATGGCGGCCAGCCGAGGTCCGTCGCGGTCGATCGATTCGATGCGCCGGAGATAATAGCTGGCGAGTTCCCGCGCCGTAAGGTCGCCCTGTTGCATCGACTCCTGCAGCGCGGCAACGTCGTATTCCTGCAGGTTCTGCTGTATTGGCGACGCGCATGCCGCAAGAGCCAGCACGCACAGGAAGGTGGCAACGCGATTCAAGATCAGGCTCCGGCACCGGGTGCAGCCGGGAAGCCTAAGTCCGGCGGGAGGGCGGCGCAAGCCGATCGTGCCGCAGACCTGCGCGAGCAAGTGATTTGCGCGCCGCATAAAAAACCCCGCGGCTGATGAGGCGGCGGGGTTAATGACTCTTTTTATTATTAAGAGGTAACTGAATGCGGTAAACCAGATACAGACTTGTCGTTATTATTATTCGGACCTAAATCTTTTTCTTTGTAGTAGTTATTATTCTTCTGGCGTCTAAATCCCGTTTGTATCGATGTTTCGGTTACCGCGCCCAGTCACACTTCGCTTGGGCAGAACTACAAAGGCAAAAGCTATGCCACTACCTTTTTTTGCCTTTTAGTTCAGAAAGTTGCGAGCCAACGCGGCCAGACCGAGTTAACTTTCCCCGGGCTATTGTAAAACTTTCCGACATGCGGCCGCTATCCCCGGCAAGAAATTGTTGCCATGCCGGGCGCCGTAGTCTCTGATTCTAAAGGGGTTTCGCCTGGTTTGACCGTTTCGTCGCGATAACGCGGTCGGCCCGAGCTTCATTCCGGCATCTTCTTTATGTTCAGTTCCGTCGCAATTCGGCGACAGAAGGCCAACGTGGCGTTTTGTCAAATTATTCGACACCGCCCGCGCCACCGGCTTGCTCCAGCAGGCGCACGAGGCTGTAAAACCGGCCGTTGCGAACGACGGCGACGATGTTGAGGGCGTCGCTGACCCGCTCCCTCGGGTCGCCGGCTACGAGCACCAGATCGGCCAGCGCGCCGGGCGCAATGTGGCCCAGCTGTTGGCCAAGACCCAGCACGTCGCTCGCGTTGGCACCGGCCGCGCGCAGAATGTCGTCGCCACGGAGACCGGCCGCGGCCAGGGCCCGCATCTCCGCATGCAGGCCGGCCCCGGCCGGCAGTCCGCTGGGCCGGCTGCCGATGACGACGGTCGGACTCATGCTCAAATCCGGAATGGTGGCGAAGCGGCGCTGCAGCGAGCGCGGCAAAGGGACCCGATGGCGGAAAGCGTCAGCCTGTCGGGATTGCAGCACGCCCTCGAGACCCGGGGTCGCGCCGTCGGCGAGGCCCGAAACCAGTGCGACTGGCCCTGCGCGCTGCGCCAGCTGCAGATCGCGGTAGCGCCGGCCGAGCGGCGATGCCGGCAGGGTTTCGGCACCGAGTAACAGGTCTGCGTCGACCGCAAGGCCCACCCTCCAGCTTTCCGCGAGAAGCGGCAAGGCAACCGGCCGCTCCTTGAGATGCGAGAGGCCAGTCGGTAATGCCGCATGGTCGCCGGGCATCGTCAGAAGTGACAGGCGGGGCTCGTTTTTCTCCGCGCCTGCTCCGTTCGTGGTGGCGAGCGGTGCTGCGCGCAGCAAACGCGGTCCGGGACTATCGCCGCTTTCCCAAAGCGAGGCATCGTAACCCTCGACACCGCCGGCAACGACCGTTGTCACGCCGTAGCTTAAAATCGCCAGCCCGACGGCCCCGGGATCGCCCTCCGGCAGCGCCGCGTAAACGTCGATGAAACCGGGCAGGATCGTGCTGTCGCCGAGATCGAGGACTGTTGCATTCTTCCAGTCGCGCCGCTTTTCGACGGCTGTCACCGTTCCGTCTTCGATAAGAACGTCTGTCGACAATCTGTAGCCGGGATCGACGCCGTCGAACAGCCGTGCGGCCCGGATGACCAGTCGCTCACTGGAGGGGGAGACGATCGCCAGAGCCGGTGCCGCGGCGGCGAGCGCTGTCTGCCGCCGGTCGGGCTCGGGCAGTTCCGCCGAAAACCTGAGCCGGGAGGATTTCCAGTCGTTGAAGCGGCGCTCCTTGATCATACCGTCGGCGGTATAGATCAGGCGCAGGCGATCGCGCCAGCTTACCGGCGAGAGGAAAAAATCCTCCCCGGCGGCCAGCCGGCGAATGAGCGGCGGGTCGGACAGAATGACCATCTGCAGCGAGTAGCTGCCGTTCGCATCCCGCTGCAGAAAGGTCAGCAGACTGCCATCCGGCCGCCACGACGGCGCAGCAAGCGGTTCATCCGAGACGACAAGCTCCTGTTCCGGCTGCCCGTGGCGCCGCAACACCAGTCGCCACTGATCGTTTTCGTGGTGGATGTAGGCAAGATCGCGGCCGTTTTCCGACCACACCGGCTCGGTTTCATCCCCGGCGTGGCCGCTCATGCGCCACGAGAGGCCGGTGCGCAGGTGCGTCTCCCAGATATCGAATCCGCTGTCCCCGCGCGCTGAGGAAAAAACGATGCGCCGGCCGTCCGGGTGCCAGGCCGGTTGCTGGTCGTAGTGCGAGCCGGCACCCGGATGGCTGCTGGCGCCTGTCGAGACGTCCAGCACCGCAATACGGCTACCGGCGGACGAGCTGGTCTGGTAGGCAATTGCATCGTTGCCCGGCGACCATCGCGGACGCGCCGCTGGCTGCGTGCCGTCGCTCAGCTTTTTCGCGGCGCCGCCTCCGGGCGGTACAACCCAGAGGCTTCCGAGCAAGTCGATCACAACCCGCCCGTCCTCGCGCGACACATCGGCGGAAATGTTGGTGCCCTCGGACAGTATGAGCTGGGCGAGGGCGGCTGGAGCGGACAGTAGCAGCAGGAGGACCGGCAGCAGCGGGTCGATCCGTCCGGCGATGCCCGCGGATCGGGATTCAGGCACGTTCGACCCGCAGCGCCAGCAGCTGCTCGTCATCGGTTTCGAAACGGATTTGCATGGGCTGGCAGCAGACCTGGCAGTCTTCCACGTAGGACTGATCGCCGCCGGAGAGATCGAGAACGATCCCGGAGGGGGCGGCGCACCACGGACAGCTGATTCTCCGCTCGAGTGTTCCAGGGTGCATCTCGATCCTTACGGTTGCAGCCTCGCGCCGGTCCATGGCGACGCCGAGAATGTGTGCTCACCGGCACGGACAAGCTCCCGTTTCCACGCCGCACGGTCGTGAACCCGGCTTTTGCCCTCGACCCACAGCTCGATCGCGTTCACCCAGATTCGGATGCCGCCCCAGTGCGGGGGACGCGCAATTGGTGGCGCGGCGTCGGCCAGCTCCTGCGGGCTTTCTTCCAGCGGTACGCCCAGTTGCGCCGCGCGCTGCGCGAGTTGCGCGACCAGAGCCTCCCGCGAGCCGATCGTCATGCTCTGGTCG
This sequence comes from Woeseia sp., assembly GCA_040904985.1. Lineage (GTDB taxonomy): Bacteria > Pseudomonadota > Gammaproteobacteria > Steroidobacterales > Woeseiaceae > IDS-8. The sequence goes on along the minus strand of JBBDSK010000197.1, from coordinate 1,855 downwards.
CTGCCCCAGGCGCCGATCTGGCTGCCCCGGTCGCGCGTTGCAAAGTAGGCGTCGCTTTCCGCGGCCGGCGATCTGAGCGCAAGCCCTTCGAGGCGAATCTGGAGGCCGAGGCTGTCCCAGTAAAGCACTGCGGCAACCTTCGGATTTTCCACGAGCTCGAGCCCCTTACGCGAGCGATAGTTGGTGTAAAAGAGGAGGTAGCCCGGGTCGGGTACGAACTGTTTGCACAGAACTACGCGCGCCGCCGGCTGCCCGTTTGCGGCAACGGTCGCGAGCGTCATTGAATTGGGATTGCGCGCTGCCGAATTCGCCATGGCTTCTTTGAACCACGAATCCGCAAAATGCATGGGGTCTGCCGGTAGCTCGGCGGGAAGCCGATTTGTAAAATGCGCCTCGTTCAATACAGGCTCCAGAAACCCTTGCGCCCGCGGCCGCAGGCGACTTCCTGGCCGCTGGCGGAGTGAACCGCCAGCCTGACCAGCAAATTAATAGTGGATGACGGAACGAATGCTCTTGCCTTCGTGCATCAGGTCAAACGCCTTGTTGATGTCTTCCAGGGGCATCGTGTGGGTGATAAATGGATCGACCTTGATCCCGCCCTCCATGTACTGATCTACCATGCCCGGCAATTGCGAACGGCCCTTGCAGCCGCCGAAAGCGGTGCCGCGCCAGACGCGGCCGGTGACCAACTGGAACGGCCGCGTCGAAATTTCCTGGCCTGCGCCAGCGACACCGACAATGACCGATTGCCCCCAGCCTTTGTGACAGCACTCCAGCGCCGCACGCATGAGATTGACATTGCCCACGCATTCGAACGAATAGTCCACTCCGCCGTTCGTGAGATCGACGATAACCTGCTGAATGGGCTGGTCGTAGTCCTTGGGATTGACCGTGTCCGTCGCACCCATCTGCTTGGCCAGCTCGAACTTCTCCGGGTTTATGTCGATGGCGATGATGCGGCTTGCCTTCGCCATTGCAGCACCCTGAATGGCGCTCAAGCCAACGCCACCGAGGCCGAACACGGCGACCGTGGAGCCGGGCTCTACCTTCGCGGTGTTGAGCACCGCACCGATACCGGTGGTTATGCCGCAGCCGAGAAGGCAAACTTTTTCCAGCGGCGCCTCGGTGCTGATCTTCGCCAGGGCTATCTCGGGCAACACCGAATATTCGCTGAACGTCGAGGTGCCCATGTAATGGAAAATGGTCTTGCCGTCCTTCGAGAACCGGGACGTACCGTCAGGCATCAGCCCCTTGCCCTGGGTCACGCGAATGGCCTGGCAAAGGTTCGTTTTGCCGGAGGTGCAGAATTCGCACTTGCCGCACTCGGGCGTATAGAGAGGAATGACATGGTCGCCCGGCTTCACGCTCTGCACGCCAGCGCCCACTTCTTCGACCACGGCACCACCTTCGTGCCCCAGGATGGCCGGAAAAATACCTTCCGGGTCCTCGCCCGACAAGGTAAAGGCATCGGTGTGGCAGACGCCCGTCGCCACCATGCGTATCAGGACCTCGCCCTCTTTCGGTCCGTCGAGGTCGATGGTTTCGATTTCCAGAGGTTTGCCTGCTTCCCAGGCGACGGCTGCACGTGTCTTCATAATCAGCGTCCCAAAGAGTTAGTCTGCGCATTATCGTGTTGTTGCGAAAGTTTCGCACGATTGCCGCGCCGACGATAGGGGAGGCGCGCGCGGCGAGGGGTGCGAAACCTGCGAGACGCGGCCTCGAAGGCTACGGCTGGAAGCGCGCCCGATCCCCCGGCGCTTGCCGTTTGTTGCTGCAGTCCTGTAAAACAGCAACACAACTACTAGTGTACCCCGTCGCAAATAATGAACCATTCTCGCGGCGCCGCATCAAGTCT
>JBBDSK010000196.1:0-5529 GCA_040904985.1 Woeseia sp. | reverse complement strand
CAGACGTTGATGCCCGTTACCGAGACCACCGTCAGCGCGAGCCCGAGCAGCCCGTAGAGAAGCTTCACCGGCAGTCCGCCAAAGTGGCCGAAATGCAGCCGGTATATGGAGTACACGACCTGCTTTCCGGTTTCGCCGTCGGAAAAACCGTCCGTGCGAAGGAAATTGCCGCCGGCATCGAACAGGTAATTCTCGGCGTAGATCATCCGGCCGGGATGCCGTGCCGACACGCTGAAGAACCGGCCCGGTTCACGAACGTCATGAGCGGTGATCAGGAACGGCTCGGCATCCGGGGCCAGCGTTTCCATCTGCCGCAATGCGCGGTCGATCGATAGCTCCCCGGGGCCCTGCCGCAGTTCCGGCTCCTCCCCGAATACCGATGCGACCACGGCTTCGCGATCGCCGTCTCGCTCCGCATCCGCGAACACGGCGAGTATCGGCAGCGCCAGGCCGAAGTAGGCGCCGGTGATCGCGATCATCAGGTGAAACGGCACGCCCCACACGCTGAGGCGATTGTGGATATCCGCCTGTTCCAGGTGCCGCGAGCCGCGCGTGCGAAAGTTGAAGGCGTCCTTGAAGATTTTCGGATGCGCGACCAGTCCGGAGACGATCAAAGCAACCAGCATGGCGCCCAGTGCGCTGACCAGTACCATACCCCAGGCATGCGGCAGGTGAAGGTAGAGATGCAGGTCGAGCAGCATTTCCGTCCAGCCGTTGCGTTCCGGTTCCGCGAGGGAGCCATCGGCCCGAACAAACCAGCTTTCGTTCTCCGTCGCCAGGCGGAAGCGCGGCACGGAATCCGTCGGCAGGACGAGATACATATGCGGCGTCACGGCACCTCCGTCCGCGATGTAGTCATTGAGAGCACGGTGTGCCGCAAGCGAATCGACCTTTGTAAACTCGTCGGCGTAAGGCTGCTCCCAGCGTTCGAACTCTTCGTAGAACACCGCGAGCGTGCCGCTCAGGCAGACCAGGTACATCAGAGCGCCGGCCATCAGACCGATCCAGGAATGTCCGGACAGCGCCCTGCGAACGAGCGAAGACGACGGAACGAAGTTCATGAGGCGCCCGCCGGCTACAGGTAGAGGACGGTCATGCCGAGCGCGCCCCCGGCGACGATCCCTAAAGCCGGCCGCAACAGTTGCCAGTCGAGCAGTGCCCAGTAGACCACCAGACCCCACACCAGCGGGACGGCCAGCACGGCGAGTGCAAGCCGGTCGACGTCCGCCCACGGCAACAGGCTTACTGCCGCCAGTACCATCGCGGTGCTCGCGACCGCGGCGAGCGGCACAGCCAAGAGGAAGCGAGCGGCATGCCAGGCCATCGCCTGGAGTCGCGGCAGATTTGTCGTTGCAGGCTCCTGCCGCCGGCCGCGGCTGCGGCGTACATGCGGATTGGCGATGATAAGAACCCAGGCGGCCAGCGAAAGCTGGAGAGATGCCATGACCGTGCCAAACTCGACCCCAACAGCGCGAGGCCACAGCCAGAATGAAAGCGCGACCAGGGTCCACGCCAGCACCAGTACAGGAGCCCTCCTCTGCAGCCGCCCGCTCCAGGAGAAGTACAGGAGCGCCACGCCGCCGGTCCCTGCGATCACTCCCGCAAGTGCAAAGGGCATGCTCAAATCCTCGCGTACTCCAACACTAGAACTTCATCACCGCTCGCCCGACAACGGTGCGGTTCTCACCGGGAAAGCAATCGCCGCGCGCGAGGCAGGTGGCCATGTAGTCGCGGTCGGTCACGTTCCTGACGTTCAGCGCGAAGTCCCATCGCTCGGTCTGGTAGCCCACCATCACGTCGCCCAGCGTGTAGGCCGGCGTCTCCAGCCCGTCGGCGCCGTCATGACTCTCGCCGGTGTAGCGAACTCCGATGCCCGCCTTGAACCCCTGCCATCTGTCCCGCGGCCGATAGCCAATCCACGCGGAAGCCTGTATCTCCGGAACGCTGGCGAGATGAAAGCCGTTCGGGTCTTCGGTATCCAGCCGGCTGAGGTTCCCCTCGACGCGAAATTCCCCGAGCGTCAGGATGCCCTCGAGCTCGACGCCGCGGATCCTGGCCACGCCTTCCTGCTGCGAGGGTGCGTTGACCAGTGAGTTCGGGTTGCCAAGGTTGGACTGTTCAATGTCGAACCACGCGAACGTGACGTAAGAGCCGGAAGCCGCGTCCAGGTACTTGAGGCCGGCTTCATACTGGCGGCCATCCTGCGGCTTGAACGCATCGCCGGTAATGGTGTCGATACCGGCGACGGGTTCGAACGATTCCGCATAACTCGCGTATGGAGCGAATCCATTGTCGAACTGGTACAGGAATCCGACGCTGGTGCTGAGCGCATCGTCCTTTTGCGTCGTGCTGCCGTTGTCGGTCTCGACCTTGTCGGCGCGCAATCCGAACGTGAAGCGCCAGTTCTGGTAGCTGACCTGGTCGCTGACGTAGAGCCCGAGATCGGTCGTGTTCGCCGCTGGAGCATCGAAGAAGTACTGGGCCATTACCGAGTCCGGCGGGATCGCACCATAGACCGGATCGAACACGTTGATCCAGTATGCGTCGCCCAGATCGCCGTCTGGTCCTCCGGTCGCGAAATCGTAACCGAGTGCATAGGCATAGGACCTGTCGTTCTCCGTGGTTACGTCCTGGTGCTGCACGCCGATCAACATCTGATGCCCGAAGTTTCCGGTCTGGAAATCGGTGCGCGCGCGCAGGTCAACCGCCTTTTGTTCGGAGGTGGCAAAGCTGTCGTAGAAGGTTCGCGGCACCACGCCGTTTTCATAGAGCGAGCCGTCCGGATTCACCGCATAGCGGTCGCCGCCGATGAAGGCCGGCCACGCCTGGCGATAGTCGGCTTCACCGTCCGTGTAGCGAGCGGTCGCTTCGATGCTCCACGCCGCGTTCAGCTGGTGATCGGCCAGCAGGGTGAGCGATCTCGTTTCCGTGTCATAGCGATTGAAACCGGGCTCGCCCAGGTAGGTATCCGGCTCAATGAAGCGGCCATTGGGGGCCGGCAGAAGCGTGCCGTAGATCGGCAGAAACTGCGCGCCGGCATCGCTGTCGGTCTGCTGGAAGTTCGCCAGCAACGTGATATTGGTCTCTTCCGCCGGGCGCCATGTGAGCGACGGTGCGACCACGAGCGCATCCTCGTAAATGAAGTCCACCTGCGTGTCGGTTTTGCGGTGCACGCCGACGAAGCGGTAGAGCCACTGGTCGTTCCGCCCGAATGAGCCGTTCAGATCGGCTGCCACCTGGATTCGGTCGAAATTACCGTACTCCAGCTCGACTTCGCTCTGCGCGTTCAGCCGCGGCGTCTTGCTCACCACGTTGACGATGCCGCCGGGCGAACCCTGGCCGAACAGCACCGACGCCGGTCCTTTCAGTATCTCGACCTGCTCGATGGTGTAGATATCGGGTCGGGTGTTGTTGTAGTTGCTGAAAAGTGCCTGCAGGCTGTCGCGATATTCCGGCACGTCCAGGCCGCGCACTTTCACCCAGTCGCCCCGTGTTGCAAATCCGTACGCCTCGCCGGTGACGCCGGAGGAATAGAGGTAGCTGTCCGCAAGATTGATAGCGCCTTTGTCCAGCAACTGCTGGCGATCCTCGATCGAGACGGATCGTGCCGTTTCCATGATCGGCACATCCGATTTGAGGGCCGAATATCGGCTCAGGCGGCCCTCGACGACAATCTCGTCGATCTGCTCGACCTCGCCCTTCTGGGCCATGGCCGTGCCCGCCAGGGTGAGCGAAAGGAGGGAGGCAAGCGGGAAAAAAGCGAAGGGGAAGGGCCGGGATGACCGGGTTTGCTCAAGCATGTCGTTGTTTCCGTTATTGGTTTTGGGATAGTTTGCTGGCGCGACCGCGGCCGGCGAGCCCGGCGCAGGGCCCGTTGGAGCTGAATAGTAATGGAGATGCGAATGATTCGCAATCGTGTTGGGTGGCGATTCCGTCCGCAAGTATCCCAACGATTCCGTAATCATCGCAGCGGGTGGCGTTCTTCCAACGGTCCTTCTTCAGTCGATCGGAATTGAAGTCGAGACCAAGTGGGGGACTGCCTGAGCCCTGTCATGCCTGGGATAGTTTCATCGAAACCCGGCTATCACTGCCGTCAGTCTCAGCCGCAGACTCAGGCATCGAGCCACGCTGTGAGCCTTGATCTTTTCCGGATCAACCCATTTTGATCGAAGTGATGAACACAAAAATGGGCCCATGAATCTTCGAACGCCATGTCCATATCGCCCGTCACCGAGGTCGTCCCTTGCCCGATCTCCGCGTAGGTAAACTCGAAGCTGCCGCCAGGACGTGCCAGCGCAATGTGGAACGGCTGGCCGGTAAACTCGTTGATTATCGGCCTGCCACTGCTTCTCATGATGCCCGGTATATCAACCCTTGCAGTCCTTAGTTCCAGGTTTGCTTCGAGACGAATAGGCAGAAACAACGTCCCGCAGAATTCTGCGCACGTGGACGCGAATACGGAGAACAGGTTGCTCAACGGTTCGCATGCCTCGCCTGAGATAATCGATTCAAGCGAGACTCGTTGAGCTCCATCGGCACGTTCGTCGATAACGATCTGGCGCTTTCCGTTTCCGTCCTTGATCTCGCCAGGCCACTTGTAAAGCGCCGCCCAATTCAGTCCCGCAAGCGGTGTATCGTTGAAATAACCTTCGACGATGTTACCGACGAAGGCCGACTGACAATATCCATGGGTGCTCGGCAAGTTGAACTGGCAACCACAATTAACCGCGCAATTGCAGTTGTCATAGGTTTCACTTTTGAATAGCCACTGATCAGCCATGCCCGTGACCTCCTCCAATCCGTGACTCGATGTGCTTTCTGAAAAAGTATGCTGATGCCTCACTACAGTCTAGGACGATTCATGCGCGACCTCCAGATGCCAATGAGTGAAGAAGCACCCCCCTTGGATGTCTGCTAGCGGCGGCACCTCTGCTTACCTGTCTCAGGCCCCTGGCTATTGCCGTCGTTTTGCCTCCCCTTCCGTGACCGCTCACGGACCGGGACCCTGAACTCGAAACGCCGGTAAAACTGGTTAGCAGAACCAGGCCGACAAGGCGTATGCTTGTCTTGCTGCTTTCAGGTCCTGACTGAGTGCCGAGCGCCGCAGCGCCTTTGCTTACTTACGTATCGCCTGAGAAGCATTTCCCTTGCATCGACAACAGCACCACAGAATGGAGGTTCCTCCAATGACTGGTACCTGGCAACCCGATCCGAGCTTCTATCCCTCGCCTCGCATGGCCATGAAGGCGGAGGCGGAGAAACTGGCCTATGTGGCTGCATTCGACCCTGAGCGCACGCAGCCCGACGCGATGGTTGTCGTCGACGTCGACCCTGGCTCCTCGAGCTACTCAAAGATCGTCGGGCAGGTCGATATGACAAACGTCGGCGACGAGCTGCACCACTTCGGCTGGAATGCCTGCAGCTCTTGTCTTTGCCCAAACGCGCCGCACCCTCATGTTGAGCGCCGCTATCTCGTAGTACCGGGACTGCGTTCGTCCCGCCTGTACATTCTCGACACGAAGCCCGATC
>JBBDSK010000195.1:0-5535 GCA_040904985.1 Woeseia sp. | reverse complement strand
CCGCGAAAGCGGGCGGCCGCCTCGGCGATCGGCGTCCCGTCGCTGATCGAGCGTTCGTCGCGGCAGGAGAAGCTGATCCACGCCGGCGTCTTCACGGTCTCCAGCAGTTCGGCGAGCACGTCGGCCTCGATCCGGTCGGGTATGGTCTCGGCGGCCAGGACGTCGGCGCCGCAATCGTCGAGCAGGCGCAGCCGCGGCCCGTGAAAGGCGCGCAGCGCCTCGCGACCGATGCCGTAGTTGCCCCGGTATTCCGAACCGTCGTGCAGCACGGCGCCGTAAGGACCGACACTGGCGGCCACGAGCGGTGCCGGTTCCGTACTCGGACGCTCGCGAAGGAACGCATCGCGCGCCGCGATCGCGGTCTCGACGGCGCTCGCGATCAGCCCGTCTGCATCGGCCGCCGACAGGCCGAGCGACATGAAGCCGCCTCGACTCGCCTGGTAGCTCGCGCTGATGATGCATTCCGCGCCCGCCTCGAGAAACGCGCGATGCGCGATCGCGATCGCCTGCGGATTGGAGCGCAGCAAGGCGGCCGACCACAACGCCGAGCCGAGATCGTGCCCCTGCGCTTCCAGCTGCGTGGCGAGTCCGCCGTCGAGCACGATCGGCGAGTGCCGTTCGAGCGCCTTGCTGAAAGCCGTCGTTGCGTGCGCGGATTTCATGTCGTCAGACGGATACCTGATGCTGCATTCACAGAAGTACGGATGATCCCAGCCTCCCGGGCAGTGCAGTAGGAACACCGGTGTAGCTCAAGTGCGTGCTTGCGCCGGGAACCCGGCATTCACGGTTCTGTAATGCTCCGGTCACGGAGTTTACACAAAGCACCGTTATGGTCCTCCCTTCGCTGGAAAACCAATTGCTCGCTGGAGAAACAAATGGATCGCAAATTTACGCTCGCCGCCATCGTCGCCGGTGCGGCTCTGGCCGGCTGCGGCAGCGGCGATATCGAAATCGCGCCGCAAACGAATGTCTCGAACAGCAACAACACGAACAACGGCGGCGGAGGCGGCAGCAGTGACGACGACCTGTGCGCATCCTACGTTAATTCCGGGGGCCAGACGATTCAGGGCAGTTACGACGGCAGCAATTGTACCTATTCGCAATCCTTCGTCGGCGCGGGCAACAACCTTAAATTCGATCTGACGATTCCTGCGCTGCCATCGGGCGGTGCTCACATCTTCGAGGGCAGTCTTTTTGTCGGTGAGGCCATGGACAGCGACGCGGAGCTGCAGGCGGCCGGAATCGCAGAAGGCGGGGACGGACCCGTGCTTACGATCGAAGCCGGTGCAACGCTCGCGTGGCAGACCAGCAAGGACTTCATGATCATCAACCGTGGCTCGCAGATTTTTGCTGTAGGTACGCCCGACGCTCCGATCACCCTGACTTCGGTTTCCGACGTAAATGGCACGGTCGGCGCGGAAGACGTGCAGCAATGGGGCGGCGTCGTCATCAACGGCTTCGGCGTAACCAACAAGTGCGCCTATACCGGTACCCGCGGTGAACCCGCTTTCGCGCTGACGGGCGAATGCCACGTAGCGGCTGAAGGCGCCGCGGGACTGGACGAGTCCTTCTACGGGGGCGACAACGACGCCGATGGTTCCGGCCGCCTCGAATACGTTCGCGTGAAGCATACCGGCGCGACGGTCGGTAACGGCGACGAACTGAACGGCATTACCTTCGGCGGCGTCGGCAGCGATACGGTGGTGAATAACCTGCAGGTTTACTCCACCTATGACGACGGCATCGAAATGTTCGGCGGCAACTTCAACCTCGACAACTTCGTCGGCGTCTATGTCCGCGACGATTCGCTGGACCTGGATGAGGGCTATATCGGCACAATCAGCAACGCACTGATCGTCCAGTCCGAGACAGACGGCAACCAGTGCATTGAATCGGACGGTCTGGGCTCATTCAGCGACCTCGATTCCGCAACGGTCGAGGATTTCATCGCTCGCGGGCTCAATACGCAGGTGACGGTAAATAACCTCACCTGCATCTTCTCGCCGAACAGCGCCGCCACATCGACCCACGATCCGGGTGCCGGCTTTCGCTTCCGTGAAGGCATCTTTGCCACGGTGAACGATTCGATGGTCATCGGCTCGTTTGCGGCGAACGACCAGACAGCGGCTAACGACAACTTCTGCCTGCGCATTGACAACCGCTCCGGGCAGGCCGCACTCGACGGCGATTTAACGCTTAATAACGTCGTCTATGCCTGTGCCGAACGCACAAACGAACAGACGCTGGGCGCAAGCGCCACCACCGAGGAACAGTTTGCGGCCGACTCGGGGAATATATTCGCTGACATTCCCGACGGCACTGCCGTCAGCGCCACCGCGGCCAATGACACAGGCCTCCAGCTTCTGGAAGGCGCACCGCCGATTTATTCAATCGCTTACGCGACGGCGCAGGTCGACGGCGCTGCTCCCGGAGCGGGCAGTGATCCTGCACCCGCGCTGTTCCTCGGCGCGCTGAGCCTCGGTGAAGCTGACTGGACGGCTGGATGGACTTACGGCCTGCACCCTGACAATCGCGCCCAGCCGCTGTGGTTCGAGGAGCTGTGAGACGGCTGCGGCAAATTTTCGAGGCTTCGAAATGAGCACAATGGAAAACTGGCAAAAAGCGCCCCTGCCATTGGCGGTCGCATTGGTTCTGCTGTCTTGGCAGGGTGCGGCAACGGGGCAGGATGGAGAGTCCCGGGAGGAGCCACGCCCTGCGGCAGGAGATTCGCTCATCGCCGCGCCGCGCGTTCCACCGGTTAATGGCGATGAGCGTCAGCCGATCGAGGAAGTCGTGGTCACGGGGCGTTTCTTAAGCTCCAGCCAGCAGCTCGTCAACGAAAGGGTCAACGACTCGTTCGTCAGCGACATCCTGGGGGCGGACACCATCAGCCGCCTCGGCGACAGCACCGTTGCCGCGGCGCTTCGCCGCGTGCCGGGGCTGTCGCTGGTATCGGACAAGTACGTCTACATCCGCGGGTTGGGCGAACGCTACTCGGCGACCTCCCTCAACGGTGCGCACATTCCATCACCGGACCTGACCCGGAACGTGATTCCACTGGACGTCTTTCCAACTTCCATTGTTGAATCACTGCGTGTGCAAAAGGCGTGGTCACCGGACCTGCCCGCCAACTTCGGCGGCGGCAGCATCGACATACGCACGCGCGGAATTCCTGATTCTCTCGTGGCGAGCTTCGAGTTCGGCAGCGGCTCGAATTCGCTGGCATCGGACGGTTGGACCTACGCCGGCGGCAGCGACGACAGTTTTGGCACGGACGATGGCACGCGGGCGCTTTCGCCCGAGCTTCTCTCCGCCGTCAACGAGTACCAGGGCGTCATCGGCGTACAGCCGATTCTCTCTTTTATGCAGCGCCAGGACCCGAAGGCGACGCTTGCGGAGGCGCAACTCGTAAACCGCACTCTCGCGCTCGAACTGAACCGAAATGTCGGGCTGGAGCTTAAAGACCTGCCGCTCGACGCAAGTGCTCGCGCCAGCGTCGGCAATAACTGGATTCTGGGCGATGACTGGGAGGCGGGTTTTCTTGCGGGAGCGTCCTACCAGACAGGATGGCGCCACAAGACGGCATACGCGAGAAACTTCAATTTTCCGAAAGAGCGCACGGACACGGAAAACGAAACGGCACACTCGGTGACCCTGGCGGGCACGGCAACCTTCGGCGTCAAGTTTACCCCGGACCACGAGATCGAAACCACGACCCTGTGGTTGCGCAACACCGACGACGAAACCTCCCTGCGCGACTTCTTCAACGAGAACAGGCAGAAGTCGGACGGCCTCGGCTTCAGGAACTACCGCATCAAGTTCGAAGAGCGGGAATTGCTGACGCAGCAGGTCAGCGGCAGCCATTATCTCGGCGATGCGACGCGGGACCGGCTGCCCGCAATGCTGGCCGCCCCCGTATCGCTCCTGCCGCTGGATACCCGCATTTCCTGGTTCTATTCCACCTCGGAAGCACAAACCGATATACCCAACGAGGTCAACATAACCTCGATGGCGATCACGGATCCGCAGACCGGTCTCGTCGAGAGCGAAGCGGTCGCGCGCGACTCGAACGCCGCGGATTTTCGTTTTACCGACCTCGATGACGAAGTCATCAACCACGGCTGGTCCGCCACCGTCCCGGTTGAGTTCGGCCGCAACGCGCTCACATTGAGCGGCGGCTACAACCATATGAGAAAGGCGCGGAGCTACCGCCAGTCTCAGTTCAGCATCGGCGCCCTTTCCGTTGCGGACCCCTCCGTCCTGGAAGGATCGCTCGACGAGGTCTTTTCCGACGAGAACATCCTCGACCCTGCCAACAACTTCGTTTTTGAGCGGCAAGGTGCAAACAACGAGAGCTATATCGCCGCCACCATGACTGACGCCGTTTTCGGCAGCGTTGAATGGACTTACGACGACACCTGGCGCATCGCCACCGGGGCGCGCTGGGAAGACTATCGCCAGGCCGCCCTTGACTGGAACCCGTTCGGCTACTCGCAGGACAATCCGCAGATTACAACCGACCCGGTATTGCTGGAGCAGAGCAATTTTGCCAATGACGATATCTATCCGGCCGCGTCAGTGACCTATATGTCCGAGCTGTGGGCGGAGACTTTCCAGTTGCGCCTCGGCTGGAGCGAAACCGCGGTGCGGCCGGACCTGCGAGAAATTACCAGCTCGAGCTACGTCGATCCGATCACCGATGACCTGACTTTCGGCAATCCGGGAGTCGAACCGGCAGCTGTCAACAACTACGATTTCCGCGCCGAGTGGTTCTTCGGCAACGGCGACAATCTGACGGCCACGCTGTTCCGCAAGGAAATCGACAGACCGATCGAGTTTTTTGAATCTCCTGCCAGCGATACAACCATCGCGCGGGAAATCCTCAATGCCGAGTCGGCCGAGATAAACGGCGTCGAGATCGAGGGGTTGAAGGAACTCGGCTTCATTGGCGGGTATTTCGACACGCTTTTCCTGCAGGGCAATGTCACTCTGCAAAAATCCGAGCTGGTAGCCGGACCGCTCCCGGACGCGCCGACCAACCCGGTGCGCTCCTTGAGCGGTGCCTCGGAGTATGTGGCCAACGTCATGCTCGGCTATGACTCGCCCAACTCGAAGCATACCGCCTCATTGATCTACAACGTGTTTGGCGAGCGGCTTTACGTCGCCGGCCGAAACGGCGCCCCGGATGGCTTCGAGCAGCCGTTTCACTCCCTCGACCTGACCTACGCCTGGTATCCGACCGATACAATGACGGTCAAGGTCAAGGCGCAAAACCTGCTGGACGAGACGGTGACCATCGAGCGCGACGGCATCACCGTCTTCGAACAGGACCCGGGCATCAATTACGCCCTCAGCTTCTCCTGGGCCCCCTGAAGTTCTACCCACGGTCGTAGCACTCGCCCGCAGGGTGGCTCAGGCAATTGCAGAGTCTTCCCGGCGCGCATTATTCTTGAACCTTACCACCCCACCGCACTGGCGGAGCCCCGGTTGCGGGGAAGGCCTTGCAGGAGCGTGCGAGACAGGGATGTCGAGCCC
>JBBDSK010000194.1:0-5537 GCA_040904985.1 Woeseia sp. | reverse complement strand
CGCCTTGCCAGCCACGAAAGATCGCGCGCGACAATGATCCATTATGGACGACGGGCTACACTAGCGGCACGCGATGCAGGCGTTCACGAATCCACAGGCAAACGGCCGCGGCTTCGGTACCTTTGCCAGCCGGATGCGGAGCATCGCGCCTGGCAGGCTATGGGCGATTTCCTGCCGGAAATCTTCGGCGGCCAAGGCCGCGTACCGGGCGAGCGGGTGCAACATCCCTGTAAAATGCCTGTCCGGGAGGGGAGGTGCCTGCCCCGGGTGTCCCCGAAGAAACACCAATTGACTGCATTTAGCGGCATTTATGATAGCCTTTCGCACCGTTCGCCCCGACTTCGCACAAAGAGGATTACAGTGAAATATTCGAAATTGCTCCTGCCCGCTTTTCTGCTCGGCTTCCTTGCACTTTCAGCCTGCAGCGGCGAGCAGTCGCCGGATTCGCCGGGCAGCGAAACCGCGGCGAGTTCCGGTGAGCCGTCGTCCGCTGACGGAGGCGCGGCAAGCGCGACTGAGCAGGCCGCCCGGGAAATTACCGCAGACGTCATGCGGGAGCACATCATCGAGCTGTCCGACGACAAATACGAAGGCCGGGGTCCGGGCAGCCGCGGAGATGCGGCGGCGCGTGACTATCTGGTGGAGGAACTGGAGAAACTGGGGCTGGAACCTGGCGCCGCCGACGGATCGTGGCAGCAGCCGTTCGACCTGATCGGGGTGAACTCGGAGCAGCCGGATACCTGGACGTTCCGCCACGAAGACGGCGACATTACACTGAAGCAATGGGACGAGTTTATCGTTTCCAGCGGCGTGCAGGCAGAACAGGCAAAAATTGACGATGCCGAGCTGGTATTTGTCGGCTACGGCATCCAGGCGCCGGAGTACGAGTGGGACGATTTCAAGGGACAGGATCTCGAGGGCAAGGTTCTTCTCATCGTGAACAACGACCCATCCTGGGATCCGGATTTGTTCGCGGGCGAGACCCGCCTGTGGTACGGGCGCTGGGATTACAAATACCTGAGCGCGGCGCGCCAGGGTGCCGTAGGTGCCATTATCATTCATACCGCGCCGTCGGCCGGCTATCCCTTCCAGGTCGTACAGACGTCCTGGAGCGGAGAACAGTTTGAGCTGCCGGCAGGGGAGGAGCCGCGCAATCAGGTCAATGGCTGGGTGACCGAAGAGTCCGCGCGGGCACTGGTGGAGCGTGCCGGTTTCGATCTGGACCAGTTGAGAACGGCCGCGGACAATCGCGACTTCCAGCCCGTGCCGCTGGGCATTACGACATCCATCGAAATGGACGTATCGCTGAACCGCGTGTCCACCGCAAACGTGCTGGGCCTGATCCCCGGCAGCGATCCCGAACTCACGGACGAAGCGGTGATTTATACCGCGCACCACGATCATCTGGGGATAGGAACGCCCAATGAGGAAGGCGACAAAATCTATAACGGCGCAATGGACAATGCGTCCGGCGTGGCGCAGGTCCTGGCAATCGGGAAGGCGCTCAAGGCGCTGCCGGAAGCGCCGCGGCGTTCCGTGCTGCTGGCGTTCGTGGGGGCCGAGGAGCAGGGGCTTCTGGGGTCGAAGTATTACGCGGAAAATCCTACCTTCCCTCCCGGAAAAATTGCGGCGAACCTCAATTACGACGGTGGCAACATCTGGGGTCACACGCACGACGTGACCTTCATAGGGCTCGGCAAGTCGACGATCGACGGCATCGTCGAGGCGATAGCAGCCGAGCAGGGGCGGGTAGTGAAGCCGGACCAGTTCGCCGATCGCGGCTACTTTTATCGCTCGGATCAATTCAGCTTTGCGAAAATCGGCGTGCCCGCGATGTACCTCGACACCGGAACCGATTTTGTCGACCGTCCCGAAGGATGGGGCAAGGAACAGGTCAATCATTACACCGACGTCAACTATCATCAGCCAAGCGACGAATACGACGACAGCTGGAATTTCGACGGCATGATCGCCGATGCGCACCTTGGCTACTGGACCGGTCTGGCAATTGCGAACGCGGACGAGCTGCCGCAATGGAATGAGGGTGATGAATTCGAAGCCGCTCGCCTGGAGGCGCTCGCAGCCGAAAAGGACTGATCGAGCCGCGATCAATCGAGCCGCGACCGAACGGGCCGCGGCCGATTTTGGCCCATGAAACGCGTTCTCCTGATCGCCGTCCCGGGGATAGGAGACGCTTTTCTGGCGACGCCGCTGCTACGGTCGTTGAAACAGGCGAATCCGGATGTCTGCATCGATGTCCTTGTGCGCGAAGGCAAATCGATCCTCGAGCACAACCCGGACGTATCCCGCATCCTGGTGCAGGGACGAAGGCCGGGATTTTTCGATAGCCTCAGGTTCCTGGCCGGTATTTTTCGGCGCTACGACCTTGCGGTATCGACATCGACGACTGACCGCTCCTATGCGATCCTTCTGTGCGCCGCATCCCGCCGCTTCGGGAAGGTCGCAAACGCCGGCTTCGGGACCTGGTGGAAACGCAAGTTGGTCAGCGCCTACGTCCTGTCAGACCCGAACAAACATCTCGTCGCCGAGAACCTGCAATTCGCCGACCTCCTGGGCATCGCGCGGCAGTACCGGCCCGTGTTGCCGCAGCAGCGGGCCCGTCCCGGCGCTCTGGATCTGCTGCCATTCAATGTCCGCAATACTGCCTACGTGGTCGTACATATGAAGCCGGGAGCGGTTCTGCGGCAATGGCCTGACGAGAACTGGCGTTTTCTGATCGATGGTTTGCGGCAGCGGGGGTTGGCGGTAGTGGCTACCGGCAGCCGCGACGCGGCTGAAATCGCCTACGTCACCGGCATCCTCTCCGGGACCGCTGCCGCACCGGATGCCGCTCCCGCCTGTAACCTGGCCGGTAAGCTCGGGTTTGGGGAAGTCTCGGAACTCATCAGTCATTCCGCCTTGTTCGTAGGTACGGATACCTCGACGACTCACGTTGCCGCTGCGACCGGCGTCGCGACACTCGCATTGTTTGGTCCTACCTCGGTAGTTCGCTGGGGACCATGGCCGCGAGAATTGCAGCACGCGGCGTCGCCGTGGACCGCTGACGCGCCGTCGCAGTCACTGGGAAACGTGACGATTTTGCGCAGCCGCTGCAGTTGCAACACTGTCCGGCAGACCTGTCTTCTGCGGCCGGGAAGACCCGGCGTCTGCATGAGCCAGCTTTTCCCGCACACTGTGCTCGCCCGGGCCAACGAACTCCTCGGACCGGCCGCTGCGGTGGCGAGCTCCGCCTGACGGCGGGCCGCCATTGTCCCGCCAACAACGTTTCAGAAAGATTCACGCCGCCGAAGGCCGAGCCTCGCCAGCCAATAGAGAACGAGTCCCGCTATCACGAGTCCTGCTGTCAGGCGCCAGGACTCTGCTGTGGATTGCATTGCTATCCAGATGCACAGAGCAAGCGCCACGGCAGGAATCGCATATCCACCCTTGAGACGGAATGCACGGCTTCTCGCCTCGGCGTCGGCCTTGCGCCGAATCACCGGCAGAGCCGCGATACAGAGCACGTAGACAATCAGTCGGGTGAGAGAGCTTGCTGCCGCAAGCCATGCGAACGAACCCGTTAGTGCGAAAAGCAGTGACATCAGGCCAAGGAATAATATGGAATTGGCCGGTGTTGCGTAAACCCGATGCACCGTTCCGAACCATTGCGGAAGCATGCGGTCTCTTGCGAGGGCGAAAGTGAGCCTCGGCACGGTGATCATGATGCTGGCGAGATTGCCGCCAATCGAAAATACCGCCGCCGCTGTTATCACCATGGCCCCGATGGGACCGGCCAGTACCCGCCCAACGTCCACTAAAGTGGCGCCATCCGCTCCAGCACCGGGCAAGACGGAGATATAGACCAGCACGATGAGGAAATAAAGAAGCCCGGTGCCGGCCACGGTGCTCACGAGTGCGCGCGGCAGATTGTATCTTGGTCTCGCGGTTTCACCCGCGGTGATCGTGGCGGCTTCAAATCCGACGAACGCGTAAATGAGCAGCAGCGTCGTACCGCCCAGGTCGTCGATGGTCGGCATGTTCTCCGGCAGCAGAGTCTCACCGCCCACATAGGGTAGTCCAAGCAAGATGAGCAGGACCAAAGGCAGGATTTTTAGCAGGGTGAAGAAGGCAATCGTCCTCACGCCGTCGCGGACACCAACGTAGTTGGCGGCGGTCAGCAAACCGGTGACGCCGGTAATGACGACAGTCCGGCCGGTGCCGTCGCTGAACCAGGGCCATATCGCGCCGAGGTAAAGTGCCATCACGTTTGCGTTCGCGGCAAATGCGGTCATGCGGCTCAGGAACAGAACCCAGCCGGTGGTGAAGCCGGTCACGGTGCCGAACGCCGCGGACGTGTAAAGAACCGGCCCTCCGGACTCGCGAAAGTAGCTCGCAAGCTCCGAATAGGTCAGGACCACGGTGATGATGAGAAGTCCGCAGGCCAAAAAAAGCCACGGGCTCAGAACTCCCGCTCTGGCGGCGATCTCCGCCGGCAGAGCGAAGATACCGGCACCGATCACGGAATTGAGCGCGATGAGTGCCACACCGGCGAATCCGATCGCTCGCAGAAGCTGGCTTTTTTCTTCGCTGGCGCGAACGCTTTGCCTTTCAGTCGGCACCCGTTCCCCCTTTGCTCATTATTCCGGGTAGCGCTGTACATAGTACACAGCGCCTTGAAAAATGCGATTGGCCCACAACATCCGCCCGCTGGCGGCATGCGCCGGCCGGGAGGGCAGGCAATGCGTTTTTTGGCGCGGCCCTGTGGACTTTGCACATAATCTGTCAATAATGCGCATTGTCATTACATGTCGCAGTCGAGAGAATAATGAGAATCCTGGTATTGTTTCCCGTCATGCTGGCGCTCGTCGCCGCGTGTTCCACAAAAGAGTCGGCAACCCCTATGCTGGAAAAGATCCCTGAAGAGCTCGAAATACATGGCGATGTGCGCATCGACAACTATTTCTGGCTTAACGATCGCGAGAACCCGCAGGTCATTGCCTACCTCGAGGCCGAGAACGCCTACGTCGACGACGTGATGGGCCCTTATGAGGGGCTGCAGCGCAGCCTTTTCGAGGAAATGAAGTCGCGGATCAAGCAGGATGAAGAGTCCGTGCCCTACAGGGACGGCGACTACTGGTATTACTACCGCTATGAGGAAGGTCGGGAGTACCCGATTTATTGTCGAAAAAAGGGCACGCTCGAAGCGGACGAGGAAATATTGCTGGACGTCAACATCCAGGCTGAGGGCGAGGATTATTACTCGGTGCGGGGTTTTGCAGTAAGCCCGGATCATAGCAAGGCCGCATACGGCGTGGACACGCAGGGGCGGCGCTTCTATGACGTGCATTTCCTCGATCTGGCCACGGGCAAGCGGGAGTCGCGAACGATCGACAATGTCACGGGCGACGTGGAGTGGGCGAACGACAATCGTACGGTTTTCTACACGCGTCAGGATCCGGAAACATTGCGTTCCTACCAGGTCATCCGTCACACGCTCGGCAGTAGCGAAAAAGACGTACTGGTGTACGAAGAAAGTA
>JBBDSK010000193.1:0-5556 GCA_040904985.1 Woeseia sp. | reverse complement strand
GGCACATAGTCGGTTTCGACAAACAGGCCCTTGCCGCGCACGAAGTTGTCGATGTGCATGATCGGCGTGCCCATCGGTGCCTCGTCATTGCACGGCCTTGCACGCTGCCCTCGCGGTCGAGGAACTCGAACGAAACGCCTTTGAAGGTCGGCGTTAGTGTCGCGATTTCGTCCATGATTTCTGACTCGTTCGCGTAATTCATCGGGTAACCCAGCGCCTGTGCCAACTCCTGCGTGACCAGCCATTCTGCCTTACCCGTGCGCGGCTTCATCACAGGCCGTACGCGATTGATGCGGCGTTCCGCGTTGATGAACGTGCCATCCTTTTCAAGGAATGAGGTGCCGGGCAGGAAAACGTGCGCGAACTTCGACGTCTCGTTCAGGAAAAGATCCTGGACCACGACGCATTCCATATTGTTAAGCGCCGCTTCTACGTGTTGCGTATTCGGATCAGACTGGGCGATGTCCTCGCCCTGGATGTACATGCCTTTGTAATCGCCCGCGATCGCGGCATCAAACATGTTGGGAATCCGGTAACCCGGCTCGGCATCGATTTCGACGCCCCACAATTTCTCGAATGTTCCGCGAATCTCGTCGTCCTGCACCGGTCGATAGCCGGGAAGTTCATGCGGGAAAGAACCCATGTCACAGGATCCCTGCACATTGTTCTGGCCGCGCAGCGGGTTAACCCCGCAACCGGAGAAACCGATGTTGCCGGTAGCCATCGCAAGGTTCGCCATGCCCATGACCATTGTCGAGCCCTGACTGTGTTCGGTAACGCCCAGGCCGTAGTAAATCGCTCCTTTATCCGCGCTGGCATACAGGCGGGCCGCGTCACGTATGTCTTCCGCCGGAACGCCGGTCACTTTCGAAACCGCCTCGGGTGAATTCTCCGGACGCAGGACGCATTCTTTCCAGGCAGCAAACGAATCGAGGTCACATCGCTCGTTGACATAGTTTTCGTCGAGCAGGCCTTCGCTGACCGCGACGTGCGCGAGGGCGTTGATCATCGGCACGTTCGTGCCAGGCAGCAGCGGCAAGTGATAGTCTGCGATGAAATGCGGCGTGCGGACGAGATCGATCTTTCGTGGATCAACGATGATCAATTTCGCGCCTTCGCGAAGCCGCCGTTTCATTTGCGAGGCGAATACCGGATGCCCATCGGTTGGATTGGCGCCGATGACAATCATCACGTCAGCATCCATCACGCTGTCGAATGGCTGCGTGCCGGCAGAAGTGCCGAGCGTCTGTTTCAGGCCATAGCCGGTGGGTGAATGGCACACCCGCGCACAGGTGTCGACGTTGTTGTTGAGGAAAGCGGCGCGCACGAGTTTTTGTACGATGTAAACCTCTTCGTTGGTGCAGCGTGACGAGGTGATTCCGCCGACTGATTTGCGCCCGTACTTTTTCTGAATATCCTTGAAGCGTTTCGCCGTGTATGAAATCGCCTCGTCCCACTCGACCACTTGCCATGGGTCGTCAACGGACTCCCTGATCATCGGGTTCATCACGCGTTCCTTGTGCGACGCGTAACCCCAGGCAAATCGACCTTTGACGCAACTGTGTCCGTGGTTTGCCTGGCCGTCTTTATGCGGTGTCATGCGGACGACCTGGTCGCCCTTCATGTCCGCCCTGAATGAACAGCCGACGCCGCAATAGGCGCAGGTTGTCAGGACGCTGTGATCGGGCTGGCCATGATCGATGATGGATTTTTCCATTAACGTTGCAGTCGGGCACGCCTGCACACAGGCGCCGCAGGAGACGCACTCTGAGTCCATGAAACTTTCGCCGAGACTGGCCGAAACCTTGGACTGGAATCCCCGTCCTTCGATCGTTAACGCAAAAGTCCCCTGCACTTCATCGCAGGCGCGCACGCAACGCGAGCAGACGATGCATTTCGATGGATCGAACGAGAAGTAGGGATTGCTGTTGTCGATCTCGGCGTCAAGATGATTCTCACCGTCAAAACCATAACGGACATCGCGCAGTCCGACGGCGCCCGCCATGTCCTGCAATTCGCAATCGCCGTTAGCCGAACAGGTAAGGCAATCCAGCGGGTGATCGGAAATATAAAGCTCCATCACATTGCGACGGAGTTTCGCGAGCGCGTCCGTCTGCGTGCGAACTTTCATGCCTTCTTCCACCGGCGTCGTGCACGACGCAGGATATCCTTTGCGGCCTTCGATTTCCACGAGGCACAGGCGGCACGATCCGAAGGGTTTCAGGTTGTCCGTGGCGCACAATTTTGGCACATCGACACCGGATTCACGGGCGGCACGCATGATCGTGCTGCCGGCTTTCACCGTTGCCGGCAGGCCGTCGATTTCGATGCGTACGGTTTTTTCCAGTTTGCTGGCCGGCGTGCCCAGGTCTGTTTCGCGGGTTGGGTTCATCGTTTGAAGTCCTCCGGAAAGTATTTTACCGCGCTCCGCACCGGAAACGGTGTCATTCCGCCCATTGCACATAACGACCCGTCAACCATCGTGTCACATAACTCGCTGAGTAGATTGACGTTTTTCTCACGATCTTCGTTCGCAAGAATGCGGTCGATGACCTCCACGCCGCGTACCGATCCGATACGGCAGGGGGTGCATTTTCCGCAGGATTCGTTGGCGCAGAATTCCATCGCGAACCGGGCCTGCTCAGCCATGTCGACTGTATCGTCGAAGACCACGATGCCGCCGTGGCCGATCATTCCGCCGACTTTCGCGAATTCCTCGTAGTCGAGCCGTGTATCCAGGTGCTGCTCGGCAAAATAGGCGCCGAGGGGACCGCCGATCTGCACTGCGCGAATTTTTCGACCGCTTGCCGTGCCGCCGCCAAAGTCTTCAATCAGCTGGCGAAGGGTCAGGCCGAACGCCTTTTCAACAAGGCCGCCGCGCTTGATGTTGCCGGCAAGCTGGAATGCAAGCGTGCCCTTCGACCTTCCCACGCCATAATTGGCATAAGCGTCGCCACCCAGTGCGATAATGTCCGGCACGGATCCCAGCGTGACCACATTGTTGACGACCGTGGGCTTACCGAACAGGCCTTCGATCGCCGGCAACGGAGGTTTGTAACGGATCAGGCCTGCCTTGCCTTCGAGGCTTTCAAGCATCGCAGTCTCTTCGCCGCAAACGTATGAACCTGCACCGATGTGCACGTCGATATCGAAACTGAACCGGCTGCCGCCAATGTTCTCGCCAAGCCATCCGGATTCACGCGCCGCGGTAAGCGCTTTCGCGAATACGCGGCGCGTCAGCGGGTATTCGGAGCGCAGGTAGATATAACCTTTGTTTGCACCGACTGCAAAACCGGCGATCGCCATGCCCTCAATCAGTGTCAGCGGATCGCTTTCCATCAGGATGCGATCGGAAAACGTACCGCTGTCTCCTTCGTCCGCATTGCAGGCAATGTATTTCTGTTCGCCTTTCGCATCGGCGACCGTCTGCCACTTGATACCAGTTGGAAATCCCGCACCGCCACGCCCTCGCAGCCCGGACGTCTTCACCTGCTCGAGAACCTGTTCCGGCCCCGTCGCGAATGCTTTCTCCAGTCCCTTGAAACCGCCGTTCGCACGATAATCGTCGACCGACAAGGGATCGATAAGACCGCAACGCCTGAATGTCCAGCGTTCCTGGTTTTTCAAATAGGCAATGTCGGCAACAGGGCCGACTTTCAGCGCATGATCGCCGCCCTGCAGAAACCCGGCCGCCACGAGGCTTTCGACGTCCCCGGCGGCAACAGGCCCGTAGCCAATTCGCTGGCCACCCGTGTCGACTTCAATCAATGGTTCCAGCCAACTCATGCCCCACGACCCGTTGCGCACGACAGTGACGCTGTCAAGCCCAGCGATTTTCTCCGCCACCTCGTGCGCGCCCATCGATACAGCTGCGGTTTCGCGCGGGACGTAGACGATGACCGGGCTGCTCACGACCTGCCTCCGCATTGCTGCAGCAAGCTGTCGAGTCGGTTCTTGTCAACGCGACCATACGTTTTTTCATCAATCATCACGGCAGGTGAACAGGCGCAGTTGCCCAGGCAGTAAACGGGCTCAAGACTGATCTGACCGTCCTCTGTGGTCTCATGCATGTCGATGCCGAGCTGACGGCTCGCATGCGATGTGAGCTCACGGCTGCCCATCGCCTGGCAGGACTCCGCCTGGCAGATCCTGACGACATGCCGGCCGGGTTCCGTGGTACGGAAGTCATGATAAAAACTGACAACGCCGTGAACATCCGCTCGCGACAGGTTCACCTCGCTGGCGATCTGGCGGATCGCCTCTTCGCTGATAAAGCCGTAGCGCTGCACAAAGGCGTGCAGAATCTGCACCAGCATCTCGGGGCGAGCGCCAAATACAGTCGCGATTTCGTGAACGGTCTTGGCTTCTTCGTTCTGCACTGCCATCAATAGCATCAATACGCCACGACAATTTTCGCCGGCACACCACAAGTGACGTCCAACTCGACAAACGTCTTCGACAAGCAGGCGTTCTTCGTGCCACCCGATAGCAACGGCCCACCCATCAGGATTTGTCTGTGTAATGCAATAGTCATAAGAATAATTCTCGAACGTGCTTTGATAGACGTTTGATCGTCGTGTTTTGTGCGTCGGTAAACAGCCTTGCCTTGCGCATTCAGTAAAACATACGTTGGTGCATCGATTCGCTCAAAACGAGTCCAGCGGCCCTGCAACTCGTCACATATTGTCGGTTAGCGATTATATTGATCCAAATTCCACCGCACGGATGACAACCGCACCTGGTAACGAGTGACGGCAACGAATCGGTCACCGCTATTTCACCGAGCTCTCGGCATTGTCGCCTCTTAACTGGCCGATTATCGACAGGAAGCGGATCGGTAGCTTTACCAGCTTCGAGGGTCCGTGTGGCACATCGGCTTCGAAGAAAAGCGAATCGCCCGGCTGAAGTCGGAATTGTTCTTCAGCGTGTTGATAGATCATCTCGCCTTCGAGCATGTAAATGAACTCAATACCGGTATGCTGGAACAGTGAAAATTCTTCCGATTCGTCGGTCAGTGTCACCAGATGCGGAGCGATCGCTAACTGTTTGCCGATCCCGTATCCCAGCAGCTCGTATACGTGCCCGACCCGACTGCCCCGCCGTTCAATTACTACCCCCTGACCCGCCAGTGTATGGCGCACACCCCGTTGCTCCTCGAACCGTCGAAAAAATCCGGTTAGCGGTACGTTCAACGCCCGCGACAGGGAGTGCAAAGTTGTGAGAGATGGCGATGCATTGCCGTTCTCAATTTTTGACAGCATCGCCGGTGACAGATTCGCCTGCTTGGCACAGTCAACCGCCGTCATATCCTGCTGGTTGCGGAATGCTCGCACCTGTTGTCCGATTGCAATTGATAGCGCGCCGAGATCATCTACCGGTTGGTTGGCCAGGTCTTTGGCTAGCCCGGTTTCAAGTCGTCTCGTTGCCATACGACTAACTCCGATTCAATTCCCACAACGCATCCCGTCCGACCACGCGTATATCGTATTCCAATCCCGCATCAATCAGACAGTCCCACCAATACCCGGCACTCGCGGAATCCGCTAGCAAATGGAA
>JBBDSK010000192.1:0-5564 GCA_040904985.1 Woeseia sp. | reverse complement strand
CAGAAGTCCAGGATGGACTTGTGCAGAGATTCCCTAGACGGCATCCGGGCGCAGTCGCCGCAAACCTGTATTGCGAACGCGATACATGTTAAACATTGGGTATCACACCGTTTCCGCAGGTGACCCCCATGCGAAAAGTTTCCCAGATTCTTAGCGTGATCGATCCCACCGTCGAGGAGCAGCCGGCCATGCGCAGAGCTGCGTGGATTGCCGCCAGGACCGGCGCCGAGCTCGAGCTCTTCGTCTGTTACTACAACGAGTACCTGAGCGGCGAGCGGCTGTTCGATTCCAGTTCGCTTGAAAAGACGCGCAAGGAAGTCATTGACGGCTACGAAAAGCATCTCGAAAAGCTTGCCGCGCCGCTGCGGGACTCCGGGCTGAAGGTGCGCACCTGCGCGGTCTGGGATCATCCGCTATCCGATGGCATCGTCAGGCACGCGGCCGCGATCAACGCCGATCTCGTGTTCAAGGATGCCCATCATCATTCCGCGATTTCCCGCGCGCTCCTCACCAACACCGACTGGAGCCTGATCCGGGCCTGTGCCTCGCCGTTGTGGCTGGTCAAATCCGGCGACCTGCCGGAGAAGCCGTTATTCCTGGCCGCTATCGATCCGATGAACGAGCACGATAAGCCTGCGGCGCTGGATGACGAGATACTTCTTTTGAGCAAAGCGCTCACCGAAGCCGCAGAGGCGGAGCTTCGGGTATTTCACTCCTATGATCCGCGCGTGGCGCTTTCCAGCGCCACCGCCAACGCCTACATTCCAGTGTCCCTGCCGTTCGATGAAATCGAACAGCAAATGCGCCAGCAGCACGAGAAACGGTTCAACGAAATCATCGATTATCACGAAATCGATCGCGCGCGCGCTCACCTCGTTTCCGGTCTTGCCCATGAGGAAATTCCGGCTCTGGCTGAGGAACTCGGGGCGCTGGTCGTCGTCATGGGCGCGGTAGCCCGGAATCGCCTGAAGCGTCTATTCATCGGTGCGACGGCCGAACGGACACTGGGCGAACTGCCCTGCGACATGCTGATCGTGAAACCGGACTGGTTTCACACTGCTCAACCCGACGTTGCCCGGTAGAACATCCGCAGTGAGACGAGGAGCAGGAAGATACCGAACAGCAGGCTCAGGTGGCGCTGCGAGAGTCGGTGGGCAATCGCGGCGCCAATGGGAGCGGCAAGAAAGGTCATCGGTGAAATGAGGGCAAAGCCGATCAGATTGACGTAGCCGATGCTGCCCGGCGGCAGGCGCGCGTCGTCGAAGCCGCTGACCATGAAGCCGATGGTGCCGGGGATGCTGATGGCAAGCCCGAACAGCGCGGCAGTGCCTACAGCGCGATGGATCGGCTGGTTGAACAGCGTCAGCGTGGCGACGCTCAAGGTTCCGCCGCCGATCCCCATCATGCTCGATACGGCCCCGATGCCTGCGGGGATGGCGGGCATGAAAACGCCTTTTGGCACATCGGGGGCAAGCGTTCTGCCGTCGAGCGGAAGCATCATCTTCGCCGCCACGAGAAGCGCCACCACCGCGAACACCGCCGCAAGCACATTGCTGTGCACTTGCGACGCAATCACGGTGCCTGCGAGCGCACCGAAAAAAACAAAGAGCGTCCAGCGGCGGATGAGTTCGAAGTCGACCGCCTTTCGCCGGTGATGCGCGCGCGACGAGGCAATGGACGTCGGAACGATGGTGGCAAGAGAGGTCGCGACGGCGACATGCATGCGGATGGCCTCATCGACGCCCAGAAAGGTGAGCGCCGCTTCCATCACCGGAACGATCACGATGCCGCCGCCGATGCCGAGAAGCCCTGCCAGTATGCCGCCGACGCCGCCCGTTATGAGCATCGCCACCGCGAGCAGCAGGTAATCCGTCACAGATAATCCGTCACAGGTACTCCGTCAAAGACAGGCCATCCTGCCCCGGCGGCTACCTGTGCCGGACGGCTTTCCTGGCAGCCTGTCGGACTTAGGACTGATCTACTCGGCAACTGCTCCATGCGTTGCTCTACCTCCTGCATCCCTGCAGTCGTGCGACCGCCTAAGTCCGACGGGCTGCTAGGCGCCCAGGTTGGCGGAATGGAAACGCAGATGCTTCTCCATGAAGGTGGAGATGAAGTAGTAGCCGTGGTCGTAGCCTTCGTGACGGTCCAGCTGCAGTCGAGCGCCGCGCTCCCGGCAGGCCGCTTCCAAAAGATGCGGATGCAGCTGTTCTTCGAGAAACTGATCGGACAGGCCCTGATCGATCAAGAGACCTTTCGGCGGCAGGGACACGCTCCCTGAGCGTATCAGCTCGGCCGCGTCGTGCTCCTGCCACAGCTTTTTCTGCGATCCCAGGTAATTCGAGAAAGCCTTCTCGCCCCACGGACAGTTTGTCGGGCTGCAGATAGGGGCAAACGCGGAAATGCTTTTCCACGTTTCCTGGTTCTTCAAACCGATCGTCAAGGCGCCGTGTCCGCCCATCGAATGGCCAAAAATACCCTGCCGCTCCGGGTCTCCCGGAAACTCCGAGAACAGCAGTTGCGGAAGCTCATCAGTAACATAGTCGTACATATGGTAGTGGCGATTCCACGGCGCTTCCGTCGCGTTTATATAGAAGCCCGCGCCGAGGCCAAAGTCATAGGCGCCATCCGGATCGTCCGGCACATCCTGGCCGCGCGGGCTCGTGTCCGGAGCGATGAGCATCAGGCCCAGCTCCGAGGCGACGCGCTGGGCGCCGCTTTTGACCATAAATGTCTCTTCGGTACAGGTCAGCCCCGAAAGCCATGTCAACGCCGGAACCGGGGATTTCGCAGCCTGGGGGGGCACGAAAACCGAAAACTGCATATCGCAATCATTCACCGCCGAGCGGTGACGGTAGAACCCTACGGTGCCATCGAAAGAGGCATGCTCGCTAAGCTTTTCCATATCTCATCACCTCCTCAATTCCGGTCCAGCCGCTGAAAGATCAACGATGCGTTCGTCCCGCCGAAGCCAAAGCTGTTGGTCATGGCGGTACCCAGACCCGCGTTGTCCATACGTTCCACCACAAGCGGGAGATCCACCGCCGCAGGATCCATGTCGACAACGTTTATCGATGGCGCGATGAAGTCCTGCTCCAGCATGAGGAGGCAATGGATGGACTCCTGTACGCCTGTTGCGCCGAGGCTGTGCCCGCATAATGACTTGCTCGAGGCAAATCGGGGAATATCCGGGCCGAACACCTCGCGAATCGCCTCCAGTTCCCGGGTGTCGCCGACAGGCGTGCTCGTCCCATGGGTATTGATGTAATCGATGCGGGCTTTCGTCGTCGAGCGCGCGAGCTGCATGCAACGCACCGCGCCGTCGCCGGCCGGTGCGACCATGTCGTAACCGTCCGAGGTCGCGCCGTAGCCGGTAATTTCGGCGTAGATCTTTGCACCGCGCGCCAGCGCATGCTCCAGTTCCTCGACGACCACCATTCCGGCGCCGACCGCAATGACGAAGCCGTCTCGATTCTGGTCGTAAGGCCGCGATGCCTGCTCCGGTGATTCGTTGAACTTCGTGGAAAGCGCGCCCATCGCGTCGAACATGCTGGCAAGGGTCCAGTCTTCCTCCTCGCCACCGCCCGCAAACACGATGTCCTGCTTGCCGAGCTGTATCTGTTCCATTGCGGCGCCGATACAGTGAGCGCTCGTTGCGCAGGCCGAGGTGATGGAATAGTTCACGCCCTTGATCTTGTATGGCGTCGCAAGGCAGGCCGAAACGGTACTGCCCATCGTCCGCGGCACCATGTAAGGGCCTATCTTGCGCACGCCCTTCTCCCTCAGGGTGTCAGCCGTCGCGACGATGTTTGCGCTGGATGCGCCCCCGGAGGCCGCGATGAGACCGGTACGCGGATTTGATACCTCCGATGCACCGAGACCGGAATCGTCTATCGCCTGTTGCATCGCGATGTAGGAGTACGCCGCCGCGTCACCCATGAATCGGCGGACTTTGCGGTCGATGTGCTCGGATATGTCGAGGTTGACCCGACCGCACACCTGGCTGCGCAGCCCCATGTCGCGGAAGGTCTCGTTAAACGTGATTCCGGAGCGCCCCGCCTTCAGAGACTCCAGTACTTCCTGCCGGTTATTGCCGAGACAGGACACTACGCCAAGGCCGGTTATCGCAACGCGCCGCATCGATTCTCCTAGAAATCTTCTGTCGAGCTGAAAAGTCCCACCCGAAGATCTTCAGCCGTATAAATCTCCCGGCCATCCACGGATACGCTACCGTCGGCCAGCGCCAGCGTGAGCTTGCGCGTGATCAGACGTTTCACCTGCAAATTGTAAGTGACCAGGCGGGAGGTGGGCAAAATCTGGCCGCTGAATTTGACATTTCCCACACCCAGAGCGCGGCCGCGGCCCTTGAATCCGTGCCAGACCAGGAAGAAGCCCACCAGCTGCCACAGCGCATCGAGGCCCAGGCAGCCGGGCATCACCGGATCCCCGGCGAAGTGGCACTTGAAGAACCACATGTCCGGGTCGATGTCGAGCTCGGCGGCTATCTCACCCTTGCCGTACTGTCCCCCGGTGTTGGTGATCAGAGGCACCCGGTCGGTCATCAGCATGTCTGGCAGCGGCAGCTTCGCGCTGTCGGGATCAAAAAGCTCTCCGCGCGCGCACTGCAGCAGCTCTTCGCGGTTATAGGCATTTTTTCGATCTGGCGGCAGCGCTATTGCCCCCGCTGACCCGGGCTTTCCTTTATCGCTCATACGCGCTCCGGCGCACCTTTTATTAATGAGTTCGGCAGCCAGGCCGCCAGCCCGACCAGTGAAACCCTGGAGTGTGCCGGCTTGCCGGCTGCGATGCTGCGCCTGTTCAGGGCAGTAATGACCGTGCGTATCTTACAGAACAAAAGGCCGGAATGATGCTTTCGGCACCTCCCGCTCACATCTCGTCGTAGTCCAGCACGACTCGATCTGTCAGCGGATAGGACTGGCAGGCCAGCACGAAGCCCTTTTCGGTTTCCCATGGCTCCAGCGCATGGTTGGTCCTCATGCGCACCTTGCCCTCCCGGAGCCAGGTTCTGCAAGTTGCGCAGACACCCCCTTTACAGGAATAAGGCAGTTCAATGCCATGCTCGGCGGCCGCATCGACAATGTTCCTGCTGTCGGCCGACATCTCGAACGCTCTCTGGTGCCCGTCCATGATCACGGTGACGGTGGCAACCGGCTCCCCTCCTCTTGGCGGCGCCGGCGCCGGCTCCCGCCGAACACGCGGTGCGCCATATCGCTCGACGTGAATAGCCGATGGCTGCATGCCGAGCCCGCCGAGCGCACCGCGTACCGTGTCGATCATCGTATCCGGACCACAGACAAACGCCTCGTCCGGTGGGCGCCGGACAAAAAAGGACTGCCAGAGTTGCGCAACCTTCTCGGCATCCAGGCGGCCATGCATCAGCGGAAACTCTTGCTCTTCCCGGCTGAAAAGGAACAGCAGCTGCAGGCGCTCCGGGAAACGGTTCTTCAGGGCGTAAAGATCCTCGATAAACATCGTCGTCCGCTCGCGCCTGTTGCCGTAGAACAGCGCGAACCGGCTGTGGGCTTCCTGTTCCAGCGTGGCAC
>JBBDSK010000191.1:0-5621 GCA_040904985.1 Woeseia sp. | reverse complement strand
CGAGCGAGCTCCCCTTTAGCGCGAGGTGTCAGTACCGTGCTGGGCTTTCTCTCAAAGTCGTGAATGGCCACCGACCTCCTAGTGCCACCTAACGACCAAGCGCAGCGGCAAAGGCAAGCTGGCGTGGCCTTTTCGAATGGAAACGCATGGCAGATTGCCTTTGCCTGTCTGCCGCGCCTTCTTAGGCAACATCCTTCACCTACTTGACGATCTCGTCTATCAGTGCGCCTAGAAACGCAAATGCCCGGTCAATGACAAAGAACGCGACCGCTACGAATACTGCTCCAACAAACGCCTGACCCAGCCAACGAAGCCCACGGTCATCCTTAAATGAGACATTCGGAAACAGATAGTTCAGGAAGATGAGAATTTGCTGGTTTAAGTAAGACCAGATATTGGAGAATACTAGGAATGCCAGAACAAAAGAAACGAGAAAAGCATATTCTACATTCAGCTGAGGGGCGATTCTTAAAGCAGCCCAGAGGCTTACACTAAATCCAGTTAACAAACCGAATACTTGAACGAGGAGCGGAGACCACCTTGTGCGGAGAAGAAAATTCTTGGTTCCGAACTTTTTTAGCTCCTCATCGAGACGGCAAAACACCGCGTCAACCCATGCTCCATCATCATCCTGGATGGTCATAGTACAATTACCATCGTTCAAAGCATCAAAACGAATATCGATCGATTTTCCTTTGAACCCGTTGGTTTTGCGAAACGTATCAGACGCTGCAATGAAGTTGATTCTTTCGGTACGCTGTGAATTTCTATAGTATTCCAGAATCGATTCGATATCGTCGACGACGAAACCCTTGTTATCGAAACGAATCATGTAGCGGAGCCGGACTTGGTCCGAATCATCGCCGGGGAGCTCATGATCGGCGGCATTTAAGAAGCCAGTGAGAATGGCACTTATCGCACGAATTCTGCCCGGATTCAGTCTTACGCTGCGAATGTAGCGATCTCGGAGATAGTCACTCATGCTAGAACCCGCTCATAGGTCGGTGTTTTTTAACGATGATCAAACCGTGCTCGGCGGTATTGAATTTGCGCGCGCGTGGTCGCCTCGAATTAGTGGCATTGTTCGTTAGACATTTTCCGCCACGAGTTCAGTACCGTAAGCCATTTTTCCGGGAGTCGCCACCCCAATGTGGTGCCTTCACTGGACCGGCTGCGAGAGTGTCGCGATCCGCCTAGCCTTGGCGTTTCCGCTCGTTGAGCCTGCTCCAGCATGAGAAGAGCACTACGACAAATCCGCACCTCTGATCCCCCGCAGCCAGTCCGTTACGTTCACTCGATGCAAATCGACATCGACCGCCTCAAATCCACCCTCCTCGACCTGTGGCGCCCGACGTCTCCTGAAAGCGCACGATGCGGACGGAAACCGGCTCACGGACGCCATGAGCGCGGCCGAGGTCAACCCGAACGCGCGGCAAACACCCGAGTCCGTGCGGGTCTGGGCTGCATCATGGTTTGCGTCCGCGGACCGCCCACGCGCGCGCAATCAGCCGAATCGCGCCGCCTCCCGCAATGGAACATCAATCGGCCGCGCCTCGACATGCTGCAACCCCGCCTGGGTGAAAAGCTCGGTGAGAGGCTCGGGCTGGCAGATCGGGAATCGACGACTCTCGTGAGTTCGGACGCCGCAGAATCCAGCTCCACCGCGGCGTCCCAGAAGTAACGCATCAGCTCCATTTTGCCGGCGTAGTCCCAGACGTACGCTGCCACGACGCCGTCCGGTCGCGTTGCGCGAGACATTTCCGCAACCGCCCGTTCCGCCTGTGGCACGAAGTTCAGCATGAGGTCCGAAACAGCGGCATCGACGCTGGCGGTATCGACGGGCAGCGACTGCGCATCGCCAACCTCGAAGCTCGCCGGCCCCGCAGTGACATGCGCCTTCGCATACTCGATGTAGCCGGGCGACGCGTCCACGGACCGCACCCGCTTCGGGCTTGCGTGGTCCAGGATGATCTGTGTCAGGGCGCCGGTTCCGCAGCCGACATCGAGCCAGTCCTTCTCCTCCGGCACCGCCAGCCAGTCGAGGAATTCCCGAGCCACCCGTCGGCTCCAGCGACCTACGTAGGGCTCGTAGAGGTCACCAGCCGCCCAGACATCTTCGCGTGGAGACTCATTCACGTCATCACCTCCGCCCCGGCCCGGATGCGGCCCGTTTCCGCGGAAACACCATATTACTATGGTGTCCATTCCGGTCCAGATACACCGGCCGGCGGCCGCGGGTCGTGTGCGCTCCCTCCTTCGATCGGTTACGCTCGATCCACGCAAATCGACAACGAACGCTCGCGCCAGCGGCGGCGGATTCCCGGGAGGTGCGGTATGGGCGACACGAACGACAGCGTGCTGACCGTAGGGCTCGCGCAAATCGCGCCGGTCTGGCTCAACCGGGCCGCGACGCTCGAGCGCATCCTGCACTGGACCGGCAAGGCGGCCGAGGCGGGCTGCCGGCTGGTGGTGTTCGGCGAAGCGCTGGTGCCCGGCTACCCGTTCTGGGTCGAGCGCACCGATGGCGCTCGCTTCGACTCAGGCCTGCAGAAGTCGCTGTTTGCCCATTACAGCGCGCAGGCGGTGAACATCGGGCGCGGCGATCTCGAGCCGCTATCCGCGCTGGCCGCTGACCGGGGTATCGCGATTTACCTGGGCGTGATCGAACGCTGCCCCGACCGGGGCCACAGTTGCTATTGCTCGATGGTCTTCATCGACAGCGACGGCAGAATCGGCTCGGTGCATCGCAAGTTGATGCCCACTTACGAGGAACGGCTGGTGTGGGCCTGCGGGGACGGGCACGGGCTGCGCACCCACCGTATCGGCGCGTTCACCGCCGGGGGACTCAACTGCTGGGAAAACTGGTTGCCGCTGGCGCGGGCGGCGCTTTATGCGCAGGGCGAAGACCTGCACGTGGCGATCTGGCCGGGCAACCGGCGCCTCACCGAGGAGATCACCCGGTTCATCGCGATCGAAGCGCGTTCCTACGTCATCTCGGTCAGCGGGCTGATGCGAGCCACCGATATTCCGGACGACCTGCCGCATGCCCGCGAACTGCAGGCCGCGGCGGAGGAAGTGATGGCCGACGGCGGCTCCTGCATCGCGGCGCCGGACGGCAGCTGGCTCATCGAGCCCGCGACCGGGCGCGAAGAACTGCTCCTTGCGGAACTGGACCACCAACGCTTGCTGGAAGCGCGCCACAACATGGACCCGGCCGGCCACTACTCACGACCGGACGTGACCCGCCTGACCGTCGACCGCCGGCGCCAGAGCACGGCGCGCTTCGAGGACTGACGGCCTTCCGGGCCGGCTAATCGGCATGGCATGGAAGAACATTGATCGCGCCTTTCCCCGCGAAGTAGCGGTCGCTAGGAGATCACTCGCCCAAGCTCTTTTTTCGAGACACCGAGAGCCAGCAGGGACTTGACCAGCAGATCGATCGATACGGTGGGATCGCCAGCCTCCATCTTGGCGACTCTCGATTGGCTGGACCGGATAGCTCTTGCGAGCTCTGCCTGGGTGAGTCTCCTTCGGGTATTCCGCCGACGCGTAGACGATTGGCCGGGCGATGTGGGAGTCCGGGTATTTGGCCGGCTTCGCCAACTTCCTATACGGGTCCAACGCCTTGACCTTTCCCACGACTTCCGTTCGCACGCCGTAGACGAGAAAGGCACCGACCGCAGCCGCCTCACCGGAAGTTTCCGCAGAGGGATTTTTTGAATGAGAAGCATTCGCGATATCGAAGCGGCGCTGCCACGGCAGGACATCCGGCCCACATCCGCCGCGCAATCGATTCCTGCGAGTCCCTTATAATGGAGCAAGATCAACAAAATGTGATCTCGCTTTGAGCACACAAACGTGCCTCCGGCCGGTCTCCGGCAACACCATTGAAACCCGGCTTTCCGCTGATAAATGCCGAACGGGAACGGCCGCCCCAGCCTCCCGATCACGGCCATCTGCCAACTGGAAGTTCTTGTACGAGATTGTATTGTGGAAGCGCTGAATCAATGTGACCCACGCGAGATTCGAGGGAGCGACGCATTGAGGTGTGGACAGGTGGACTGCCCGGGCTGAGAACGTATGCGCGCTCCCAGGGAACGAGTTGCGCAGGCTGCAGGAATGTGTAGGATTGATAAACCGTATACACATCTCATACACAGAGAAGCTTCATGAGGACCAACATCGTTATCGACGAGAAACTGATGGCCGAAGCCATCAAGGCGAGCGGCGCCCGGACAAAAAAGGAAGCGGTAGAGCTTGGCCTGAAGTCCCTGATCAGGCTGAAGCAGCAGGAGCGTATTCGCGGCTACCGGGGCAAGCTCCGCTGGAGCGGTGATCTGGAGAAGATGAGAACGGACTGATGATACTCGTCGATACCAGCGTGTGGGTCGACTACTTCAATGGTACTCATAACCGCCACAGCGATGCCCTCGATGGCCTGCTTGGCCGCGAGCCCGTCGCGATCGGCGACCTGATGCTGGCGGAGGTTCTCCAGGGCTTTCGTTCCGATGCCGGCTACCGCCAGGCAAAGTCACTCCTGCTCGACTTGCCGGCACTGGAAATGGTGACGGCGGAACGCGCCGTTCGGGCGGCGGAGAACTTTCGGTACCTTCGCAAGCGCGCCGTCACGGTGCGCAAGACGATCGATACGCTGATCGCGACATTCTGCATCGACAGGAATATCCCCCTGTTGTTCAGCGATCGCGATTTCGAGCCCTTCGTCAAGCACCTCGAGTTGCGCAGGGCGTGATGACGCGTACGGTATTACCGGATTGGCCGGCGCGGTTTCCCCGCCAGGCGCACATCCGCAACGACGCGATCGTCGCCGACTACCAGCAATGCGAACAGCTTTGCGGCGATGTCGGCGGGAGCGTCCGACCAGCGCTTCGTGATCGCCATGCGCGATGCGTCCAGCACGACAAAATCCGCTTCCTTGCCCCTGGCGAGATTCCCCAACATATCGTCCAGATGCAGTGCCCTGGCCGCGCCCAGCGTAACCAGGCAGAACGCCCCGAATGCCGTCAGCGGCTGTCCTTTCAGTTGCAACACCTTGTAAGCATCCCCGAGCGTGGGCAGCATGCTGAGGCTCGTGCCACCACCAACGTCACTTCCGAGGCCGACGCGGGCGCCACACCGCCGCGCCGCCTGCAAATCAAACAACCCACTCCCCAAAAACAAATTCGATGACGGACAAAACGCCATCGCCGCCCCCTTCCGCGCCATCAGCTTCCGATCGTCATCGCCCATGTGAATGCAATGCGCAAACACCGACCGCTCCCGCACCAGTTCGAAACGCTCATACACATGGAGGTAACTGCGGCTCCACGGAAACTGCCGCGCCACCTGTGCAACCTCTTCCTCGTTCTCGGCCAGGTGCGTGTGCAGGTAGACGTCCGGAAACTCCTTAAGCAGCCGTCCCGCTTGCCGCAACTGCTCCTCGCTCGACGTAATCGCGAAGCGCGGCGTCACGGCATACGAAAGCCGGTCGCGGCCGTGCCACTTCTCGATCAACTGCTTTGATTGCTCGTAGCCCGTCTGCGGCGTGTCGCGCAGGTCTTCCGGGCAGTTCTGGTCCATCAGCACCTTGCCGGCGATGAGGCGCATGCCGTACTTCTGCGCCG
>JBBDSK010000190.1:0-5642 GCA_040904985.1 Woeseia sp. | reverse complement strand
GGGCGCCTGCAGATTCCGCTGGCGACGATGGGTGCAATACTCGGCGGTAATGTGCGTGTCGGGCTGGAGGACAGCCTTCTCATAGGCCGCCGTAAGCTGGCGAAGGACAATGCGGAGCAGGTCAGGAAGATCCGCGTCATCCTCGAGGAACTCGGTTACGAGATTGCGTCGCCCGCGGAGGCGCGGGAAATTCTGGCGCTCAAAGGCGCGGACAGGGTGAACTTTTGACCGCCATCGACGAGAAGAGCAGGCCAGGGGCAGGGCGCGCACATGTCGAAAGCAGGGTTGGAGAGACGACCGCCAGTATCGGCATCCGCCTTGCAACGGAGCAGGACGCCGGGCGAATACACGCGTTGATCGTCGAGCTCGCGAAAGCAACCGGCCTGCGCGAGAAAGTAACGAGCAAGCCGGAACACTTTCTGCGGCACGGGTTCGGCGAGCCCCCGGCGTTCCAGGCGCTCATCGCGGAGCGCGCGGACACGCCGCTCGGGCTTTGTCTTTTTTTCTACAGCTTTTCCTCCTGGCGCGGTGAGGTGGGCGTTTACGTGCAGGACCTCTACGTCGCCGCTGAGACCCGTGGCAGCGGCCTCGGCCGCAGGCTTATTGCCGAGACGGCGCGGCTTGCCCGGCAGCGCGGCGCAACCTACCTGAGATTGTCGGTGGCGACGAAGAATTCGAGTGCCCAGGATTTTTACCGGGCCATCGGGCTCACGAAATCTGACGACGAGTGCATCTTCCAGGCGGTCGGCGCGGCGTTCGACGGGCTTGCCGCCGGTCGCACCGGGGAGTTGCCGCGGTGAACGTCGTTTTCTCCGAAGCGCAAAAAAAACACTACCCGAAGAATTTCCTGTCTTCAGGGGCGCCGCAGCCGAATCCGGAGGTACCTGAAAGGGCGGACCGCCTTCTGGCGTCAGCGCTGTCGTTGGGGCTGGAGCGGGAAGCGCCCGGCGATTTCGGCGACGGGCCCATCGCCGCGGTGCACACGCCGGAGTACATCCAGTTCCTGCAAAACATCTACACGCGCTGGCAGCGTATTCCCGAAGCTTCTGCAGAGGTCATGCCGAACATCCATCCGGACGCGCGCGGCGGCGCCTATCCGCTGTCAGCGGTCGGGCAGGTCGGTTATCACGTCTGCGACAGCGCCTGCCCGATTTCGGGCGATACCTGGAACAGCGCGCGCTGGAGCGCGATGACGGCGGTGCAGGCCGCGAACAACGTCTTGCAGGGCGAGCATTGCTGCTACGCCCTGGCGCGTCCGCCCGGTCACCACGCATCGAGGGACCTGGCAGGCGGTTTCTGTTATCTCAACAACAGCGCCATCGGCGCACAGTTCCTGCGCTCGCGCTTCGAGCGCGTCGCAATACTCGACGTCGACGTGCATCACGGCAACGGCACGCAGGCCATCTTCTACGACCGCGCAGACGTGCTGACGGTATCCCTGCACGCAGATCCGATGCGCTTTTATCCTTTTTTCTGGGGTCACGCACATGAGCGCGGCACGGGTGCGGGCGTCGGCGCCAACTACAATTTGCCGCTGCCGCGCGGCACAAAGGACGCCGATTACCTGGAGGCGCTCGACCGCGCGCTTCTGCGGCTGCAGGCGTTCTCGCCCGGAGCCGTCGTCGTGGCACTGGGGCTCGACGCATTCGAGGGCGATCCTTTCCAGGGGTTTGCGATAACGACAGGCGGCTTCGGCCGCATCGCCGACAAAATTGCCGCGCTGCAATTGCCGACACTGATCGTGCAGGAGGGCGGCTACCTGTGCGACGAGCTCGGTAACAATCTGGCCGCTTTTCTGCGGCCGTTCATTTGACGCAATCGCTGCACAGTTTCGACCTCATCGCCATCGCGGTGTACTTCGCCGCTCTGATCTGGATCGGGGTGCGCGTCGCGCGGGCAGAGCGCGGCGACGGCGAGAGCGAGTCCTTTCTCGCCGCCGACCGCGATATGAACCTCCTGCAAACGACGGCGACGACCGCTGCCACCGACCTCGGCGGCGGTTTCAGCATCGCGATGGGCGGGCTGGGATTCACCCTCGGGATCTCCGGCTCGTGGCTTATCGCCATATCCGGGCTCAGCGTGCTCATGGTCTCGTTCCTGATGGTGCCGAAAGTGAAGCGCTGGGCAGATCGGGTCAAAGGGCTTACGACGGGCGATCTTTTCGAGGCGCGTTTCGACCGCCGCACCGGCACGGTTGCCGCGGTTGTGGTCGGGCTTGCGTGGTTCACGTTCGTCGGCGGGCAGGTGATTGCGGGCGGAAAACTGCTGCAGGCCACGCTTGCCATGGACCTCACGCTGGCGGTGCTCCTCGCCGGTTCCATTATTCTTGCCTATACCGCGATGGGCGGTCTCAAGGCGGTGATTTATACGGATGTGCTGCAGTTCGCAGTGCTGTTCGTCGGGGTCCTTTTCATCGCGGTCCCGCTGGGCCTCATCGAAGTGGGCGGAATCAGCGGCATCCGGGAGCATTTCGGCAGCTCACCCGAGACGGCATCGATGGTCCGCTGGGATGCCATCCACTGGAAAACGGCGCTGGGCTGGTTTTTCGCCATTTTCCCCGTCTGGTTCATCTCCATCGCGGCAATGCAGCGCATCGTGGCGGCTCGAGATGAAAAAACCGCAAGGCGCGCATTCTTTCTCACCGGCGTGCCGATCGAGTGGCCTCTTTTTGCGATAGGCAGCACGCTGATCGGCATGATTGCGCGTATCCTGCTGCCCGATCTGCAGGATGCGGAGCTGGCGACACCGATGGTAATACTCGAGCTGCTGCCGGCCGGCCTGGCCGGCATCGTTATTGCAGCCTATATTGCGGCGGTCATGTCCACCGCGGACTCGGCGCTGATCGGGCCGGTAGCGATTTTCACCAATGATATTTACCGCAAGAACTTCCGGCCCGAAGCCACTAATCGCTCGCTTGTTCGGGTCGCCCGCGTTGCGACCATCGCGCTTGGGGTGCTGGCCATTGCGATCGCCTACCTGGTGCCGAACGTGCTGGACCTCATCCTTTACGCCTACACCTTCGGCGCCGCCGGGCTGTTCTTTCCCATGCTGGGATTATTGTTCTGGCCGCCGACCACGGCCAAGGGCGCTTTCTGGAGCATGCTGGCCGGCGGCTTCTCCGCCGTAGTTTGGGCGGCCGTCGGTGAACCCCACGGCTTTGCGGCATCTTACGCCGGATGGGTCATTGGCCTGCCCGTTCTTGTTATTGTATCGCTCATGACGGAGCACAGTGCAGACGAGGACCTGCAGCTTTTCTATGGCAATGACAGGTAGCGCATTGAATATTGCATTGAATCGGGGATCGCAATCCTTCAGCAGCGTGGAAGCGCTTCTGCGCAGCCGGCAGCCCGTCGCGCCGGTGTATTGCATCTATCCTCGGGTGTACGAAGAGACGGCGAGAGAGTTTGTCGCCGGTTTTCCCGGGCGGGTGCTTTATGCAGTGAAGGCGAACGATCACCCGGAGATCATTCGTCTCCTCAACCGCGCCGGGGTGACTCACTTCGATTGCGCGTCCATACCGGAAATCGAAACGGTTCGGGCCGTATGCAGCAACGCGACGGCCTACTTCATGGTGCCCGTACGGCTGCGCGGCGCGGCAAGAGAGGCGCAGACGAAGCTGGATGTGCGGCATTTCATGGTCGACCACCTGAACGGGCTCGAGTTGCTGGAGAGGGAAATCGATATGACGCGCGCCGTCGTCTTCGCAAGAATGGCGGCGCATCATCCCTCGGCCATGCAGGATCTGTCGGCCAAATTCGGTGCGCCGCCTGAGGATGTACCGGAACTTCTGGAGCGCATCGCCGAGCGTGGCGCGGAACCCGCGCTCGCGTTCAACGTGGGCTCCGCCGTGACGGAGCCGGAAGCCTACGCCTGCGCCATCGATCTGACCGCCAGGGTACTGGCGAAGCTGCAGATCCGCGTGCGGCTGGTCGACGTCGGCGGCGGATTTCCGAAATCCTACCCCGGATTTCCGGTGCCGAAGCTGGAGGATTACTTTCAGCGCGTCAGAACGGCGGCGGCCGCGCTGCCGCTGGCCGACAACGGCGAAATCCTGGGCGAGCCCGGGCGCGCGCTGGCGGCGCCGGGGTTATCGGCCGTGGTCGAGGTGTTACTGCGCAAGAACAACCGGCTTTACATCAACGACGGCATGTACGGCATTTTCTGGGAGCTGAGATTCCGCGGCCACGACCGCTACCCGGTGCGGGCGTATCGCGACGGCAAAGTGATGGAAGGCGGCGGCCGCCCGTTCCAACTGCTCGGGCCCACCTGCGATGGCACCGACGTATTGCCGGGCGAAGTCGAGCTACCCGAAGCAATCGCCCCCGGCGACTACCTGGAGTTCGGCAAGCTCGGTGCCTACAGCCTGTCCGGCCGCACCAGCTTCAACGGCCACTACAGCGATGACATCGTGACCATCACGGACGGGAAGCCGGTGGCGTGAATCTCCTTGTTGTTGGCGGCTCCTGCGATTGCCTCCATTCGGCGAAAATGCCCGAGCCCGTGACCTCGAACCCGAGTTCCTCCAGCCACTCCTTTACTGCGTGGTTGCTGTTGTTGAAGAGCCAGTAGGA
This sequence comes from Woeseia sp., assembly GCA_040904985.1. Lineage (GTDB taxonomy): Bacteria > Pseudomonadota > Gammaproteobacteria > Steroidobacterales > Woeseiaceae > IDS-8. Next base: position 1,071 of record JBBDSK010000190.1, on the reverse strand, counting down.
ACGGCTGTAGGGGACGAAGTCCAGGCGATATATGATGTTGTGGATCACCTGCCCTGACCGGCGGCTGAAGTCGCGGCCGAGGCGGCCAACCAGTGCGTCCACCCTTTGCGCCGCGGCCGGCAGCTGCAGAATGGTAAGACCGTCGTACTCCTGCAGCAGCCGGGCGTGTGCTTGCGGACCGGGCCATTCACGTCTGCCCAGCGTTCCCTGCGTTGGCCATAAAAGAACCGCCGGCGCCCGCCACCAATGGTCTTCCATCCTGGCGTACCACTTCCATTCGCCATAGCCATACTCGATCAGTGTGCCGTCGGGGAGCTCGAAGGCAAGGCGGGTGTGCCGGCCGAAATCCACCAGGTAGACCGCCCGATCGTCAGCAGGCGGGGCCGGCAGCCGTATGGTGTTGGTACAGCCCGCGAGCAGAATCGCGGCAAGCAGCAGGCAGGCGGTTAGCGCAAAGAGAAGATGCCTGAGCATGATCCGGAATCGCGGTTCGTCATCGCCTCGGGCCGTCGCGACGGCGCAGTCAATTGCGATCGAGGAAGCGTTCGCTCAGGTCGCTGTAGGCGTCGATACGGCGGTCACGGAAAAAGGGCCAGCCGTGACGTGAACGGACGAGCTCTTCGAGATTGATATCGCACACAAGAACGCACTCCTCGTCGGCGGGGGCGCTGCAAAGAAGCCGCCCGTCCGGCGCCACCATGAAGCTCTGGCCCCAGAACTCGATGCCGCCCTCACCCCGGGGGTCGGGTTCGAAGCCGAAGCGGTTGACCGCGACCACAAAGCAGCCGTTGGCTATGGCGTGCGAGCGCTGTATTGTTTGCCATGCCTCATACTGCTGCTGCCCGACCTGCGCCTTTTCTTCCGGATGCCAGCCTATCGCCGTCGGGTAGAAAAGAATCTCGGCACCGCGCATCGCGGTCAGGCGCGCCGCCTCAGGATACCACTGGTCCCAGCAGATGAGCACGCCAAGCTCGGCCCGGTCCGTGCCGAAGCTCTGGAAGCCGAGGTCCCCGGGCGTGAAATAATATTTTTCGTAATAGCGCGGGTCGTCGGGAATATGCATTTTTCGGT
>JBBDSK010000189.1:0-5650 GCA_040904985.1 Woeseia sp. | reverse complement strand
CCGTAGAAGGGGTGCTCGGTCAGCGGCAGAAACTGTACGTGCGTAAAGCCCAGGTCGGTCAGGTAGTCCGCCAGAGGCTCCGCAACTTCGGTGAAGCTCAGGTAGCGCAACCCGCCATCACCGTTTTCCCTGCGCATCCAGCTGCCGAGATGCATCTCGTATATCGACCAGGGCGCATCGAGGCTGTTGGCCCGGGCTCTCGCCGCCATCCAGTTGTCGTCACCCCATTCGTAATCGAGGTCCCACACGCGCGAGGCCGTATCCGGCGGCGCCTCGGCGTAAAAGGCGAAGGGATCCGCCTTTTCCACACTGTAGCCGCCGTATCGCGACTCTATCCGGTACTTGTACCTGGCGCCGCTTTCCACACCGCCGACGAAGCCCTGCCAGATGCCCGAACCGTCCGCGGATGCCGCAAGCGGGTTTGCGCCGTTCTGCCAGCCGTTGAAGTCGCCCATAACCGAAACCCGCTCCGCATTGGGAGCCCATACGGCGAAATGAGCGCCCGCGACTCCCTCAGGTGAGACGCGGCCGGGCGCTTTTTCACTCACCAGATGAGCGCCCATTGTCTGGTAGAGGCGGGTATGGGTCCCTTCGCGAAAATAATAGATGTCCTCCCTGGTGCACGGAGGACCATGCAGGGGAGGCGCGTTCGGTAGCTGGTCTGGCACGGTGGTAATCGTTTTATTCATCCAGGGCCCTGTCGGCAGTGGTCATGCCTGCTTTTTCCTCTTTTTGCCGATGGTGCGAGGCTGCAACATGCGTGCCACGAGGTCGCTGCGAGCACCGCCACCGCAAAAGTATTGCGCTTGTACGGCTTGCAGGCCTTATTTGTGTAATTTTTTCCCCCGTTCGTAAAGTTTTCGCCGTCAAAAAGCGATTTCTAACCGGTGTTTGACCCACGTTCCCAAGATTACATCAATTCCGAGGGGGAAATGTCGCGCCCGCAACAGCTGCGGCGTCCCCGGGGAGGGCCCAGGGGCGAGTGGCTGCAACCATTTCGGCATGCGCTTCACGGGCAGCCAATTATGTGTACACTCTGCCCGCAAATAATCGAACGGGGGAGCGGTTCATGTCCAAGTCCAGGGACCCGCGCGGCAGTCGGGTGCAGCGCGCTTTGGCTGCCGTAGAGCGCGTCGGCAACAAACTTCCGGACCCGGCGATGCTGTTCGTACTGCTTCTCGTCACCGTCTGGTTTTTGTCCTGGGCGCTTTCCGGCGTCGAGTTCGGCGTGGTCGATCCGCGGACCGGCGAGCCGCTCAGAATCGTCAACCAGCTGTCCGGCTCCGCGGTCACGGCTTTTTTCGCCGCCATGGTGACGAATTTCGTCACGTTTCACCCCGTCGGGGTGGTTCTCGTGGCGATGCTGGGCATCGGAGTCGCCGAGCACACCGGGTTCATAAACACGGGTTTGCGGGCGCTGATGGCGGTTACTGCGCGCTGGCTCATCACGCCAATGGTGATCACGGTTGGAATCATCAGTCACTCGGCCGTGGACGCAGGCTACGTCCTTGTCATTCCGCTGGGTGGCATCATTTTCTATGCGGCCGGCCGCCACCCGCTGGCCGGCATCGCTGCCGCGTTCGCCGGCGTCTCCGGAGGATTCTCGGCCAACTTCATACCCTCCGCGCTCGACCCGATGCTGCAGGGCATCTCGCAGGAAGGTGCCCGAATTCTCGACCCGAACATCGTTCTGAATCCGCTGAACAACTACTTCTTCACCACGGCGTCCTCTCTTCTCATCATTACCGTCGGCTGGTTTCTCACAGAACGGGTCGTTGAGCCGCGACTGAAAGATACCCGGGTGGACGGGGATCTGCAGGACCTGCCGACGATGGAAGCGCTCGGGCCGGGCGAGCGCTCAGGCCTCCGCGCCGCACTCGTTGCGATGGTCCTCGGCCTTTTCATTCTCATTGTATCGGCCGTGCCCGGCGGCTCCGCGTGGCGAGGGCCCGAGGGCGAACTGACGTCGGGTGCCGCGCCACTCATGCAATCGATCGTGCCTATGATTTTTCTGCTGTTTCTGCTGCCCGGAGTTGTTTACGGCATTGCATCCGGCAGCGTGAAGACCTCCCGTGACATCGTGGCAGGCATGGCTAAAGCAATGTCCAGCATGGGCTACTACCTGGTCATCATGTTTTTCATTGCGCAGTTCATTTACGCCTTTGGCCAGTCGAATCTCGGCATTCTTCTGGCGCTGCAAGGCGCAGCCGCTCTGAAAGCCATGGCCATGCCGGCAATGATCACTATTATCGGCATTGTTCTGTTCACGGGCCTTATCAACCTTTTTATCGGTTCGGCATCGGCGAAGTGGGCGCTTCTTGCGCCGATACTGCTGCCGATGCTGATGCAGCTCGGCATATCTCCCGACCTTGCGCAGGCGGCCTATCGGGTCGGGGACTCGAGCACGAATATCATTACGCCCCTGATGCCGTACTTCCCGCTGGTGGTGGTCTTTTGTCAGCGCTACGTCAAGAGCACCGGCATTGGCACCGTCACGGCCATGATGCTGCCGTACTCCGTGACCTTTCTCCTGTTATGGACCATTTTTCTTTTGCTCTACTGGCTGACGGGTCTCCCGCTTGGACTACAGTCGAGCTACATCTACAGCCCCTGAACTTCTCCACAGCCGTTTCAGCAATTGCTGCAGAAGCCGCGAAGCGGCAACCCGCAGCAGTTGCTGCATCAGCTTTTATTGCTGATAGGTGACCCTGACGTAGCCCACGCGACCCGGCAGATCGTGCGACACGATACTCATGCCGATAACGCCGCAGGGGAAGCATACCGGGGGGTCCTCATCCAGCACATTGTTGACGCCCAGCGTGAACGTCAACGCCTCGTTCGCGAACTCAGGCGAATACCGCAGCTGAACGTCGGTGAAGAGAGCCGAATCGAGATTGGAGCCGTCGTCAAGCGTCATGTCATCGACCCAACGGAATATCAGGCTTCCGCCCCACTCGTTGTAGAGCCAGTCGAAATTGCTCGTCCAGCGCCATTCCGGAAAGGCGCGCGGAAACGTTTCGTCCGTGTGCGTTCCCGTTCTGTCGGTCTCCGACACGGTGTCGTCTATGTTTGCCGTGATCTCCTTGTACTCGTTCAGCCAGGATCCGTTAAACCGGGCGCTGAATCGGCCCAGGCCGGTATCGGGACTTGTATAGGTAAGCAGAAAGTCGACGCCGGACGTTTCGATGCCGCCGATGTTTTGCAGCTGATTATCGATGACATCAAGCTGTCCGCTGCTCGTTCGCGGTGTGAGGTCGCAGAACAGCGGGTCCAGCGTAAGTACGCAGGCGGTGATCACGTCGCCGGGATCCCGACCCTGGATAGCATCGTCGATTTCAAGATTGTAGTAATCGACTTCCAGCGTCAGACCCTCCATCCAGTTGACGTTGTCGGCGAAGGCAGGGCTCCACACTATGCCCGCGGTCCAGTTGTCCGACGTCTCCGGCTGCAGGTTTTCGTTGCCGGCCGAGATCGCAGAAAGCTGGGGGTTCTGTTGCGTCAGATTCGCCGGAACGCCCAAGGCTGCACAATTGTCGACGATATTTTGCGGTTGCGGAGTATCCCGACCACCGCTCGCCGAACCCGCTTGTGCGTTGACGTCGACACAGGGATCAAGAAACGTGAAGTCTTCGCGTGCCGCGCCGCCGAACAGCTCACCGATGCCGGGCGCACGAAGGCCTGTCGAGAACGACGCGCGCAGCGACAGATCCTGCAACGGGCGCCACAGCGCGCTCGCCTTGTAAGTGCTTTCCGAGCCGAAGGTGCTGTAGTCCGACGTACGAGCGGCCAGGTTCAGCTCCAGGTAGTCCGCCGCAGGGCTGTCCGCCAGTAGCGGCACGTTCAGTTCCGCGTAGAACTCCGTGACGTCGAATTCGCCGGAGGTGGGGGCGGACGGGATACCGGCTGTCTCGCCGCTCGCCGCAACCGGATCCGGACGGAATGAACCGCTGTGATCCCGGTATGCCGCGCCCGCCGCGAATCCCAGCTCGCCTGCGGGCAGATCGACAAGGCCGCCGGTGAGGTTGAATGAAAAATCGCGCATGGTTTGTTCGCTGACATCCCGCTGCGTAAACGTCACAAAATCAAGCATCTCCTGGGTAATCGATCCCGTACCGTCGGGCCCCTGACCGCCGAAGAAATTGAATGGAACGCAATTGGGCGTTGCCGCGCAAACGGCAGGATCACCCATTGCGACCTGCAGCCGGGCCGCATTGTGCGAATTGAATTTTTCCTGCACACCTCGGTTGTCGCCATAACTGCTGGTCAGATCCCAGAACATGGAACGGTCGGCAAGCTCGAACTCGCCCTCCAGAGTTGCTGTGAGGAAATAGGTGTTGACGTCCTGAAAGAACAGCCGCGGTCCGGACTCCAGCGGCCGGCGGCCGAAAAATTCCAGATTGCCGTTTGCGACGGAAAGGTCGGCGCCGAAGGGATTGAAGGGATTGTCCGCCGAGATGAAAAAGTTGTCGTTTATGCGGTTTCCGCAACCGTTCCCGAGGCACAGCGGCTCCGGCGCCGCCTTGGTTGCCGACGAGCGATTGGTATAGGTGGCTTTGACGATCAGATTCAGCGTCTCGGCCAGCTCATGAGTGGCCGACGTGTAAAGGTGCACCCGCTCATTCGGCGTGCGCAGGTAGTTGAATCCGGCCGCATTGTAATTGAAGCGGTCGGCGCCGGTGAAAGCGTGGAAGTCACCCGAATCCGGATTGTTCGGGTCGAATACCGGAACATTGCCCGCGCCGTCGTTCAGCGCGCCGTCATTCAGAGTGACGTCTGCAAAGCCGAAATTCGGTCCGAGTACAAAGCGTCCTTGCGGTGTGAACGAGGAACAAAGCGTGTTGGGAACGTCACAGCTCGTGGCATCCGGATTCGGGAAAGCGGATCTCGACCGGGATCCAGTCTCAACCCCTCTTTCTTCCACGTAGGCGGCGCTCAGGACCAGATGGGTGGTATCCGAGCCCCCGCCCCACAGTCCTGAAATCTCGTACGACTCTCCGTCGTTATCGCTGATGTACCCGCCAACGTGGGCGTCGAGCCTGAAGCCCTCGAAGTCGGTGTTGGTGATGATATTAACGACACCGCCAATGGCATCGGAGCCGTAAATCGCCGATGCGCCATCCTGCAGTACCTCGATGCGCTCGATGACATTCGCGGGCACTGTGTTCAGATCAACCGCGCTGGGGACGCCCGACGCCGATGCACCGGCAATCCACCGGTTGCCGTCTACCAGTACGAGAGTGCGCTTGGAGCCGACGTTTCGCAGTGAGACCTCCACCGCACCGGCACCGATACCGGAACCGTCCTGCGGAAAACCGGAGTTACCCGGCACGTTGAACTGCGAATTGATTGCCGATCCCGTGATCGGCAGCTGCTGCAAAGCATCGCCCAGGTTGGTCAGGCCGGAGCGGTCGAGATCGGCAGCATCGAGATCGAGTATTGCTGCTGCCTCATTGAGCGGATTCCTCCGGATGCGCGATCCCGTTACGACGACTTCCTCGATGCTTTCGCCAGGGTCGATCGCCTGCTGGGCGCTTGCGAGCTGCACCGGCGCAGGGGGAAGTAACAAGATCATTGCGGCGACTGCGAGCGCAGTCGAGACGGGGCTTTTCATCGCTATTCTCCCTCTGCCAAGAGCGAAAAACGGCGCGAA
>JBBDSK010000188.1:0-5711 GCA_040904985.1 Woeseia sp. | reverse complement strand
GCCAAAGGACTTCCCGCAGGGGATACCGGAACGGCAGCGCTAACCAGGGCCTTAACTTAAGTGCCTTGCTGCCAGGGCAAGTGCGCGGAGGTTTCAGCAAGGGGGGGTGGGTGCAGCAAGACGTTTTGATTCGCGCGGGCGGGCCGGTAGCCGGAATCGATGAGGCGGGGCGGGGCCCCCTGGCGGGGCCGGTCGTCGCGGCGGCGGTGATCCTCGACGAAGGTCGTCCGGTCGAGGGTCTCGCAGACTCCAAAAAGCTGAGCCCCGAAACCCGTGAGGAAATTGCCGTGGAAATCGAGGCGCGCTCGCTCGCTTTTGCCGTTGCCTGGGCGGATGCTGCGGAGATAGACCGCCTGAACATTCTGCACGCGACTCTGCTGGCAATGCGGCGGGCCATTCTGGGGCTGCGGCTTCAGCCCACGGCCGTCGAAGTGGACGGAAACCGGCTGCCAAACCTCCTTTTTCACAGCTGCCGAATGAACGGCACCGCAATCATCGGCGGCGATGACAAGGTTGCCGCGATCAGTGCCGCTTCCATACTTGCCAAGGTTTACCGGGACAGAATCATGCACTCGCTGGACAGGCTTTATCCCGACTATGGCTTTTGCCGCCACAAGGGCTACGCGACCGTGGAACACCGGGCGCAGATTCTTCGCTTCGGGCCTTGCCAGCAGCACCGCAGAAGTTTCCGGCCTTTTTGTGCCGTTATCGGAACTGATGAATAGCCGGCGCTACAGCGCGCTGCCCGTCAATGCGTCAGGAATGACCGCAAGCCGCTGATGCCGTCGCCTTTCGTTCATTTGCATTTGCATACCGAGTTCTCGATAGTCGACGGGACCGTGCGCATCCCCGCGCTGATGGAAAAATGCCGCGCGCTGGGCATGCCGGCGGTCGGGCTGACCGATCGCGGCAACGTGTTCGGATTGTTGAAGTTCTATCGCAAGGCGATGGCGGCCGGCATCAAGCCGATCGTGGGTGTCGATTTGCAGGTGGGCGGCCCGGCCGCGAACGGGCGGCCGGGCGCGCTCGTCCTCCTTTGCCAGAACCTCCGCGGTTATCGGAATCTGGCCCAACTCGTGACGCGGTCTTACCTCGAAGGTCAGCAGCGCAGTGGCCCGATCGTGCGGCGGGAGTGGCTGGACAGGAACAGTTGCGAGGGACTGATCGCGCTGTCCGGGGGAACCGGCGGCGACGTGGGGCAGGCCCTGGTGAGCGGCCATCCGGATGCCGCTTCCGCTCAACTCGCCTTCTGGCAGGATCTTTTCGGGGATCGCTACTATCTCGAGCTCACGCGCAGCGGCCGCCCCGGCGAGACCGAGTATTTGCAACAGGCGCTTTCGTTTGCGAATGAGCGCGGTCTTGGCGTCGTCGCCACCAACGACGTTCGCTTCCTCGAGGCGGACGACTTCGACGTTCATGAAGCGCGGGTGTGCATACAGCAGGGCAGGGGACTGGGCGACACCGATCGGCCGCGGGTTTACAGCCACGAGCAGTACCTGAAAAGTCCGGAGGAGATGGTTGAGCTGTTCCACGATATTCCGGAGGCACTGGAAAATGCCGTCGAAATAGCCAGGCGCTGCAACCTCGAACTGAAACTGGGGCAAAGCTATCTCCCGGCGTTTCCCGTACCGAAAGGCCAAAGCACCGAGCAATTCCTGCGCGCGGAATCGGAAGCGGGGCTCGAGAAGTTTCTGCAGCGCAAGGCGGCCCGGGAGCAGATGTCCGCCAGCGATCTGAACATGGTAGCCGCACCCTATCGCAAGCGGCTGGCGGATGAACTCGCCGTGATCTGTGACATGGGCTTTCCGGGGTACTTTCTGATCGTTGCGGATTTCATCCGCTGGGCGCGGGAGCAGGGAATCCCGGTGGGGCCAGGCCGCGGCTCCGGGGCGGGTTCGCTCGCGGCCTTCGTGCTGCGCATTACGGATGTAGATCCCTTGCAGCATGATCTGCTGTTTGAGCGCTTCCTGAATCCCGAACGCGTATCGATGCCGGATTTCGATGTCGACTTCTGCATGGAAGGCCGCGACCGCGTCATCGAATACGTCGCGGAACGCTACGGCCGCGATCGCGTCTCGCAGATCATTACCTACGGCACGATGGCCGCGAAGGCCGTCATTCGGGACGCGGGACGTGTTCTCGGCCAGCCCTACGGCTTTGTCGATCGTATCGCGAAGCAGGTGCCGTTCGAGATCGGCATAACGCTGGAAAAAGCTTTGGTGCAGGAAGCGGAACTGGCGGCCATGTACCAGGACGATGAAGAAGTCCGCGGCATCATCGATCTTGCGAAATCCCTCGAGGGCCTTGTGCGAAATGCCGGCAAGCATGCCGGCGGCGTTGTAATCGCCCCTGAGCGGCTTACCGATTTCACGCCGCTTTACTGCGAGGAGGGCGGCGCCAACGTCGTGACGCAACTCGACAAGGACGACGTGGAGGCGGCGGGCCTCGTCAAGTTCGATTTCCTCGGACTGAAGACGCTCACGATCATAGACTGGGCGGTGCGAATCATTAATTCGCAAAACACCGGCAGCGGAAGAGAACCGCTCGATATATCCGCCATCCCGATGCAGGACGAAAAGACCTTCGCATTGTTACGGGACTGCAACACGACCGCGGTCTTCCAGCTGGAATCGCGCGGCATGCGGGACCTGATCAAGCGGCTTCGTCCGGACCACTTCGACGACCTGGTGGCCCTGGTGGCGCTGTTCCGACCGGGGCCGCTGCAATCCGGCATGGTTGACGATTTCATCGCCCGCAAGCACGACCTCAACAAGTCCGATATCGATTATCTGCACCCCGATCTGAAGGTCGTGCTGGAGCCGACCTACGGCGTCATTCTGTACCAGGAGCAGGTGATGCAAATTGCGCAGGTTCTCGCCGGTTACACGCTTGGCGGCGCCGATCTCCTGCGCCGTGCCATGGGCAAGAAAAAAGCCGAGGAGATGGCGAAACAGCGCCAGATTTTCGTCGACGGGGCTTGCGAAAGAGGTGTTTCCGAAAGAACGGCTACGCGCATTTTCGACCTGATGGAGAAATTCGCGGGCTACGGCTTCAACAAGTCGCACTCGGTTGCCTATGCGTTGCTGTCTTACCAGACCGCCTATCTCAAAGCGCATTATCCGGCGGCGTTCACGGCCGCGGTCATGAGTGCCGACCTGGACAACACGGACCGGCTTGTGATGCTGAAGGACGATTGCCGGCGCCTCAAGCTGGTCCTCCAGCCGCCCTGCGTGAATCGCTCCGGGTACTCGTTCAGCGTCGCCGATGAGACCACCATCGTGTACGGGCTCGGCGCCATCAAGGGCGTGGGGCGCGGCGCCTGCGAGGCCGTGGTGGCCGAGCGCGAGCGAAACGGCCCGTTTTCCGGGCTCAACGAGTTATGCCGCCGCATCGACGTTGAAAAGGTCAATCGCCGCGCGTTGGAGGCGATGATCAAATCGGGCGCCATGGACTCCTTTGCCCAGAGTCGCCGCAGCCTCATGCATCAGTTGCCGGAAGCATTGAAAAGTGCGGAGCAGCAGGCGCGCGCCGCTGCCGCCGGGCAGAACGACATGTTCGGGCTGGCCGGAACCGCGGAAACCGTTCCGGACCCGGCGATTGCGCCGTCCGCCTCGGTACCGCAGCTCGCGGAATGGAGCAGGCGGGAGTTGCTCGTCTTCGAGAAAGAGTCGCTGGGTCTGTATCTCACCGGACATCCGTTCGACGCGCTGCGTCACGATGCCTCGTTTTTCATCGATGCAAAGCTTGCCGACCTCAATTCCGAACCTGCCCCGCAGAGCTACGGCGAAACGAGCTACGCGCAGCCGCGGCGCGAGGTCACTGTCGCCGGACTTGTGATGGACATTCGTAAACGCGGCAATCGCGTTACCGTGACGCTGGATGACGACAGCGGGCGGCTCGAGGTGAGTCTCTTCAGTGAGGCGTTTCAGGAATTTCGCCACCTGCTGTCCAGGGACGAGATCGTGGTCGTCAGCGGCACACTGCGTTACGACGATTTCATCGGGGGCTGGCAAATCAATGCTCGCAAGGTGGTGCCGATCGATCGCGTAATCGAGAGCCGGGCGCAGCGTATGGTTTTGCGGCTCGCGCCGAACGGCCAGGGACAAAAGCTTCTCGCTCGCCTGCACGATGTACTGCTGCCTTATCGCGAAGGCAGTTGCGGCATCGCGGTGCAGTACACCGGCGCCCGGGCGGCGGCGCGGCTGGAGCTGGGCCCCGAGTGGACGGTGCGGCCCAGCCGGGAACTGCGGGACAAGCTGGCCGAATTGCTGGGGCAGGACAGCGTTCGCCTGCTGTACGCGCCCGGTCGCGAAATGATGTAGAGTGCCGCCGGCCTGCCCGGAAGCAGTAACAGCAGCACGGCGGGAGAGTGCAACGCAGGCAAATGGCCGTGCTTTTGTGGGACCGGCGCACGCCTCCTGCCGCGGCGATTTGGTACTCTTTGACCGATGAACAGCAACGATAAGGTTTCGATGGATCTTAAATTTCTCGATTTTGAGCAACCGATCGCCGAACTCGAGGCGAAGATCGATGAGTTGAGATTCGTCGGCGATGACTCCGAAATCAACATCAACGAGGAGATTAAAAAGCTCAAGTCGAAGAGCGCCACGCTCACCAGGAACATCTTCTCGAAGTTGAGTGCATGGCAGATCGCACAGGTTGCCCGCCATCCGATGCGCCCTTATACGGCCGACTACCTGCAGATTCTGTCACCGGATTTCCAGGAATTGCACGGCGACCGGATGTTTGCCGACGATCCGGCAATCATCGGCGGTATCGGCCGACTGGACGGACGGCCGATCATGTTCATAGGCCACCAGAAAGGACGGGACACCAAGGAGCGCGTGCGGCGCAACTACGGCATGCCAAAGCCCGAAGGCTATCGCAAGGCGCAGCGCCTGATGTCCCTCGCGGAAAAGTTCGCACTTCCTGTCGTCACCCTGATCGATACGCCGGGCGCCTATCCCGGCGTCGGCGCGGAGGAACGGGGCCAGAGCGAGGCCATCGCCCGCAGCCTTTACCTGATGGCCGGCCTGCGCACTCCTGTCATCAGCGTCGTCATTGGCGAAGGCGGCTCCGGCGGCGCGCTGGCCATCGGTGTCGGCGACCGGCTGCTGATGCTGCAATACAGCATTTATTCCGTCATTTCGCCGGAAGGCTGCGCCTCGATATTGTGGAAGAGCGCCGACAAAGCTGAAGAGGCAGCGGAAGCCATGCGCATCACCGCGCCGAGTCTCAGCGAATTCGGCCTCGTGGATGAAGTCCTGCAGGAGCCTCTCGGTGCCGCCCATCGCGACCCGGCCGCGACCGCCGAAGTCATCCGCAATGCCATCCTGAAGTACTTGCAGGATCTCGATCAGCGGGATACTGATACCCTGCTGGAACAACGGCAAGCACGGCTCGCGAGCTTCGGGCAGTTCAAGGAAAGCTAGGAATCTGCGCGGTAGAAAGTATTCCTACTCCGAATGCACCACAGCGGCCCATTTTTCCGTTTTTTCTCGTTGCGTAGGCCCATTATGCGGCTCAAAAAAACGAAAAAATGGTCTCACTGTGGCACATTCTCGCTACGGATATTTCTACCGCGCAGACTCCTGGCTCGCATTATTGATGAACGCCAGCCAACCGCACTGGCGGCGCCTCGGTTGCGGGGAAGGCCTTGCAGGCCCTGCCCCCATGGATGGGTTCATGGCGTTCCTGCAAGGCCTTCCCCG
>JBBDSK010000187.1:0-5713 GCA_040904985.1 Woeseia sp. | reverse complement strand
GGGTTCACGGCGTTCCTGCAAGGCCTTCCCCGCAATCGGGGCGCCGCTTACCACCGCCGTCCGACGTTCATGAATAATGCGGGCTCGCGGAACCTGACTTAATCGTTGGCCGGGGCGGCTTCGCCTTCTTCTGGCGCGGGTCGTTCTTGTGACGGTTGCTCTGGCTGCTGTTGCGGAGTCCCGTCGGAGGGCGGCGCCGGCGGCACTGCAGCCTGCCCGAAGTCGTTCGCATCCGCGGTGAGACCGATAGCCCGCCACCGGTACACGCCATTGACCGTTGCCCCGACCACCCACACGCCGTTATCGAGCTGGATCGCAGTGAAGCTGTCCAGGCAGGCTGTGCCCTCGCTGCCGTCGGTTGCGGCGAAGTTGTAACAGGCGATTATGGTCCACGCATCCTGGCCCGGATTGTAGTGTTGGCCGATCGTCCTCGCGATTGCGACCTCGTTATAGAACCCGGTGTCGATGAGCGCATCAGCCATGCCCTGATTAATCGTATCCGGCGGGGGTGCCGGAGACGGAGGGGCACAGCCGACCAAGGCAAGCCCGAACCCGAGCAGAAGGCTGGCTGTGTAAGAACCCATGGCGCAAGAATACATGAAAGTCGCTGCGCTTACCGCGCGAGCGCCCAATCGGCGGGCCTGATGCAGGCCTGATGCAGGCCTGCATCAGGAGATAGCGGCGCGGTCCTGCGAACAACTTACCCGCGCGAGCCTGCGTACTCCGCAAACCCCGCAACGAACTCCCGCAACTGCTCCAGGGTTTTCTCATCGACGACGTCCCCCTGCTCGTCCACGACGTTGTTGACGCGCGATACCAGCACTTTTCCGCCGCTCCAGAAGTCGGCCCTTAGCGTGCGCAGCACCGGCAGCCAGGCGTTCTGGCTCAGGATGGTGCCGAAGCCGCCGGGGGAGGCGCCCATCAGCGCGACCGGCCGCCCATGGAATACCCGCTGGATGTCCGACGGCGGCCGGGTCAGCCAGTCGATCGCGTTCTTGAACACGCCCGGCATCGAGTTGTTGTATTCGGGCGTGGCCAGCAGGAGCCCGTCCGAGGCGGCGATAGCGTCTTTCAGTGCCGCCACCGCGTGAGGAATTCCCTCGGCTTTTTCCGTATCCCCGTTGTAAAGCGGTATGTCTTCAATCGATTTGATCTCGAGGCGCGCACCGTCCGGCATCATCGTTGCCGCGGCGCGCAACAGCGCCGTGTTGTACGACCCCTGCCGCAGGCTGCCGGACATTCCAATCAGTTCGATCACGGACGATCCTCCTTTTTGTTCACGGTCAGTGTCTCCGCCAGCTCATGTCGCTGCCCGGTGGCTTGTTGCCCGGCCGCGGGAGCTGCTGCACCGTAGCCGTTCTGCCTGGCTTGAGGCATGCGCGCTCCACAGCCGCTACCCGCGCGCTGCACTTTCAGTGGCCCGGCGGCCGTTCCTGCTCTGCCTCCGGGCGAGGCGTGCCCCCGATCCACGACTCCTGCGAGGCTTCCCCGAGCGGCTTTCGCTCCTGTTCCGCCGCATCGTGCGGCAGCTTGCCGGTTTCGAGATAGCTTTTCATGCGCAGGAGGTCGTCGTCCATCTGGTGCTTCGGGTCCGCGCCCAGAAGCCATGCGATCACGTGGCCTACGGCGCCGGCGACGGGGTTGTAGGTCATCCTGACGTGGACCGTGGTCGATCCGTCGTCGTTGCCCTGGAAGCGCACGCGCCCGGCATGCTGCACGAAGGCGTCGCCTTCGGTGCGCCACGCCAGCGTGTGGTTCTCCCCGCGTTCGGTCAGCACGGCATCGAACTCCAGTTCAGTGCCGGTCGGGCCCGTGACGCACCAGCGCGTCCTGTCCTCACCGCTCTCGAGGCGGCGGACACGGCGCACGTGGGTCATGAACAGGGGGAAGTTATCGAAGTTGTCCCACAGCTCGAATACCTTCTCCACCGGCGCGCGAATGTGGATGCTTTTCTGCACGTCGACGGCATGACGCGGTGCTGCACCGATGCCGAACAGCCGCCCCATGTTCATGTTGGTCAAGGCGCGGGTGAGGACCACCATGCCCGCCGCGCCGACGATTTTGCCGGCGGCAGTGCGCTGGCCGAAGCCGTGCATCGTCGCAACAAGGCCCGCCAGACCTGCGGCGGCGCGTGCGGTGGGCGACCAGTTTTCCTGCTGGAAGCCGGAGCGGGTGCCGGGGCGCTGCCGCGGCGTGCCCTGCAGGCCGGGGATGCTCCCGGCCTCGGCGCGGGCATCGAGCTGGTTTTTCAGGTCACGGACGCCGGGCACACCGAGCGCACAGTCGAGCAGAAGAGGCACTTCCTGCTGGAGGATGTAGCCCGACAGCGTAATGACTCCGTCCTGCGCCTCCACCTTGACCGAATGTGGATGCGAGACCACCCGTCCGAGGCAGGCGCGCACGCGCTCCACCAGTACGACGTCGTCCGGCTGGCCGCGGTCCAGCAACGAGCGCAACCTGGCGACGATGCCGACGCTGCGGTTGCGGCTATCCCGGCCGACGATCGTCGCGCCGTGCCGCGCCTTGTGCCCCTGGTGCACGAGCTGATCGCGCACCAGCGCACGCCGGTAGCGGCCGCGCGCGGGATCGAGGTAGTACATTGCCGCCGCGCCCAGTCCGGACGAGAGCAGTAGTCTGAGTCGGTTGTCCATGGCATTCCTCGCTAGTGTCAGGTCAGGAAGCAGAAGCGACGGACGACGCTTCGCGATCGCGCGATGTCCTGCTTTTCCAGCAAGAGTCGTGCCAGTGAGACCGGCTGCGGGGCTCAGTTTTCGAGCCGTGGAAACCTCTGCGCGATCGTGTCGCCGGTGAAGTTCGCGACCCAGCCTTCCGGGTTGTTAAACAGACGGATTGCGGTGAAGCTCGGGTTCGGCCCCATGTCGAACCAGTGGCGCGTGTTTGCCGGCACGGATATGAGGTCGTTGCGTTCGCACAGCATCGAATAGACCTTTTCATCGATGTGCATTACGAACAGTCCCTGTCCGCGCACAAAAAACCGCACTTCATCCTCGCTGTGCGTGTGCTCCTCGAGAAACTTCCGGCGAAAGGCGTCCTTCTCGGGATGCTGCGGGTTCATGCTCACCACGTCGAAGCTCTGGTAGCCGCGCTCGCTGACCAGCCGGTCTATCTCAGTGCGATAGGCGGCAATGATCGTGTCCTGATCGGCATCCTCCGCCAGCGTTTGGCCGGCGCTCCAGCGCTCGAAGCCGATGCCCGCGGAAGACAGCTCAGAGGCAATGGTGGCGAAGTCCCTGGCCTCGACCAGCGGCGTGGCGGGTTGCGATTCGGAGTAAATGGTCAGGCGGCTCATGGGGAAATCCTAAAGGGGAAATCCTAAATCACAACCTCGTTAAAATCACGCGCTACCGGATGACGCTCCGACTGCGCGGGCTCGTCGCGGGCGATCAGCATCGTTTTCATGCCGGCGCCGGCGGCCGCGTCCAGTTCTTCCACGATATCGGACAAAAAAAGAACTTCGTCCGCAGGCAGGCCGATGCGCTGCGCAATCCGGCGGTAGGACGCGGCATCGCGCTTGTTGCCGACGTGAGTGTCGAAATAGCCGGCGATGAGCGGTCGCAGGTCGCCGGCGTCGCTGTGTTCGAACAGCAGTTCCTGCGCCTTTACCGAGCCGCTTGAATAAATAAAGAGTTCGGCGCCGCCTTCGGTCCAGCGCCTCATCGCCGGCGCGGTATCGGCATAGACGTGACCGGTGTAATCACCGCTGCGGTAGCCGTGTTCCCAGATCAGGCCCTGCAGGGTTTTCAATGGCGTGATCTTCCTGTCTTCAGCGATCCACTGCAGGAGGAGGGCGATCAATCGTTCGGTGTCCGCATCGGGCTCGGCGGCTTCGCGCCTCACGTCGTCCAGCAAAGCTGCGACGTCCGGCCGTTGCTCCTGGCTGCCGAGGAAGTCGGGAAGCTGTCTGGCCGCATAGGGAAACAGCACTTCGTGCACGAAGCTTACCGAACTGGTCGTGCCTTCGATATCGGCAACAATGGCTTTGATTCTGTTCATCGTTCCCGTTCCTGCCAGGCGCAGGCAAGCAGGAACTCCAGTCCCTCGGTGTGGCGTTGCGCAGCGGCGAGCGTCCCGCCCCAGGCGTAGAGCCCGTGGCCGCGAACGAGAAATCCGCAGGCTCGCAGCTGCCCTTGAGCGAAGCGCTCGCGCACGGAGTCGGCAAGCCGGGCGATGTCCTGGCTGTTCTCCAGTACCGGCAGGGTGAGCGGCTCGTCGTGCGTCGTCACGCCGTCAATGGCTTTTTGCATTTCGAAACCGCGGATCACGAGATCGGTCTCGACCGCGCGCGACACCACCGTCGAGGTCACCGAGTGCGTGTGCAGCACCGCGCCGGTTCCCGGGTCCAGCTTGTAAAGGCAGGTGTGCAACGCGGTTTCCGCCGACGGCTTGAGGCTGGCATCGAGCGGCGTGCCCTCGAGATCGCACAGCATCAGGTCGTCGAACGACAACTGCGACTTGTCGGAACCGGAGCAGGTAATGAGGCAATGCGTCTTGTTCACACGCAGGGAGAAATTGCCGCCGGTCGCAAGACACCATTGCCGCTCGCCGAACAAACGGCCGAGCTCGCAGAGCGCCTTCGCTTCGGTCGGAAACGTCGCCTGATGGAGAGGCTCGGCGTTCACGGTTGGCCGCTTCCCGGCGCAGCCTGTACGCGTTCGTGATGCAGTGTCACCGGTTGCGCTCCGCCAGCGCTTGCCGGATTCTCCCGGCCAGCGCGTTCGCCTCGCGCCGTACCCGTTCGGTGTCCACGGTCAGGATCTTGCCGTCCCGCATCAGTACTTTTCCGTCCACCACCGTCGCCGCGACATCCTGCTCATCGGCGACGTATACAAGGTGCGAGATCACGTCGTAGGTCGGCACGAAGTGCACGTCATTGAAAGATACCTGGATCAGGTCCGCGCGAAGGCCGACCGCCAGGGCGCCCACCTTGTCGCCAAGACCGATCGCTTCGGCGCCGCCGCTGGTCGCCATCCTCAGCACGGTGCTGGCGGAGAGTACCGTCGAGTCCATGCGGTCCACTTTCTGCAGGAAAGCCGCGAGCCGCATTTCTTCCCACATGTCGAGGTCGTTGTTGCTGGCGGCACCGTCGGTGCCCAGGCCGACCCGTACGCCCGCCTGCAGCATGGCGGTGACGGGCGAGATGCCGGAGGCGATCTTCATGTTGGACGTGGGGTTGTGGATCACGCCCACTTTCCGCTCTGCGAGGATCGGGATCTCGTCCTCCGTCGGCCACACGACGTGCGCGCCAATCGTGGGCCCGTCGAAAAAGCCGATGGAGTCGAAAAAGTCGATGGAGGTCGTGCCGTAGTTTTCTTTGGAGTACTGGACTTCAAAGGGTGACTCGGACAGGTGGATGCTGATCGGCACGCCGGCATCAGAGGCGGCCTGTCGCGTTGCCCTCAGCTGTGCCTCATTGAGCGTGTAATTGGCGTGCGGGCCGAAGATCGGCGTGATCCTGCTGTTCCGGCCCTGCCATCGATCGATGAATGCCAGGCCTTTTTCGACCGAATCCTGCGCGCCTTCCGCGTCCGGGCTGCGCTGGCCGATCACGGTGGCCGAAATGTAGGCGCGCAAGCCGCAGTCCTCGACTACCTCGGCGATGACGTCCGGATAGTAGTACATGTCGACGAAGGTGGTGGTGCCGCCGCGGATCATTTCCCAGCAGGCGAGCGCCGTGCCGATGCGGACGAATTCG
>JBBDSK010000186.1:0-5754 GCA_040904985.1 Woeseia sp. | reverse complement strand
GGGGGTGCGCAGCCACGGCCGCATCGACCATTGCCGTCACTGGCAACTTCAATTCCTCAGCGATGCCGAGCAGGAGACCCAATTGCTGCGTCTCCATATAAGCGGGCACAGCGACAATCAGCTCGCTGGCATTGTTGCCGCCGGACTGCCACATCCGCTCGAGTTGGAGGCTGACCAGGTCTGCCGCTGTCAGATGGCTGAAGCCGTGCACTGAGAGCGGCTCGGTGGCCAGGCTGAACCAGTGCCTGTGCTGGATCCGCCGCGGGTGGATGCGCGCATTGGCAAAGGCATCGCTGCCGGTCAGCGGCTGCCGGTCGTCCAGCAATGCAAAGCCGGGCTCCCGGTAGGTGATCCGCTCGCCGTTCAGCAAGGTGATAGCGGCATCGTTTACGTGTACGGCGCTTCGCGTCACGAATTCGGCCCCTCTGCCGGCACGCTCAGTCCGACTTCATATGCCGGACCAGTTTTTCGTCGGTGTAGCTTTCGGCGTCGAACACAAGGCGCTCCTGCATCAACTGAAGCTGATGCACCAGAAACATGAGCACGATGCTGATCAGGAGTGCGATGAAGGTGGAATTGAAGGCTACACCCAGGCTCTGCGTAACACCGGCGATATCGCCCTGCACTGCCTTGTCCGCCTGGGCCAGCGCCTCACCGATACCGCGTACCGTTCCTATGAACCCGATCGACGGGATGGCCCATGAGATATAGCGGATCATCGACAGTTCGGATTCCAGCCGATCCGCCTCCGATTCGCAGATGGTATGCGTGCTGCTGGCGACATCCTGAATATTGCGCGTCGAGGCAAACCGCCGCAGCGCGTTCAGGAGAATGCGGGGCAACAACAGTCGCTGTCGTTCCGGCGGCAACGCCTGCACCTGACGTGCGAATTCGCGCGTATCCTCCGGCAGTATCCGCATGCCCTCCGCAATCGGAATCAGATCGACCTCCAGCAGGCTCCGCTCGTCGAGCGTTCTTACGGTTTTGTAGCCCATGATGGCGAGCGCCCAGAACATCAGGATAAAACAGGATTCCTGCTCGAAGTCCTTGATCAGCACCCACACCGACCTGTCGGCCACGTGGTCCGGATCCTGATCGAGCATCTGCGCCTGTTGCTCCAGGTGTTCTGCGGCATTCGGCCTTACCACAGAGACATAGAAGGCATGAACAATAATGACGGAGATGATCAGCGCAAAAAGCTGGTAAACGAATTCGACCGGGATGTTCTTTTTTTTCATTGATGTAAGCTCGCGTTCCTGCAAGCGAGAGCAGCTACATTCAGCTTGCCTCGTGACGTTTTAGCACAGCGTACCGGTCGGGCGGCAGCCGAACGATCTGGATTATATATCCGTGGGAAACGGGATCGCCTCGTCGGCCGGGATTTCTTCCGTCGGCACAAAGACCTTGTCGTCGCCTTCGTAGGTCTGATCGTCGAGCTCCGGGTCGTAGATCTCGGCATCCGGCTCGTCGGCAGCCGTCTCCTCCGGCTCCGTGGCCTCGCCGCCCGTTGCGGCAGCGTCGGCCTGTTCCGGGTCGGTAGCCTGCTCCGCGTCCTCAGCCGGTTCCGGCGCTTGTTCCTGATCCTGGGGCATGGCGGGCATCGCGAGGAACAGCGATACGCCCGTTGTCCAGGCAATGAGTCGCAGTCGTGCTGGCATCCGCTTTCCTGCTCCTTCGATTGGCATCACTTCTTTGACAGCCATTAGCCTTAAATGTCTCACGTCTCTTCAGGGACCTCGGCGCTTCTCGCGATGCGAAAGCCGACATCCGGACGGCCCTCGGAACCGAAGTCGCGATAGGCAAGCCGCAATTCCAGCATCCCGGCATGGCGCCAGCTCGAGCCCCGGATTACGTGGTGCTGGCCGCTTGCCGGCCCCGTCGGATCTGCAACGGGCTCAGTCTGTCCTGGTGCCGGCACCGAATAGTAGTCCTGTACCCATTCAGAGACATTGCCGCCCCCGTCGTAAATGCCCAGCGGGTTCGGCGGGAACGAGCCGACCGGCGCGGTGCTGGTGAACCCGTCGTTGTAGCCGGGCAGAATCGTCGGCACGAGGCTTTCGGCCGACTGGTCGGCGTAATTGCCGCTATCGCGGCGCGGCGGCATGCGGTCGCCCCAGGGAAAAGTCGGCGCCTCGCTGCGGCCCCGATAGCGGATAGCCAGCGCCCATTCTGCCTCGGTCGGGAGGCGGTAGCCGTCCGTCGCAGGTTTGATGGGCTCCCACTTCTCGAAGCGTTTCTCGTAGGCCGGGGTCAGACCCTCCTGGGCGCTGAGCCAGTTGCAATATTCAGCGGCGTCCGACCAGCTGACGTTGGCGACCGGGTTGTTATCGCCCGCCAGTGCCGGATGCAGGTCGGCGCCGGAATTATGGTTCGAGCGGAAGCGCATGAAATCCCGGTTCGTGACTTCCTTTTCGCCGATGTAAAAGGGCTTCGTAACCCGAACGGGGACCAGCACCTCGTTCGCTCGCCTGCCCTGCTCCCCGCGCGAGGAGCCCATAACGAATTCTCCCGGTTCTACCCGACGCAGAACCTGTCCCAGCGACGTGGAGACGCTTGCGGCAACGCTGCGGCGCTGAACCTCCTCGTGGCTGAGAAGACGGACGTCGACCGCCTGCGGATAACCGGGACGGGGCGTGATACTCCGGCTGTAGGTCTGGTAGCCCTCTTTTCGAACTTCCAGCTGATGCGGTGCCGAGGGCAGGTTCAGGGTCGTGCTCCCACGGCCCCGGGAGCGCCCGTCGACAATGATTTCAGCGTCTTCGGGCTGCGCTCTGACCGTAACGATGCCGACGCGCGCCGTGAGATCGACTGTCAGGTCGCGTGAAGTTGCGGCCGGCAGCCGCACCTGGCGCACCGTGGAGCCGTAGCCTGCCTTGGAGAGCCCGATGTCGTAGTCGATATCGGGCGAGAGAGCGAGCGTTACCGGGGCCTGCCCGCGATAGCGGCCATTGACGGTCACGCTTGCGCCGAGAGGAATGCTGTTGACCTGCAACTCGGCATTGGCAGGTTCCAGCTGGATGGTCGGCAACACCCTGTTCTCGTTGGGCGCCGCCGTGATGATGCCGTCCCAGGCTTTGTAACCGTCCCGCACTACGCTCAGCGCGTGCGAACCTTCCATCAACTCGAGCGTTGCCGGGGTAGTGCCTGCCCTGTCTTCGCCGCGATAAACGGTGGCGCCAGCCGGATTCGATGTGATCTTCACCTCCGCCCAGCGCGGAACGAGCTGCACGTACAGCTGCTGGTGTCGATCGAGCCCGGCAATGGACAGCCGATCGCTGTACGGCAGAAAGCGGTCCGCCGTCACGGACACCGAATGAATGCCCGGCTCGAGGACGAGTGGCCCGTATGGAGCGGTGCCCACAATCGTATCGTCCACCGTCACGATGGCATCCACCTCGGGGTCCGTACGCACCGTCAGCTTCCCCGGCAGCCGGCGCAGTTCGATCGACAGCGTCCGGCTGCGCTCCTCGCCAACTTCGAAGGCGCGGTTGACCTCGAAATAGCCCTCCTTCTGCACGGTAACGGTGTAATTCCCGGGCCGCAACAGGGTGCGGTTGCCAACGGGCAGGCGAAACCAGCCGCCGGAAATGGAAAGGTGGTCGGGCTCGCCCGGCTCGACCTGGAACTGGATGGATCTCGAGCTGAACAGCAGCCAGGAGACGAAGAGCAAAAGGACAATGCCGGCGGCGACGCCGGCCTGCCAGCCGGCGGCGCTGGACGCGGGCGCGGCCGCCCGGGTCTCCGTCGCGCGGCGGAAAGCCGTCGGTGCGATGGCCTCGTCCCTTGCCGCGGCCTCCCCGGCCGCCTCGGGAGGCCTCGTGACGTAGGCGCTGTCCTCCAGGTGCACCGCAAGAAGCATTGCACCCGCCTGCTCGGCAATCCGCACTCGTGAACCGAAGAACTCCAGCTCATCACCGCTTGCCAGGCGCTTTGCCGTGTTTACTGCGTCGCCGTTGAGGTGAATTCCCGGTCTTCCGACCGGCTGGACAAACGGCTCCCCGTCCAGTTCATCAATGATGGCAACCGCGGCGTTACCGGGGCCGGGAAGGCGGAGTTCGCAATCGCTGCCGGTACCGAGGCGAAGTGGCAGACGATCCAGCTCGTAGCGACGATCTCCTTCCGCATCCCTTATGACAACAGCAGCTACCTTCAAATCGGTTCCTCGCACTTGATGACAATCGGTCCGGGATCCATTTCCGGACCGACCCTGAATTCGAGCCGTACATCCCGGTAGCCCACGCGACTTCCTGTCGCGACGTAGGCGCCGGGCCGCAGGTCGAGTTCCTGCCGCGAGAAGGTGCCCAGCTTGCCCACCCGGAAGATCGACACCTCCGTGGCATTGTCCGATACGAGCTGCACCGTCAGCGGCGTCGCCGCCCGCTTCAGCAAGCGCGCCAGCTCGTTTTTCTGATCCTCCAGCCGGGGCCCCGTCGGCTCCATTGTCGTTACCTGCAGCAACAGCCGTGTTGCTTTCTGCATTGTAGCCGGCGCGCTCAAGCTGTCCGGATTATTGATAAAAGTCTGCAGGCTTTTGTGTATCGCAGCCCGCTCTTTCGCACGGGCCAGCCCCTCGCGCACGAACTGCAGGTCGGGGTCGATTTCGCTCAGTTCTTCGTATGTCGCGATCGCCGTCTGCCATTCTTCATTGCGTTCCAGTTCTCCCGCCTGCTTTTCCAGCGCACGGATGTTCGCCAGCCGCGACTCCTGATCGACCTGCAGCAGCCCGTCAGCAGGCTCCCGCGACTCGGGCTTAAGGGCCTTCGCGGCGTTGAACGCGGCGCGCGCACTGTCGAGGTCGGCCATGGCAAGCGCCTCGAGACCTTCCGACATGCGCTGCTCGAACGACCTCTGACGGATGGCCTCTGTTACACGAGCGATCCCGTCCGCCGCGGGCTGCCATGCCGGATCCAGTTCGAGCGCCTTCTCAAACGAGAGCTTCGCAGCCTGTAACTCCAGATCCTTCTCGAACGTAAGGGCCTGGTCCGTCAGCGACAGAACCGATGCGAGATTCCGCGCACGTGCGAGGCCTTCCTTCGCTTCGGTGTTGTCGGGCGTGATCGCCACGGCAAGCTCGAACAACCGCACCGCTTCGGCGTGATTCTCAGCGTCGAACGCACGTTTTGCCCCCGTCAGCGTCTCCGCAAAGACCCCGTCGACGCGAGCAAAAAGCGGCTCCAGCATCGCGGCGGCTTCTTCGTAGCGTTCACCGGCGAGGCGGTATTTCTTTTCCAGGTACGCCTGATCTCCCTGCTCATAGGTTTCCAGCACAGCCGCGAATACCTGCCCGCCCCACTGGTCGATACCGCGGGCGCGAAGGCGCTCCAGACCGGACAGCAGTCTTCCGAGTGCCTCGTCCGTGGCCGATTTGAGCTCCGCCTCGGTTGCGGGTTGCACCTCCGCCGTGTCTTCCTCCGGCAGCGCGGGGGCGGGTTGCCCGCTCTTCTGTTCGGCAGTCCCCGCGGGCTCGCCGCTTGTCCCCGCGTCGTTTTCGAGAACCTCGGGCAGCCAGAGGATGACCGACAGGAAAACCACCATGAGCGCTGCGAGACCGCCGAGCGCAATTTTGGGCGATACGCCGCGCCCGGTGTCGCGCCCCGTGTCGCGCCCCGTGTCGCGCCCGGTTGACGTCGCCCATTCCCGCTCGGCCGCAACTCGCGTCGGGCGAATGGACCTCAATGTTTCCGCCGGGGCGTCGTCCTCTGCCCGGGCCGCGGCACGCCGCCGGTTGGCGATCCTCGCGGGCCCGGCTGCCAC
>JBBDSK010000185.1:0-5764 GCA_040904985.1 Woeseia sp. | reverse complement strand
CCGCCGCCGCGGTCCATTGGATTGCAGTGAGATATCCGGCGAGCTGGCTCTCGAAACCGCGCACGTTGACGAGGTAGTAAAACACCCAGTTAAACATCTGGTAGAAAACATAGTTCATGCAGAAGTAACTGACGGTGAGCAGCAAAACGTTCCGGTTCTTCAGAACCCGCAGCCAGCCAGGCTGCCCGTCCTGCGTTTCGATCGCCAATGGCCGGTTGGCCACAATGAGCTTTGCCTCGGCTTCGTTGACCGCCGCATGCTCCGCCGGGTTATCGCGAACATACCACCACCAGAAGAAGGCGCCGATGAAGCCGAGCGGCGCCAGCATGGCAAACGACAGGCGCCAGCCGTATTCGACGATGAGCCACGCCAGCACCGGCGCGGAGGCGGCGCTACCGAGCGTGAGGCCGGTACTGGACAGGCCATTCGGCAGAGCCCAGCTGCCGATAGGAAACCAGCGTTCGACGACGCCGCCCGTCAACGGGTATATCGGCGCATGCACCGCACCGATGAAAAAGCGGACGGCGACAAGCGCGGCGACGGTAATTGTCGTGCTCGCCATGCCGCTGCCGGGAGCCGCACTGGTGAGTATCGTCAAAAGGCCCCACAGAACCATCAGGATCGTGAGCGCACGCCGCGGTCCTGCCTTGACGCCGAAGACACCGCCGGGAAACTGGAAGATCGTGTAGCCGGCCGTAAATGCGGCAAGGATGTAACCGAGCTGCTGCTCCGTGAGCCCGAGGTCGGTCATCATGGCCGGACCGGCAACGGAGATGTTGGTACGCAGCACGTAGGAAACGAAGCTGGCGAAGACCAGCAACGCCAGTACGCGCCAGCGAACGCCGCTGGGCCGGCTCAACGACATCCGCTCGTCCGGGTGCCGAATCTTTTTAATTTCAAGCGGCGCCGGAGGTAACTGTGGCGCGGGGGCTCATTAGCAAAAGCCATTTTCTCATCGGAACTCCTCGTTTTTTCTTATCGGCGCTCCCGCAATTGGTCCTGGCCCGGGAACAGTTCGGCTTGTTCACAATCAGGTCGGATAGCGCTGCAGAACGGGGCCCAGCGCTTGTTTAAGAGGTTCCAGGTGCTTGTCGAAATGGCGCCACTGTTCCAGTCCTTCGCGGTATATGGGCTGTCGCACCTGCTCTGAACTGGGCGTCCGCACGGCGCGTTCGTTTTCGTAGAACCGCAGGCACTGTTGTTCGAATTCGAGTCCGCAGTAGTCCAGCAAGCGGCGGATTTGCGCTTCACTGTCCGCCACCATCTCCTCGTACTGCACACGCAGGACGCGACCAGGCAACACCTCGTCCCAGTGGTCCATGAGCCTCAGGTAATCGCGGTAGTAGTGCCCCAGGTCGGAAAGATCATAGGTAAACGTCTGCCCACGCGCAAAAAGCTGCTTGTAACAGGAGAAGCAGCCAGCCATGGGGTGGCGGCGCGCATCAATGATCTTCGCCCGCGGGAGAATGAAATGTATCAAACCGATATGCTGAAAGTTGTTCGGCATCTTGTCGATAAAGAACGGCGCGCCACGGCGGTGGACACGCGTGTTTGCCATGTAGCTTTCGCCAAGCTCCGCCGCCCGCTCGCGGGAAAGGTCTTTGACGATTTCAGGATAGTGCGAAGCGGGGTTCTTGCGCGATTTCCGGCCCAGCTTGCGGGATAGACCGATGATGTCCGGCAGTTCGTCCGTTCCCTCAACAAGGCTGTGGCTCGCCAGTATCTGCTCGATCAGTGTCGATCCCGCCCGCGGCAGCCCCACGACGAATATCGGATCGGAAGCCTGGCATCCCCGGTCGCTCCGGGATTCGAAAAAGCCGGCGTCGAAGGTCTTGATCTGCCGCGCGGTATTGAAGACATTTATTTTTGCGCTGTACCGGGTTTTCCCCTTACGAATCCGGTTTCCCTTTTCGTAGAACCGGAAAGATTCGTCGAACTGCCCGCGGTCCTCCAGTGCCTTGCCGAGTGCGAACGCCAGGTGAGCCTGGTCTTCGGCATCGCCACCCTCCGGAACGACCTGGTCGCGCATGTTCCGGATGTCCTCGTCGCTGAAGCGAAACGTCTTCAGGTTGGCAAGGCTCCAGCAGGCTTCGCCGACGTCGGGACTCAGCTCCAGGCACCTGCGATAGGCACGGATCGAGTCGTCGACACGGCCCACCGCCTTGAGCGTGTGGCCATAGCTCATATGTGCCCTGGCCTGGTGCGGGTAGTGCGCGAGTACGCGCTCGTAAATCTCGAGAGCGGGCCGGTGATCGCCCTTGCGCACCAGCACCGTGCCTTTCAACACCAGGTAGTTCGGATTGTTCGGCTCGGCTGCAAGCAGCTTGTCGACCTCGACCAGCGCCTCCTCCAGCTTGCCCCGCCGTGACAGCGCCATTGCGTAGGTGTGGCGTGCATGGTGGTAATCCGGCGCAAGTTCGAGTGCGCGCTTCAGCAGGTTTTCTGCATCGGCGGCCTGCCCTACCTGCAGGCCAATGTCGGCAAGCATACGAATGGCAACCACGTCGACCGGATCTTTTTTTACTACGTCTCGTATCAGCTTTTCCGCTTTGGCGATTTCACCGGCATGCAGGCATCCCGCTGCAGTAATCAGCTCGGGATGGCGGGCGGAGACTTCCACGTGCTTTTCGTAGGCCTGCCGCGCTCGAGTTTCCTTGCCCGCGACCGTCAACTGGTCACCCAGACTTCGCCAGGCTTTCGCATGGCCCGGCTCTGTCGCCACTGCCTTTTCAAGGGCCGTTATCGCTTCATCCCCGCGACCTGCGGCACCCAGGCACAGACCAAACTCGTACAGCAAGTCGGCAGAGTCGTGGTGTCGGGATACGAGCGGCTCGATGAACTCGAGCCCCTGTGCCGGGTTTCCCAGCAGGCGCGAAGCAATGCCCATCACCTGGCGTGCGGCATCGGCATCGGCATCGATACCGGAGTGCACTGCAAGAATCTCCTCCGCCTGTTGTTTCGCCAGCGTCGGGTCTCGCTGCAAGAGGTCGATTGCATGTTTAACTGCAGTCCGCAGGTCGCCGGTTGGCTGTCGAGTCGCTGCTGCCATATGTGGTCGATGTGAATTCAGTGAACGATGCGAAAACTGTATGTTATGTGCAACGGATATAGCTTCAACTTCATATAGTGAAACCTCTTGCTGCCAATAAATTGTCTAATGACTGTCGGTTATACATGGATGCCAGGATGGCTGCTATGATCGCACAACTCCACGAATCGTTCCGTTGTAACAACATCGCACGATTCACAGACGTACTTGTAAGTTCGACTGCTTGAATGCTCAACTTAATCCCGGGGATATCTATATGAAGCAATTCCATCGTTCGCCGTTAGCCAAAGCGGTGTCAGCGGCGCTGACCGGCACCGTACTGGCAACGGCCGGTACCGTTCCCGCCAACGCGCAGACCAGCGCGCTGGAAGAAATCATAGTAACGGCGCAGAAACGAACCGAGAACCTTCAGGACGTGGCGGTTTCGGTCCAGGTACTGGGCAACGAGCAGCTCGACCAACTCAACGTCAGCGGTTTCGGCGACTACATCGAATTCCTGCCGGCGGTATCGTTCCAGGCGGAACGCCCTGGTGTTGCGCAAATCTACATGCGCGGCATCTCGAGCGGCGGCGATGGCGTCCACTCGGGCTCGATGCCCAGTGTGGGCGTTTACCTCGATGAGCAGCCGATAACGACAATCAACCATATTCTTGACCTGCACATCTACGACATCGCGCGCATCGAAACGCTCGCAGGCCCGCAGGGTACTTTCTTCGGTGCCAGCAGCCAGGCCGGAACCATGCGGATCATTACGAACAAGCCGGTGCTGGGGGAGTTTCTCGGCGGCTTCGACCTGGGCGTCAACACGATCCAGGACGGAGATATGGGTTACTCCGCGGAGGGTTTCGTCAACTTCCCGCTGACCGAGAATTCGGCGGTACGGCTGGTGGGCTGGCATCTGAGCGATGGCGGCTATATCGACAACGTACCCGGCTCTGTCACGCTGGAAGGTGTCGGCGTTACCAAGACCAACGCGGCCCTTGTCGAGGAAGACTTCAACGACGCGGTTACCACCGGCATGCGAGCACTGCTGCAGGTCGACCTCAATGATTCCTGGACGGTCACGCCCGGAATAATGTACCAGGAGCAGGATACCGACGGCGTGTTCGTACACGACCCGGAAGACATCGGCGATCTTGAAGTGCAGCGCTTTTTCCCGGAGTTCTATGACGACGCCTGGTACCAGGCGTCCCTCACGCTGGAAGGCGAACTCGGGGGAATGGAGCTGGTCTATGCCGGCGCCTACCTGGACCGCGATGCCGACAGCGTCTCTGACTACACCCACTATGCGCAGTACCTCGACAACTACTACGGCTACTACGGCGGCTGCTATCACTACGACTCATCGACCCTCAACTGCACCGATCCCAGCCAGTTTATTTCCGGCGACGAGACCTTTACCCGGCAAAGCCACGAGCTACGCCTGCAGTCGGCCGGCGACAGCCGCCTGCGCTGGACCGCAGGGCTGTTCTGGCAGCGCCAGGAACACGATTTTGACCTGCGCTGGAACGTTCCCGACATGGACCCCGAGTTCTCGGCACCGAGGCTTGCCTCCTGGCCCTACGGTACGGTCGTACCGGGCGCAGAGGTTGTATGGCAGACGAAGCAGATCCGCGTGGACCGCGACAAGGCCCTGTTCGGCGAGTTGAGCTATGACATCACGGACAATGTCACGATTGTCGGCGGCTACCGCTGGTTCGAGTTCGAGAACTCCCTGTTCGGCTTTACGGGCGGTCTGAACCGCTGTCTCGACGAGGCCAGCATGCCGCAATATCCCTGTTTCGATTCGCCGAATGTCGACGACGTCTCGGAAGGCGACGGCGAGTCCTTCAAATTCAGCCTGAACTACAACGTGACGGACGACAGGCTCATTTACGCGACCTACTCCGAAGGCTTTCGCGCGGGAGGCGTCAACCGCGCCATCGTGCCCGGGATCCCCAAGTACGAGCCCGACTTCGTCGACAACTACGAACTCGGCTGGAAGACCCTCTGGATGAACGGGCGCTTGCGTTTCAACGGCGCCGCTTATCTGCTGGAATGGAATAACTTCCAGTTTTCGTTTCTCGATTTCGCAGTTTCGCCGCTCACCATCATCCAGAACATCGGCCAGGCGCGGACGGTCGGCGCGGAATTCGATATGGCGTTCGCCGCAACGGACGAGACGACGCTGTCCTTCTCGGCCTCCTATAACGATGCCGAATTGCGCGAGCCCTACTGGAGAAATGACGCTGACCGTGAAGCCGGCGAGCCGCCGCGGGCAACAAAGGGAACAGAGATGCCGTTCGTACCGAAGTTACAGGCCAGCGGCATCGCCCGCCATGAATTGAACTTCGGCAACTGGCCGGGCTACGTGCAGGCTGCGGTGTCCTATACCGGCGATTCCTGGAACAACCTGGAGGCGGACTTGCGCACGAAGCAGCCGGCCTACACGCTCGTGAATCTCTCGACCGGGATCCAGACGGAAAGCTGGACGCTGGATCTGTTCCTGGACAACGTGACCGACGAACGGGCGCAGATCGTGCGCTATGACGGCAACTACTACGACCCGTTCGACGCGATCATTCAGGACACCTCGATCAGTGTGAACCGGCCGAGAACGATAGGGCTTCGTTACGGACGCCGATTCTGACAGGGGGTCAATGCAATACCTGAGCGCGAGGATCTAACCCGCATCAGGCGAGACCACGTCCCGGGCCTTGTTCCTTCCGTTACGCA
>JBBDSK010000184.1:0-5767 GCA_040904985.1 Woeseia sp. | reverse complement strand
GTTCTCGGGGAAAAAGTCGATAGATATGGACGTGATCCATGAACTGACCCGGGCTCAGGAGAAGGGTAGTCTCGGCATAGGCTTCATTCTCATGGTCATATTTTCATCAATGATTGTCACGGCCACGATGTGGCCCGCGCGGGCGTCGCTGCCGGTGTATTTCATCGCCGGGCTCGGTCTCTTTTTGACCTCGATCCAGATCGCCCGCGATGGCTACATGCTGCGGGTCCAAGCACGCACCGGCAAGGGCCCCAAGCCATTCACGCGTGCGGAAAATCTGCTGGAATTCAACGCATGGATATGGCTTGCCGCCCTGGTGCTCGGCACCTGGCTGCTTGGATTCCACCTCGCCTTCGTTATTTATCCGCTGCTCTTCGGCTACATTTACGGCGCGAACTTGAAGAATTCGCTCTATATCGGAATTGTGGCACTCGCGCTGTGCTGGATGATCTTCGATTACTTCATCGGGGCTGTCTGGCCCAATCCCCTGGACACTTTTATCGGCGACGGCCTGATGAGCCTGTACAACCTCATTAGCGATGCAGTACGCGGAGTTGCATAAATCGAAACACATTCATGTTTTTGACATTTGCGGAAATATGCTTATGATTTGAGGGGAGGGGCGGTATCCGCGGCTAGGCCCGGATCTAGGCCGCCTGTACGATTGGGGCGCATGACAAAAGCGGTCCGCCGTTACGGCGGCCAGCGCCGGATGAAAGGCGTTTGGACCGAACAAAGCGAAGATAGGGAGAAAGCCATGTCGTCATTGCTGCAGAAAAGTGCAACGAGGGCCGCGCTTGTCCTCCTCTGCGGAGGGGCCCTGCTGGCTGGCACCGTGAACGCCGGCGCCGAAGTCAGCTTCAAGGGCAAGACCATCGACGCCATCATGGGTTCGGCGCCCGGAGGCGGCACCGACGGCACGACGCGCCTGGTGGGGAGTTATTTGGAAAAATACCTGCCCGGCAATCCGACCATGCGCTACCGCAACATTCCGGGCGGGCATGGCGCCAAGGGCCTGAACTATTTTAACAAGACGAAGCCCGACGGCCTCAGCTGGGCCGGCGGCAGCAGCTCGCATACCGATCCGAATTCCTTGCGCAAGAGCGTGGTCGAGTACGACCCGACCAAGTTCTATTACTTCGGCGGCGTCTCCCGCGGCGGTTCGATCGTCTTCATCCGCAAGGAAATGCTGCCGAACCTGACCGATCCTTCCAAGCCGCCCGTTGTGGTTGGCGTGCTGGACGGCAATCGCAGTTGGGAGCAGATGATCATGTTCGGCAAGGAATTCCTGGGCTGGAACGTTCGCTTCGTCGTCGGCTACCCGGGAACGAGTTTCATGCTGCTCGCGGTACGCCGCGGCGAGACCCATATGATGGGTACCTCCAACCTGGCGCTGCTCAAGGAGATGTTCGCCACCGGCGACTTTGTCGCGGTCGCTCAGCTGGGCGGCGGCAGCATGGCGGATGAAAATATCGAGGCGCGCAGCGGTTTTGAGAAGGTTCCCACCTTCCCGAGCCTGGTAGAGGGCAAGACCACCGGCATCGCCAAGGATTCTTTCGAGTTTTGGACCGCGCTCAACGACATCGACAAGTGGTATGCGCTGCCGCCGGGAACGCCGAAGGAAATCGTCGATGCCTATCGCGAAGCCTGGGCCAAGATCGTCAAGGACCCGGAATTCATCAAGCACGGCAAAGCGCAGTTCAGCGCCGACTTCACGCCGGTCACCGGCACGTCGCAGCAGGACATGGTGCAGAAGACGGCGTATCCGGTTACGCAAATCTCCGCCTACATGGATCAGCTCAAGGTCAAGCACGGCCTGCCGGCCGCGCCGCTGACCGACGAAGAGCTTGCCGCAATGGCCAAGGAGAAGGGCCTGGACAAGATGGATGTCCCGGAGGTCAAGGCCAAGCTGACGGCGGTCAACAACAGCGGCCGCGAGATCGAGTTCCCGCTCAAGGGTTCCAACATGAAGCTCGAAGTCAGCAGCAGCCGCACCAAAGTGAACATTGCCGGGCAGAAGGCTGCGCGCGGGGATCTGAAGCCCGGAATGGAATGCGCGATCGCGTATCCGGACGGCTCCAGCGAAGCCGCCAGTATCGCCTGCCAATAAGAGCAGCGGCAGGACGCGTTGCAGGGCTGGCGTCTTCTTAACCGGGGCGCCAGCCCTTTTTGACCGCAATTCAACCGTCGCGGCGGGGGCCGCGGCCAACACAAAAGCGAGGAAAAGCATGGATCACATACAGTTTCCCTACCGCTCCACGAACCACTTGGTCCTGATGCATGTGATCAATGAATCCGGCGCTTGGGAACGCAACAACCTGAAGGTCGATTTCGACAAGATCATCAGCCGCTCTGACGCGCACGAACTGGTGCCCAAGGGCAAGGTCGAGTTCGTCTCCGGCAACCACGTGTCCACCTACGCGGCGCGCGCGCGCGGCGACACCTGGGCCTATCTTGGGCAGACGGTGAGCAAGAACAACCTCACGCTGATAACGCGTCCCGACATCGGCATCGAGAAGCTGGCCGACGTGCGCAAGCGCAAGTTCGGCTCGCGCGGCCGTCACCCCGGGCTCAATACCTGGCTCTATCTGAAGCAGTCGGGGCTCGATCCCGACAAGGGCGAAGTCGAAATCGTCACCGAGCAACGCGAGGAAGAGGCGAGCGGCGCGAAGAAGGTGAAAGGCAAGAGCCTCTTGAACATGGTGGCCGACGGCGACGTCGATGCCGCTTTCGTCAACGAGCCGCGCCGCGAATTCGCGCGCCGCATGGGGTTGAAGCTCATCGATATCCCGCCGCAGCCGATGGTGTTCTTCATGACCGTTTCAACGTCCATGAAGATGGCCCAGGAGAAGCCCGACATCTGCAAGCGGGTGCTCAAGGCGGTGCTCGAAGGCATCGCCTATTACAAGATCAACCGCGAAGAGAGCATCAAGATCATCCAGCAGCGGCACAAGAAAGAGGGCGACCTCGATCGCGCGACGGCGGAAAAGGTCTATGACGATCTCGCGCCTCGATTGGAGCCCCGGCTCTATCCCGGCTTGGACGCGATCAATAACGTGTACCAGGAGGCGCTCAAGCAGGATGAGAAAAACGGCGACGCCAAGAGAATCCATCCATTGGCGCTGTGGGACTTCCATCTGCTGCGCGAGATCGACGATTCCGGTTTCATCAAGAATCTCTACAAAGACCACCCGAAGTTTTTGGAGGGACACGGAGGTTAAGCAGCCGGCAGAAGGGTGGCGCGCCGGCTTAAAACGGCGTGATTGCCGGCATCTCCGCTTTAAGAGAGGGAGGGCCTTCTATGCGGCGATTTTCGGCGTTTGGGACGGCGGCCTGCACGGTTCTCGTCCTGTTAGCGACTTCTGCCGGCGCGCAGGAGATTTCCTTCGCCGGCAAGAAGATCGACATGCTCATCGGCTCGTCGCCCGGCGGCGGCACCGATCTGAGCTCGCGGTTGGTCGGCGACTACATCGTTAAGTACCTTCCCGGCAAGCCCACGATCGTCTATCGCAACATCCCGGGCGGGCAGGGACTAAAAGCACTCAACTATTTTGCCACCCAGGTGAAACCGGACGGCCTCACGTTTTCCGGCGGCAGCCAGGGCCACTTCGATCCTGCCGGCCGAAGCCGGTCGCTTGTCGAGTTCGATCCGCTGTCCTTCAAATACATCGGCGGCGTCAACCGCGGCGGCACGATGCTTGTCATGCGCAAGGAAGCCATCGAGCGGCTTTCAAATCCCTCCGCCAAAATCGTGATCTTTCCGGCGGTCGCCGGCGCCAGCACCGGGCCGCAGATGATGCTTTGGGGCAAGGAATATCTCGGCTGGAACGTCAAATTCGTCATCGGCTACAGCGGCACGCCGGCGATGATTCTGGCCGCGCTGCAGGGCGAGGCGGACGGCATGGCCTCTTCCAGCTCGTCGCAACTCAAGCCGCTGCTCGACAATCCTTCCTTTACGATAGTCGCACAGCTCGGCGATTTGAACGACGCCGGAAAATTCGTCTCACGCTCCAGGCTGCCCAACGTTCCGGTTTTTGAGGATATCGTGGGGCCGAAGGTTCCTCCCGAGAAGCAGGAGATTTTCCGGGCCTGGCTGCAAGTCCAATACATCGACAAGTGGTTCGCGCTGCCGGCCGGCACTCCCGAAGACATTGTGGAGACCTATCGGGCGGCCTTCCGCAAGGCGGCACAGGATGAGGAATTTATCAAGAATGCGCGGCTGCAATTCGGCGAGGATTTTGGAACGACCTCGGCGCAGAATATGGCGCAGCTCGTCAACGGCATGGTGAAGAGTTCCGACAAGGTGGATGGATACATGCGCGAGCTGCGGCAGAAGCACGGCGTGCCCGGCGAATGATCCGCCGGGAAACGGCGACGGTGTAAGGCGCAGTGAGGGTAATGGAATGGTCAAACTAAAAGGCATCGCTCATTTTTCGATCCCGGTGTCCGATGTGGAGCGAAGCATCAAGTTCTACACGGAAGTCGTCGGCTGCACCAGGATCAGCGCCGACGAAAAACATGCGTTCCTCGACGCCGGCGGGCTGTGCGTCCTGCTGTGCAAGCAGAAGCCGCCGATCAACCCGCCCGGCGGCTTCGACTACGTGCATCACGCCTTCATCGTCGACTCGAAGCAATACAAGACCATCGACGACCACCTTGCCAGACACGGGGTTGAAGTCCTGGAAAAGGAGGAGCGCTCCGGCCGCACGGTCAACGGCCCGCGCACCTATTTCCGCGATCCCGACGGCACGCGGCTCGAATTTATCGATTTGACGAGTTACGATCCGACGCCGGACAAAAAGCAGGCACGGGCGCGCTGAGTTCCAATGGAGAAAATCAATGGGAATTGAAATCATCGATCCCAAGGAAATTGCCTTCGCCAACAAGAAGCGCACCGTGGTGATGAACACGCGCAAGCTGCATTCCTGGCTGATCTATTATGAGCCCGGCAGGCGCGACGAGATGCATTGCCATAACGGCGACCAGACTTTCGATATGATCTCGGGCGAATGCACTATGTCCTTTCCGGACGGCAACAAGGTCGTGCTGCGGCCCGGCATGCGGGCGCTGATCACTGGCGGGTCGTTCTATCAGCTCGACAACACCGGCAACGAGCCGATGGTGATGATGGGCACCCGCACCGGCGACAAGGACTCCAATCAGCACATCCTTTATGCGACGCGCGAGGATATCCGCGCCAAGAAACGGGCGGAGCGCGAGCGCGCCCACAGCGAAGCAGGACAGCCCGCCGCCGAATAGCCGGCCGGCCGCGTTTTGCGAACTTTCCAAACGTGACCGGGCGGCCGGCGGGCAACCGCCGGCCGCGGCTTGCCGCCTGCGGCCAATGAAACTCTTTTGAGTTGCCGCGCAATCCATTAACATGACTCGAGAATGAGGGTAACGCATTGAAAGGATTGAAACATGCGTGGGAAATGGCTTGTTTTGGCTGCGATCTCGGCGCTCGCAGCAAGCCCCGCCGCGGCGCAGAACAAGACGATCAAGATCGGCTTCGTCAGCACGTTTAGCGGCCCCACCGCGGTGATCGGCAACGACATGCGCAACTCCTTCGAGCTTGCGCTCGATCATCTGGGCCGCAAGATGGCCGGCATTGCGGTGGAAGTCATCTATGAGGACGATCAGCAGAAGCCGGAAGTCGGCGTGCAGAAGACGCAAAAGCTGATCGAGTACGACAAGGTCGATTTTCTCGTCGGCTACATCTGGTCGAACGTGCTGCTGCCCTCGCTCAAGCCGGCGGTGGATTCAAAGA
>JBBDSK010000183.1:0-5796 GCA_040904985.1 Woeseia sp. | reverse complement strand
GGATCTCGCGCGGATCGAACGGATCCGGGCCAACAGCGAGTATCTGATCACTATCGGCGCCTGCGCCACCGCCGGGGGATTGCAGGCCCTGCGCAACCTGACCGATGGCAAGCAATGGCTGGCCGATGTGTATGCCTCGCCAGAGTATATCGACAGCCTGGCAACCTCGACGCCCATTTCGCATCACGTCAAGGTGGATCATGAATTATGGGGCTGCCCGGTCAATGGCCGTCAGGTGATGGGTGCGATTCGATCCCTGCTGCATGGCGCCGTGCCGGTCGTGGAGCAGGACAAGGTTTGTCTGGAGTGCAAACGGCAGCTGAATGTCTGTGTCATGGTCACCAAGGGGGAACCCTGCATGGGCCCGGTCACCCGCACCGGTTGTGGGGCTATCTGTCCTTCGTTGGGGCGTGACTGTTACGCCTGTTACGGGCCGGCGGAGAATATCAACCCGGACGCCCTGGGACGGGAATTCCGCGAACTGGATCTATTGCCGGCGACCATCGGTCGCCGCTTTCATTTTATTAACAGCGGCGCCGAACCGTTTACCTCGGCCGGCCAACGCTGGAAGCGGGGCGAGGAATGAACGACAAGCGTGACATTCGTATCCAGGTGCCGGTGCTGGCGCGAGTCGAGGGCGAAGGTGCGCTGGAACTGACTGCGCGCGACGGGCAGATAGAGCAATTGCGTTTACGTATTTTCGAACCGCCGCGTCTGTTTGAAAAATTCCTCGAAGGACATAACTTCAGCGAAGTACCGGACATGGTCGCACGTATTTGTGGTATTTGTCCGGTGGCCTATCAGATGAGTGCCGTACAGGCCATCGAACAGGCCTTTATGACGCCGATCAGTGATTGGGTGCGAAGTATGCGTCGGGCCATGTATTGCGGTGAGTGGATTCAAAGCCATGCCTTGCATATCCACTTACTGGCTGCGCCGGACTTTCTGGGGTTTAACAGTGCGATACAAATGGCAGAAGTCTATCCCGAGGCCGTACAACGTGGACTGCAGTTGCAGGCCCTGGGTAACAAGCTCATCAGTCTGTTTGGTGGCCGGTCGGTGCATCCGGTCGGCGTTTGTGTGGGCGGCTTTCATCAGGCTCCCTCGAGTGAGGCGGTCGAGAACTTGCATCGTGAACTGGAAGCGGCACTACCACAGGCCGAACAGTTGGTATACTGGACAGCCGGCCTGGCGCTGCCGGATGATGAACAGGACTTTGTCAGCGTGGCACTGCGCCATGACAGTGAGTACCCGATGTACAGTGGCCGGCTGGTCTCCGATACCGGGCTGGATATCGCGATCGAGGAGTATGAACAACATTTTCGTGAACTGCAGGTACCCCATTCCACCGCATTATATGCGCTGCTGCATGACGAACCTTATCTGGTAGGGCCATTGTCCCGACTTAACCTGAATCGGGATTACTTGCCGAGCGAAGTACAAAAATTGATGGAAAGCCTGCCTGTGAGCTTCCCCAGCCGCAATATGTTTCACGCTATCGTGGCGCGTGCTATCGAAATATATACCGCATTACTGGAAGCCTGCCGGTTACTGGCTGATTATGAATATCAGGCGCAAAGTGCTGAATTCATCGAACCAAAACCCGGGATTGGTTACGGCTGTACCGAAGCGCCGCGCGGTATTCTTTGGCATCGCTATGATCTGGATGAGGACGGGATGGTACTCAAGTCACGCATCGTTCCACCAACCAGCCAGAACCAGGCGCGTATCGAAGAAGATCTGCATCAGTCGTTGACGGCATACGGGCTGCAGCACACCGATGCCGAACTGCGCCTGCGCGCCGAAAGCGTGATCAGAAATTACGATCCTTGTATCTCCTGTGCTACCCATTTTCTGAAGCTCAAGGTCGATCGCGAGTGAAAAAAGTTTTGATCGTCGGAATTGGCTCGCCCTTCGGCGCGGATCAACTCGGCTGGCAAGTCATCGATGAACTGCAGCAACGTACTCAAATAATAGAGCGACCTCCTCAACAGTACGAACTTGTAAAACTTGACCGTCCGGGTGCCGCGCTGGTTGAGACCATGCGGGGGTACGAACAGGTTATCCTGATCGACGCGGTACAGTCCGGGCAGTCGCGCGGTACGCCGGTTGTGCTCACAGCCGACGAGATCATCCGGAATAACAGCAACCTTTCCAGTCACGGCTTCGGAATCGCTGATTCGATCGCGCTGGCGAGTGCCCTGCAACAACTTCCCGATAAACTGATTCTGACTGGTCTGGATATCGGCTCGATATCCGAGTATGCCTTTACTAAACAAGATGTCATAGGGCTTGGGGTAAGGATTATGCAACTGACCGGGTTAAATAACGTGGAAGGCACGTAGACGTTTATGCCCGTTGTTTCGGTGCAGAACCGCAGAGGGTGAAAAATATTGTTGGATGATTATGATCCGGGTTGTGGTTATGAGTCACACTCTACAAATTAATATTATTTCTCTGCGCCTCCGCTTTGATCCCATTTGATTTAGAGAAGAGTTGGCAGCCAGGCGGGACACCATCGAAGAAGACTACCTTGCCGGTCTCCAGTGAATACGCGGCGCAGTGGACCAGCAGAACATTGTTGGCGATCAGACCTTCAAGGATGGCTGAGCTGTGGCGCAGGTAATCGCGGCTCGAACGCTAGCCCTCACCGCCTTGCTGACCAGTTCTTCGTGAGAGAGGCGGGATTACCGTCCAGCAGGTTCTGGATAGAGGGACGGCTCCGGATTGCGATAGAATAATAATTGGTTGAGATTGCATGTTTTATCGAGTTGCCTGGACATTTGTCGCCTGGTTCACCATATACATAGACTATTATCTATTAAAATCGTAGGTATAATCGATTTGTATTGAAGTACCGGCGTTTTTAAGCTGCTGCCTCATTCTGGCTTTGCAGGGCAGTTGCGAGCGCGCGGTACATGATAAAACTACGAACCTACGTCTATATCGACTCCCTGCAACCGCAACTGGCCGAGTATATGGCCACTGTTTCACAGGGTTTTCCGCCCGTGCCGGGTAATGCCTGCCTGTGGGTGGAGGTCTCACCGGGGATGGCGGTGCATCGTCTCACCGACATCGCGCTCAAGGCGAGCCGTGTGCATCTGGCCCAGCAGGTGGTGGAGCGGGCCTACGGTTCGATGGTGATTCATCAACGCGATCACGGTGACGTGGAAGAATCGGGTCGGGTGCTGCTCAACCACCTGGGGACAGCCGCCACCAATCCCGAACCCTGCAAGATCGCCTGGCAGGAGACTATCCGTGGCATGACACCCGATCATACCGTGGTGATCAACCGTCAGGACCGCAAGGGCTCGATGATCCTGCCCGATCAGAGCATGTTTATTCTGGAGACCGAGCCGGCCGGTTACATCATCTATGCCGCCAACCAGGCGGAAAAAGCCGCGAATATCAATCTCGTCGATGCCCGCGCGGTCGGTGCTTTCGGGCGCCTGACGCTCTCCGGGCGCGAGGCGGACGTGGACGAGGCCGCCGCCGCGGCCATTAATGCCGTGCAGCACCCCTGGACTTCATGGGGTTCGCGCTGATGCATCGCCAGGAACTGCTGCGCCTGCTTAAACAACATCAGACCCGTTTCATGGACGAGGCGGGTTTTGTGCGGCGCGCGATCGCGTTCGTCGAACAACATCCGGATTGCTTCAAGCGTGAGCTGCTGCCCACGCATGTGACCGGATCGGCCTGGGTGGTCAGCCCGGATCGCTCGCATGTGCTGATGTTGCACCATCGCAAACTGGATCAGTGGTTCCAGCCCGGCGGCCACGCCGACGGCGATGCCGATATTCTGCGTGTCGCGTTGCGCGAGACGGCCGAGGAAAGCGGTATCGAGGTAGCGCAGGTCGAATTATTGAGCGACGCGATTTTTGATGTCGATATCCACTGGACGCCGGCGACGGCGGATGCGCCGGAACATGAGCACATCGATATCCGGTTTCTGGTGGAGATCGACGATGGGTTACCCATCCCGGGTAACGACGAGTCTCATGAGATTGGGTGGGTGGGGCTGCATGAGGCAGTGCGATTTAACAACAATCGTTCAACGTACCGGATGGTGGACAAGACCCGGCAATTGCGACACGCGTTTTAAGTAACGTGGTCAGAGAAAGTGAAGGTTTAATAACCCTTAACGAACAAGGCTATAACAGGTGTTCTGTTATGGGATAGAGGAGGAGACAGGGACATTCCGGGGATAGGTGGATCTCTATCCCGGTAAAAAGCGGGGTTGATGATATAGAAGATCATCTATCGATTACGAAGATAATATCGATTTGTGTCAAACAACGCAGCTCCCTAAGCTTTGACTGCCCAAACAGAATTTGCAGCGAACTGAAATATCAGCAACCGAAGCAGGAGTAGATCATGTCGAAAGCCTATGAAGCGGGTGTAAAAGAATACCGCGATAATTACTGGACTCCGGATTATGTCCCGCTGGATACGGACCTGTTGGCCTGTTTCAAGGTCACCGGCCAGCCCGACGTGCCTCGCGAGGAGCTTGCCGCTGCCGTGGCCGCCGAGTCTTCCACCGGGACCTGGAGTGCCGTCTGGTCCGAATTATTGACCGATCTGGAATACTACAAGGGCCGTGCTTACCGGATTGAAGACGTGCCCGGTGACTCGGAATCCTTCTATGCATTTGTCGCCTATCCGATCGACCTGTTCGAGGAAAACTCGATGACCAACGTGCTGACCTCACTGGTCGGTAACGTCTTCGGGTTCAAGGCACTCAAGCATCTGCGTCTGGAAGACCTGCGCTTCCCGATTGCCTATATCAAGACCTGCGGCGGTCCACCGGCCGGTATCCAGGTTGAACGTGATCGCCTGAACAAGTACGGCCGTCCGCTGGTAGGCGGGACCATCAAGCCTAAACTGGGCATGTCCGCCAAGAACTACGGTCGCGCGGTTTATGAATGCCTGCGCGGCGGTCTGGACCTGACCAAGGACGACGAGAACGTCAACTCCCAGCCGTTCATGCGCTGGCGCGATCGCTATGAATTTGTCGGCGAAGCCATCCAGAAAGCCCAGCAGGAAACCGGCGAGCGCAAGGGGCATTACCTGAACGTGACCGCGCCGACCCCGGAAGACATGTACGAGCGTGCCGAATTCGCCAAGGAAGTCGGCAGCCCGATCCTCATGCACGACTTTCTGACCGGCGGCTTTACCGCCCACACGGGGCTGGCCAACTGGTGCCGCAAGAACGGCATGCTGTTGCACGTACACCGTGCCTTGCACGCGGTTATCGACCGCCATCCGAAACACGGTATTCACTATCGCGTCCTGGCCAAGTGCCTGCGCCTGTCCGGTGGTGATCAGCTGCATACCGGTACCGTGGTCGGCAAGCTCGAAGGTGATCGTAATTCGACCCTGGGCTTCGTGGATCAGTTGCGTGAATCGTTCGTTCCCGAAGATCGCTCGCGCGGCGTGTTTTTTGATCAGGACTGGGGTTCCCTGCCCGGCGTCTTCGCCGTGGCCTCCGGCGGTATCCATGTCTGGCACATGCCGGCACTGGTTGCCATCTTCGGTGACGATTCTTGCCTGCAGTTCGGTGGTGGTACCCAGGGGCATCCCTGGGGTAACGCGGCCGGCGCCGCGGCCAACCGTGTCGCGCTGGAAGCCTGTGTCAAGGCGCGTAACCAGGGCCGTGAAATCGAAAAAGAAGCGCGTGACATTCTCACGGACGCGGCAAAAACCAGTCCCGAGCTGGCTGTTGCGCTGGAAACCTGGAAAGAGATCAAGTTCGAATTCGAAACCGTGGACAAACTGGACGTGGGCTAAGCCCGTCCC
>JBBDSK010000182.1:0-5809 GCA_040904985.1 Woeseia sp. | reverse complement strand
GCTGTCCGGTTTCTGGGTAATTCTTGGCGGCGTTCTTCTGCTGGTCATCGGTCTCCTCGTATGGCTGGCAAAGCGAGCCGCCGGACGCGGTGAAGAAGACTCCACCGGCGTGTGGGAAGCGCTCGACTCCGATGAGGAAATCGACAACGAATCCCGCGCCTCGACGGAGCGCCTGCGGGCACTCGCGCGTGACGACGACAGCACCATCGTCGTCGTCGAGCAGGAACGGGGCCGGCGCCGTGGGCATGCGGAGACCCGGGCCGACGGCAGCGCCGCGGGCGAAGAGACTT
The DNA here is from genome assembly GCA_040904985.1 of Woeseia sp. GTDB lineage: Bacteria > Pseudomonadota > Gammaproteobacteria > Steroidobacterales > Woeseiaceae > IDS-8. The sequence goes on along the minus strand of JBBDSK010000182.1, from coordinate 5,519 downwards.
CACCGGAAGCGAGTGCGCAGCCGGCGATCGAGGACACGTTCAGCAGCGAGACGGCTATCAATCTGGATCAGTCGGACCCGGTTGCGGAGGCCGATTTCCACATGGCCTACGGCTTGTACGACCAGGCAGCCGATCTGATAAACGGCGCCCTGGCCGCCGATCCGGAGCGCCAGGACCTGATGTCGAAGCTGTGCGAGATTTATTTCGTCTGGGGCAATCGGGACGCGTTCGTGGATGCGGCCTCGAGGCTTCACGACCAGATGGGAGGGGAACAAAGCCCGGACTGGGACAAGATCGTCATCATGGGGCAGCAAATCGCGGCCGACCACAAGCTGTTTTCCGGTGTCAGTGCCGGTGCCGCGACGCGGGCCGTCGATCTTTCCTTCGACAGTGACGAGGGCGACGGTGCGCTGGACATGGATTTTGCCAGCGGCCCCGACGGTGAAGTCAGCGAGGTTATCGACCTCGGCGGCGAAGGCGAGGACGATGCAGCGTCCGCGGATTACAGCGGTCTGGACTTCGTCTTCAACGAGGACGCGGAATCGGGTGAAACCATTACGCGGGAGATACCGAAAGGGGAAGTGGCGGATGAAGAGACGGTGGAAAATTCGGCTCTTCGATCCGGTCTTGCCGACACCAGTGCCGACTCGCCGACCGTCGAATCGCCGACCATGGAGCGGCCGCTGGACGATGAGGACGGCACCTCCGAGCTGCCATCCGTATCCGACGCGGACGAATACGCGGCGCAGCGGCGGGGTGACGCCACGGCCGAGATCGATCTCGACGACCTCGGCCTGGACCTCGACGCACTGGCGAAAACCGGCCTGGATGCCGATATAGACGATGCGGATGAAGACGCTGCCAATAGCGACTTTTCCGATCTTGACGAAACGAGCGAGAACAGGGCACTGAGGTTCGATCCGGACGCGACCGGCAAAAATCGGGGACTCGACGATGACGGCGAGTCATCGCCGTTCGACCTGGACGACCTCGACGACCTGACGGGCGCGACCCACGAAATGGCTTCCCTCGACGAGACCGGCAAGAACCCGTCGGTGGACTTTGACGATGAGGGTACCGACACCGGTGTCCGGATGGACACGACATTGCTCGATGCCACGGGACAGACGCAGGTCCTCAGCGGCGACATCGGCGTCAATACCACGACCGGCAATGCCGCCTCGCAACTCGAGGATGACGACAAGACGACTCTGTCGCCGGCCTTCGACGACGACAAGGAAGACGAGGAGTACGAGGCAACGGCCGCGCTCCAGGCCGATGATCCTGATTTCGATTTTACAAAGACGGAAGCGCTGCCGAAGGGCGCTTTCGACAAAGACTCCGGGAGCGCTGAAACGGGTACGGTCCGGTTGGATAGTAGCGAAGTCGACCTCGATCTCGACGACCTGACAAGTGCATTGCGCTTCAGTGACGGTGATACCGTCGACCAGCCGCGCGACGACGCGACGGTGGAGCAGCCGATTGTTCGTGGTGCCGGCAAATCACACCAGTTCGTGGATCTCGATTTTGGCGAACCGGGGGAGGAGGAGGGCGTCGCCACCGCTCAGCTGGCGCCCGAGGACCTGTCGGACGACCTGCACGATGCGCGCACCATGACCGAAGTGGGCACCAAGCTCGACCTGGCGAGGGCCTATGTGGACATGGGCGATCCGGACGGGGCGCGCAGTATCCTCGAGGAAGTGCTCGACGAGGGTGACGACGGCCAGAGGCAACAGGCGCAGCATCTTATCGATACTTTACCGGCATAAGGCTCGCGCGCCTGACGCGTATCATCATGAACGGTCTACAGATTCGCGGCCTGATAGACGTGGCGCGCCGCTCATGAACAGTACGCGTCAGGGCTGAACGTCTGTCGGCCGCTTCGCGCGACAGAACAGTTCGTTTTCCGGTTATCTCCCACGATGCGTATAGCCCTCGGCATTGAGTACGACGGAACAGCCTACAACGGCTGGCAGCGTCAGAAAAGCGGCACCGGTGTGCAAACGCTCGTCGAGCGAGCGCTGGAAAACGTGGCCGACGAGCCGATCGAGGCGGTGTGCGCGGGGCGCACTGACACGGGTGTGCACGCGGAGTCCCAGGTCGTTCATTTCGACAGCACAGCGTCCCGCTCGAAGCGGAACTGGCTTCTTGGCGTCAACAGTAATCTGCCGGCCGACATCAACGCACTGTGGGCGGAATTCGTCGCCGACGATTTTCACGCCCGCTACTCGGCATTATCGAGGACCTATCGGTACCTGATACTGAACCGGCTGACGCGCTCCGCGTTGTGGCGCGACCGCTGCTGGTGGGTGCATCGCGCTCTGGACGAAGAAATAATGCAAGAGGCGGCGCAGTTCCTCCACGGCGAAAAGGATTTTTCCGCCTTCAGGGCCGCCGGCTGCCAGGCACTGTCACCAAAGCGGCGCATTTTTTCCATCACAATCGACCGCTACGGCGCCTGGCTGCTCGTCACGGTGAGGGCAAACGCATTTTTGCAGCATATGGTGCGCAACCTCGTGGGATTGCTGGTGGCGATTGGCGCCGGAGATGAACCGCCCGAGTGGGCGCGAAGTGTCCTGGAGAGCCGGGATCGCAGGCGCGGCGGCATCGCGGCGCCGGCGCAGGGGCTAACCCTCATCGACGTGGAATATCCGGACAGTGCGGGGCTTCCGTCGGCGCGGCCTTCCGTAATGTTGCCGCTGTCCCTCCTACGTAACTCCGGTTTTCGTTTATGATGCGGTGCTATGAGCTGGTTTGAAAAACTGATGCCGTCGCGCATCAACACCGAAAAGCGGACGCGATCGGTGCCGCAGGGCGTCTGGATCAAATGCCCGAAGTGCGATGCACAGCTTTATCGTATCGAGCTGGAACGTAATCTGAACGTGTGTCCGAAATGCGAGCACCACATGCGGATCAGCGCACGGCTGCGCATCCAGTATTTTCTGGACCCGGATTCGCAGGAGGAAATCGGCGCCAATCTCGAGCCGCGAGATCCCTTGCGCTTTCGCGACAGCAAGAAATACCGTGACAGGCTGTCGCAGGCGCAGAAAGCGACCGGAGAGAAGGACGCGCTGATCGCCGTCAGCGGCACGCTGCTGGGTTCACCGGTGGTCGTGTGCGCATTTGAATTCGCCTTCATGGGCGGATCCATGGGTTCCGTCGTCGGCGAGCGGTTTGCGCGGGCGGCACGGCACAGTGCGGAGACCCGCAGCCCGCTCGTCGCATTTTCCGCAAGCGGCGGTGCGCGCATGCAGGAGGCGCTTTTTTCGCTGCTGCAAATGGCAAAAACCTCCGCCGCACTGGCGATGCTCGGCCGCTTGCGCATTCCGTTCGTTTCAGTGCTGACGGACCCGACGACAGGCGGTGTGTCGGCCAGTCTCGCGATGCTGGGCGATGTCAATCTGGCGGAGCCAAAGGCGCTGATCGGATTTGCCGGACCGCGGGTCATCGAACAGACGGTGCGCGAGACGCTGCCGGAGGGCTTCCAGCGCAGCGAGTTCCTTCTGGACCATGGTGCAATCGACATGATCGTGGACCGGCGCCGTATGCGGGAGGAGATCGCCTCGCTACTGGCGAAGTTCGCCAACCGGCCGCTGCCGCCGCCCCAGCCCGCCCGCCAGGAAAGCCCGCAGCAAGACGTCGAAGAGACGTGATGCCCGGGCGGCTTGCCCGCTCCCTGCCATGACCGCCCCCCGCGACCGTACCTCCCTCGACTGCTGGCTCTCATGGCTCGAGACCTTGTCGCCACGCGAAATCGTCCTGGGGCTCGAGCGTGTGGCCGAGGTGCTGGCACGTCTCCGGCTCAGGGCGCCGGAACGCGTTATCCACGTAGCCGGCACCAACGGCAAGGGTTCCTGCGCGGCGATGCTGGAAGGCTTTTTGCTGCGCGGCGGCTATAAAGTCGGCTGTTACACCTCGCCGCATCTGCTGCGCTACAACGAGCGAATTCGCATCAACGGTATCCCTGCAGACGACGGCGCGATCATTGCCGCCTTGGAGACCGTGGAATCGGTGCGGAAGGGCGTGCCGCTTACCTACTTCGAGTTCGGCACACTCGCGGCCCTGGTGGTATTCGAGCGCGAGCGGCTGGAGTCGCTGGTGCTCGAAATCGGCATGGGCGGGCGCCTGGACGCCGTTAATGCCGTCGAACCGGACGCCGCCATCGTGACTAACGTTGCACTGGATCATTGCGACTGGCTGGGAAGTGATGTCGAAACGATTGCAGGCGAAAAAGCCGGGGTGATGCGCCCCGGCAAGCCGCTCGTTTTCGGTTCGACCCAGGTGCCGGCAACGATCGTAAGCCGTGCGGCGGAGCTTGGCGCCGATCTGCGGATTGCCGGTCGTGACTTCGGCTTTACCGAAGAGCCCGGCAACGCAAATCGCTGGTCCTGGCGGGGGCGGGACACCGCTTTGCAAAACCTGCCCAGGCCATCGCTGTCCGGTGCAATTCAACTGCACAATGCCTCGGCGGTGCTGGCCCTGCTCGAATCCTTACATCTAGACCATCTGCTGACGCTCGATTGCGCCACTGATGCGCTTACAGGCATCACGTTGTCGGGCCGATTCCAGTGGGCCGGTCGCGACCACCGCTGGCTTCTGGATGTGGCGCACAATCCGCATGCGGCCCGCGGGCTGGCCGGCTCACTCGCCGCACTGTCGCCCGCGCGATTCGTCGTCGCCGTTGTCGGTGCGCTCGGTGACAAGGATGTGGAGGGAATCGTCACCGCGCTCGCCCCACAGGTCGACCGCTGGATTGCGGTCACGGCTGATAATCCGCGTGCTGTGCCAGCACGCGTCCTGGCTCAATCGATTGCCAACATCGGCAACAAACCCTGTCTTGTCGCCGATGAGATTGGCCAGGCAATGAATTACGCCAGTCAGTTCGCGGGCGAGGACGTCTTGCGACTGGTGACCGGCTCGTTTTACACGGTCGGCCCCGCGCTGGACTGGCTCGCGGCAGTGGACCGATAGCGCGCAGCACCGCACTCGTCAGTGTCGGTAAATGCGGATGTGATGATTCTTTTTTTTTCCTGCACGGCCTGTGGTCGATTCGGGCCTGCGATATACTCGCGCGATATACACAGGGGAATTTTCTTTTCAACGTATAAATGATGGATCGAGCCTTGAAAGAACGCGTAATCGGTGCGGTAGCGCTGGTCGTGATTATCGTGCTCGTCGTCCCGGTTTTTCTCGACGGGCCGCCGAACGAGGACGCGATGGTTACTGAGCCGGTTTCACTCCCGGGACAAAACGAGCAGGCGCGAAAGCGGCAGACGATCGTGCTGGAACGCGAGCGGGACCAGCCGGTGCCCGCCAGCCGTAGTGCGTCCGAGACGCCCGAGCCGGCGAAAACCGCGAACGCCGAACCGGGGCAAACGGCGCCCGACACGACGGCGGACCGCGAGCCGGTGGCGCCGCCGCAGGCAGCCGCAACGCCACCGCAGCCAGCAGCCGCCCCGGCAAGCGAGGATGCAGCCGAACAAAAGACTGTGCAGGAATCAGCACCGCCGCAGAGCGGC
>JBBDSK010000181.1:0-5818 GCA_040904985.1 Woeseia sp. | reverse complement strand
CTGGCGAAGGCTTCGGGGACGATCGCGTCGCCGATCGCGACCTTGGCATGGTCGTCTACTTCGACTTCGACAGTTCCGAACTGCGTTCCGAATACGCCGATTTGCTTTCGCGGCACGCTAACAATCTGGCCAACAACTCGCGCACGCGGGTACGGCTGGAAGGCCATGCCGACGAGCGCGGCTCCAGGGAGTACAATATCGGCCTCGGTGAGCGACGTTCGCAGGCGGTGCGGCGCATGCTTTTGATCCAGGGAGCCGCCGCGGAACAGATTTCGACGGTCAGCTTTGGAGAGGAGCGCCCGGCCGCCGTGGGAAGCGACGACGAGTCCTACGCACTGAATCGCCGGGTCGAGATCAAGTACGTCAACTGAGCGAGAATAGCGTGATTCCAAATAACAAGCTTCTGCTCGCGGTGCTGCCGGCTTTTGTGCTGGCAGGCTGCGCGGTGACGGACCCTGCAGACGATCCGGTCGTGCAAAAACTGAACGACCTCGAGCGTCGGCTGATATCTGTTGAACGCATACTGGCCAGCGGTAGCCTGGTCGATATGGCGCTGCAGGTCGACAATCTACAGCGTCAGACAGCCGAGCTTCAGGGCCGAGCGGAAACGCTCGAGTATGAATCGGAAGAGGCCGCAAGCCGGCAACGCGACCTGTACCAGGATCTGGATCAGCGCATCCAGAACCTGGAGCAGGCGTTGCAGCGCACGGGAAGCGCCGGCGGCAGCGCCGCAGTGCTGGAGCCGGGACAGTTGCCGGTCCCCGGTGGTTCCGACAGGGACAACTACCAGGCGGCTTTCGAGCTACTGAAGGAACAGCGCTATGAGCAGGCCGCCATGGCGTTCAAGGAGTTTCTCAGAAGCTATCCCGACAGTCAGCTTTCCGACAACGCTCAATACTGGCTGGCCGAGTCGTACTACGTTACGAACGACTTCGAGGAAGCGCTCAGGGAGTTCCAGGTGGTTATCGACAATCATCCACGGTCACGAAAAGTGCCCGATGCGCTGCTGAAGCTTGGCTACGTCAATTACGAGCTCGAGCGCTGGAACGATGCGCGTGCGGCTTTGACCAGGGTGCAGCGGGAGCATCCCGACACCACGGCGGCAAGGCTCGCCGAGCAGCGCCTGGCGCGCATGGGAGACGAGGGTCGCTAGTTTCCTGTCGTCGCTGGTAACGACGTGATCGTGCACGCCGCCGATTTCCTGCTATCGCTGAACCGTAGTCACTAGCAGGACGAGAAGCGACAGCGCCACGGCCAGCGCAACTTCGACGGTGGAACCGGCTACACGGGCATGAAGACCGCTCATCCGGTATCCGTTGCGCGGATCCAACGCCCAGGTATTATCGCTGTCGCCGTTGGCGCAATGAACCCTCGCGAGCTATTGTATGTGTCCGCCACGCGGGACAAGTTCTCCACGTCGAGCAGAATCGTCCGCACGGCAAGCTCCTGCAGGTGGTGCTCTGGGCATCGGGTGCACCGCCGGCTTGTCATTTATAGGCGGTCCGGTATCATGCCGCGCGGCAGGTCAGGGGCGTTAGCTCAGAGGTAGAGCATTCGGCTTTTAACCGATTGGTCGTAGGTTCGATCCCTACACGCCCCACCATTTTCAAATGTGTCGATAAGCTCAAACAGCGCCTACCAGCCTTTCCAGAATGTGCCGCATCGCCTGTTATCCCGTGAACATCAGGCGGGACGGACGAGTGCTTGTCAGCGTGATCGCAGATACTTGACGAGCGCGGCGATCCCCAGAATGAGTACCGCGATCACAAGAATCCAGAAAAGGCCCATGCCCAACGCCATGCCCGTTCCCATACCGTCCATCATCGCTTTCGCTCCCATCGGTGGTTTAGATTCCTCGGCCGACTCGACGCGGCCAGAAGCCCGTTGATCATAGCCCGCCCTCACAATCAGAAGGACTACGATGACAGGCAAGGCTCCCCGAAGTCTTCTCCCTTGCCCTCTGTGCCGGTTGATTTCAGTTAAAACAGGCGACTCGCGTTACTGCTGCCGCTATCATTAGCGGTTTTGCGCTGGGGAGTTAGCCGGTTTCGTGTCTGAAAAACAATGGAAAATTCACAAGTTCGGCGGTAGCAGCCTTTCTGATGCCGCGTGCTTCGAGCGCGTGGGCGACATTATTGCGAGTCAGCCGGAGGCGCCACTGGGCGTCGTAGTTTCGGCCATGCGGGGCGTTACCGACGATCTCCTGCGCCTCCTGGCGCTGGCTCAGCGCAACGACCGGAGCTACACCGCTGAACTCGACGCTATCGGGCGTCGCTACTCGGCCTGTGCCGAAGCGCTGATCGAGGGCGAGGCACTGGCGAATTTGCTGACTTCCTGGAACGAGGATGCCGGCGTCATTTCGCGCCTTCTGGATGCTGCCGGAACCGGCGCCCTGGCAGCCGGTAAGCCACGTAGTGACGAAGTCGTCTCCGGCTTTGGCGAAATCTGGTCGGCGCGCCTTCTTGCCGCCCAACTGGAGCGCAAACTCGGCCGCCCGCGCGCCGGAACCTGGATCGATGCACGGCAGGTCATCACTGTGCGCCAGGGAGAATTGGGGCCGGCGGTACAGTGGCAGCCCTCGCATGCCGGGTGGAAAGCCGCTTTAGCGGAAGGTTGCACTGAGGTAGCGGTCATCACCGGCTTCATCGCCGTTGACGAGGAGGGCCGGCAAACGACGCTGGGGCGAAACGGCAGCGATTTTTCGGCCTCGATCGTCGCCGCTTTGGCAGGTGCGGCCGAACTTACGATCTGGACCGATGTGGACGGTGTCATGAGCGCGGATCCGCACCGCGTGCCCGAAGCGAGGGTTATCGACAGCCTTTCGTACAACGAGGCGATGGAGCTTGCCTACTTCGGGGCGAAGGTGATCCATCCGCAAACGCTGGGTCCTGCTATCGAGAACAATATTCCAGTCCTTATTCGCAACACGTTTGCGCCGCAGCGGGAAGGCAGCCACATCCGGGGCGCCATTTCCTCGACGGAGCTGGTGAAGGGCATCACGGCCGTGGGAGAAATGGCCCTGATCAACCTCGAAGGCACGGGCATGATAGGCGTTCCCGGAACCGCCGACCGGCTGTTCGCAGCGCTGAAAATAGCCGGCGTTTCCGTCACGCTCATTTCCCAGGCGAGTTCCGAGCATTCGATCTGCATCGCCGTTCCGCAAAGTCTTGCGGAACGCGCCAAAACAGTAATAAGCGAAGAATTTACGGAAGAGCTCGTTAGCGGTCAGGTGCAGAGCATCGATGCAAAGGGTTCACAAAGCATCATTGCCGTCGTCGGCGACGGAATGGCGGGGTCGCCGGGCATTGCCGGCAAGTTCTTCGGCACGCTGGGCAGGGCCGGCATAAACGTCCGGGCGATTGCTCAGGGCTCGTCGGAACGCAACATATCAGCGGTCGTTGATACGGACGAAGCGACTCGCGCACTGCGCGCAGTTCATGCCGGTTTCTACCTGTCCGCGAAAACGATCTCCATAGGGCTGATCGGCCCGGGAACCGTCGGTACCGTGCTCCTCGACCAGCTGCATCGGCAGCGAGAGAGGCTTCACGACGAGTTCAACCTGGACCTGCGCATTCGTGCAATCGCCCGTTCAAAACGCATGCTGTTCGGCGACCGCCACATCCCACTCGATCGCTGGAGCGACGAGTTGCACACGGGCGCCATTGCTACGGACTTCGAGCGCTTCGAGCAGCACGTACATGCAGACCACCTGCCGCATTCGGCCATCATAGACTGTACGGCGAGCGAAGCGATCGCCGGACGCTACGCAGGGTGGCTTTCGCGGGGGATTCATGTCGTGACGCCGAACAAAAAGGCCTTCAGCGGAAACCATCGCTACTACGAGGAAATACGCAGCAGTTCCAGAACCGGGCGCTCGCACTGCTTTTACGAAACAACCGTCGGCGCGGCACTGCCCGTGATTCGCACCATACGAGACCTCGTCGATACAGGCGACCGCGTGCACTCGATAGAGGGGATACTGTCCGGCACTCTTGCTTATCTTTTCAATGTTTATGACGGTAGTCGCCCGTTCTCGGAAATCGTTCGTGCAGCCAACGAGGCGGGCTATACCGAGCCGGATCCGCGTGACGATCTTTCCGGCATGGACGTCGCGCGCAAGCTGACTATACTGGCTCGTGAAATGGGTTCGACGATCGGTATAGGGGACTTTCCGGTACAAAATCTTGTTCCCGAGTCGTTGCGCGACGCAGGACTGGAAGAGTTCCTGGAACGCCTGCCTGAACATGACGAACAGATGAATTCGCTGTTCCGCGACGCGCAGAAGCAGAGCCGACTCCTTCGCTATGTCGCGAAGCTGAGTGCGGACGGTGCTGCATCCGTCGGACTGGAAATGGTCCCGAGGGACAGCCCTTTTGCGAACATGAATCTCACTGACAACATCGTTCAGTTCGTCACCGATCGCTATTCGGCCAATCCGCTGGTCATCCAGGGGCCTGGCGCCGGCCCGGAGCTGACGGCGGGCGGCGTCTTCAGCGATGTGTTGAGGCTCGCGGCATTCCTCGGCGACGGCATTTCCGTATGAGCGGCGACGGTTTCGTGACGGCCTTTGCGCCGGCTTCCATAGGCAACGTCGCGGTCGGCTTCGACATGCTGGGCCTTGCGTTGCAGGGCGTCGGCGACCGTGTGTCGGTAAGGCAACGGCCGGCTGCGGGCGTCAAAATTACCGGCGTCCTGGACCCGGAGGGGCAACCCCACCGGAATCTTTCCATTGACCCGGAGCAAAACACCGCCGCGATCGCCGCGGCGGCACTGTGGCGCGTCGCAGGCGCCCCCGGCGGTCTGGAAATGATCGTACAGAAAGGCATTCCGCTGCAGTCCGGCATGGGCAGTTCGGCGGCCTCCGCCGTCGCCGCGGTCGTGGCCGCGAATGCGCTGCTGCAAAATCCCCTCGAGCCGGATGAACTGCTGAAATGCGCTCTCGAGGGTGAGAAGTACGCAAGCGGCAGCGTGCACGCCGACAACGTGGCACCGAGCCTGTTTGGAGGTCTCGTTTTCTGTCCGCCAGTTCTGCTGCCGGTATCGGTCAAACTTGCCGCACCCAGCGGGATCGACAGCGTGCTGGTGCACCCGCATCTCGAAGTGAATACCGCCACGGCAAGGCGCGCGCTCGCGGCAAGTTGCAGCATGTCGCAGTGGCTGGAACAGCAGGCCTACCTTGCGAGCTTCGTTCTGGGCTGTGAACGTAACGATACGGCGCTGATCTCACGCGCGTTGCATGACGTAATCATCGAGCCGCAGCGTGCTGCCCTCGTGCCGTTTTTCCACGAGGTAAAAGGCGCTGCAATGAACGCCCGTGCGCTCGGATGCTCGCTGTCGGGAAGCGGTCCCAGCCTCTTTGCGCTTGCGGAGAGCAAAAACGCCCGGTCGGTGGCTTCCGCAATGGAAGAAGCCTGCCGCGCGTCCGGTGTCGAATGCGAATCCTGGATCAGCTCGATGGATTCACCCGGCGCGCACTTGCAGGCCGCTCCATGAAATTCCGCAGTACACGCGGCGGCGAATCCGTATCGCTCGATGCTGCGCTTGTTTCCGGAATCGCTGCCGATGGCGGGCTGTTCATGCCGGAGACCCTGCCGCAGTTCAGTATCGGTGATTTCGATAATGTCGAGGCGATACTCGACGTCGCAGCCGTGCTGTTACGACCTTTTTTCGAGCAATCCGCTCTCGCCGCCCAGGTCAACGAGATACTTGGCGAAACGCTGTCGTTCCCCATTCCTCTGACCGAACTTCCGGTGACCGCCGGACGCGCGCGCATGCTGGAGCTTTTTCATGGCCCGACCGCTGCCTTCAAAGATGTCGG
>JBBDSK010000180.1:0-5826 GCA_040904985.1 Woeseia sp. | reverse complement strand
CAGGGACTGCGGATTGAAGCCACAGCCGTCGTCACGAATGCTCAGCTCGAGCTCGCTCCCGATGCGCTCCAGTTCTATCTCGGCGCGGTTTGCGCCGGCGTGTCGCAGCGCATTCGTCAGCGCCTCCTGCGCAATGCGGTACAGAAGCGTTTCTATCTCCGGTTCGAAGCGTGCTGTCGTGGCCGACGCCTTCACGGAGACGTCGAGTCCTGCATGCTCGCGCACTTGCCGCGCGAGCCAGTTCAGTGCGGCCGCGAGACCGAGGTCGTCCAGCACTGGCGGCCTGAGCAGCCTGGACAGTTTCCGCACGCGGCCGAGCGCCTCCCGCGCCAGTTCCACGCAACTGTCCCGATGATGATCGGCGAGCCGTTCGAGGCGGTGAATGAGGGCGGTCAGCAGTTGGCCCAGTTCATCGTGAAGCTCCCGCGCCAGATTGCGACGCTCGTCTTCCTGAACGCGCCACACACCGCGTGCGAGTCCGCGGTACTGCTGCTGTGCAGCTTCCAGCTCGGCGACGAGCCGCGCGTATTCCCGCTCGATGTGAGCCACACGATCGTCCACGACCGAACTGCTGCTACGGCGCCGCCACATGGCTCAGTCGACGTCTGCGCGGGCGAGGAACATCGGCCCGATCCCGGCTGGCAGTCCCCGCGCGATGTCTTGCACCAGCAAGCGCGCGCGTTCTCGGGCCTCCGCACCATCGCCTTTGCCGGATTCGCGCTCGCATCGAGCCAGCAACTGATACAGGTGCCAGTTGCCGATCCACGGCTCCAGCGCCAGCGGCGGCCGCAGCGCGGTTCGGATCGTGGCTTCGGCTTCCTGCCGTTGCCCGTATTCGAGCTGCCGTTCGGCCAGCAGCCGCAGTGCACTGAGCAGATAGGGACGGTGACCGATTTCAGCGGCAGCATCACGCAATGCGTGGGCGAGAGTGATATCACCGCCGAGGCAGCGCAGCCGTCCGGCCGCGACCTGCAATTCCAGCACCCGACTGCCGCTCGCCTCCGCAAGTTCAGCAGCGCGCGTCATCTCAGACGCCGCCGATTCCGGCCGTCCGTTCCCGGCATCGACGCAAGCGTCACCCAGCACCAGCCTCGCTTTTTGCGCAACGCTGCCTCCCTCGCCAAGCAGCGCGCGAGCCTCCGCCAGGTGCTCGCCGGCAGCCTCGGACAGCCCCAGAGCCAGCAGCAGTTCGGCGCTACGGAGGCTGTATTCTACAAGCCCGCGCACGTCACCGATCGGCTCGAGTATCGCCCGCGCCTCCCCGTAGGCGCCAAGCGCAGCGCCCGCTCGGCCCTGGTGCCACGCGAGCGTGCCGATGCCGCCTTGTGCGGCGGCTTCCCCGTAGGGGCTCTGCAGTTGCCGTGCGAGTTCCATCGCTTCAACGAGCGCCGCCTGCGCAGCATTCCAGTCACCGCGCGCGACCCTCAGTTCGCCGTCGGCCAACAGCGTCGACATCAGCCACTCGCTGTTGCCGCGTTGCCGGTGCACCCTCTCAGCGCGCTCAGAGAACACCTCTGCGTTATCCAACTGGCCCAGTATCTGGTAGGTGAACGCCAGATTCGTGTACGCCTCGGCCACGCCGCGTCCGCCACCCAGATCCTCGTACAGGCGCAGTGCTTCACGATAGTGGGAAAGCGCAGCCGCATAGTCCCCAACCTCCTCTTCCAGTACGCCGAGTTCGTTTAGCGCGCTCGCGACTCCCTGCATATCGCCCATTTCCTGTCGTACGGCGAGTGCGCGTTTCAGCGCCTCCCGCGCGGGTCCGAACTCGCCGTCGATCATGCGCAGCCGCGCGAGATTGGCGAGACTTGCCGAGGTCCCGCGCAAATCGCCCGCTGTCTCTCGCAGCGCGACGGCCTGCGCGTAAAACTCTCCGGCCTGCGCCAGCCTTCCCAGCCGTTCGTTCGCGATCCCCAGTGCATTCAGAACTTCACCCTGACCTTCGGCGTTGCCAAAACGATTCTGGATCACGAGCGCGCGGACAAGGTATTCGTCACCCGCCGCCGCTACGTCGCCCGCTATGATTGCAGCCTTACCCAACAGGAACCACGCTGCGGGGTTTTGCGGGTCATCCCGCGTTACGGTATCGAGCATCGCGCGAGCCTGGTCCAGCCGGCCGAGTTCGATTAGCAGCGCACCGAGCGCAAGCCGCGCCTCATTGTCGTGCGGATAGCGGTTAATCATGCGCTCGAAAAGCACGACGGCCTGATCCGTGTTGCCTGCCAGCTCCTCCCGGCGAGCAAGCGCCCACGACGCCAGGCGTCCGCCGGGTTCGCCGAGCAGCACGACTGCACGTTCCACCGCCTCCAGCGCCTGTCCGCGGTAACCGGCCGCGCCGTATGCGTCGGCAAGACGCAGCCACGCCAGGCCGAAGCTTTCGTCAAGAGCGACGGCGCGTTCCAGCTCGGCAATTGCCTTCGTCCGATCGCTCTGCGCCAGTCGCTCTACGCCGGCGTCGAACGCATTGAGCGCCTCGGGGTCGCTCGACAGACGTGGCGTAGCCGGCACTTCCGGCGCCGGCAGCATGAGTTCATCCAGCATCGCGTCGGCCAGGCGCTCCGCGCTCGCAACGAGTGCTTCCGGACCGGAATCGGCGTTGAAGTTGCTGGAACGTCCATCGGCCGGCGCCACCAGGCGCAGCTGCAGGCGCAGTTGCCTGCCGCTTCCAAACAAGCGCCCTGTGACAAGATGCCTGACGGCGAAAAGCTCGCCCAGGCTCCTGACATCCGCAGCGTCCAATTGCTCCGGATCGAGGCGCAGATCGCCGAGCGTCCGCGAGACGCGGATACTGTCGATCACCTGCAAATCAGGGCTCTCCGCGAGCCGGGACGTGATGACCTCAGACAGGCCGCGCCGCACCCAGTCGAGCTCTGGCGCGCCGCTGCTGTTCACCAGCGGCAGCACCGCGATACTTTGCGGCGGGCCCGGTTGATCGACCGGCGCGCTGCCCATGCCGGGCCACCAGAGCCAGACCAGCAGAACGGCGGCGACGGCCGATGCCGTACCCGCCGTCCACCGCACATTCCGCTTCAGCGCGAGGCCTGCGAAGCCGCGGTTCAGGTCCGCGAGCAGCGCGTCGGCGTCCTGGTAACGATCCGCCGGGTCGGAGGCCAGACACCGACGAATGATTCGCCGAAGACCGCGGGGTATCTGGGGCGCATTGTCCAGCGCCGCCGGTATTATTCCGGCAGCGCGTTGCGCCAGTGTCTCGTCCCGTGTCTGGTCCCGGGCCAGCGGAGTGCCGGTGAACATCTCCCACATCACCAGCCCCAGCGCATAAAGATCGGTTCGGCCGTCCACGCTCTCGCCCCGCACCTGCTCCGGCGCAAGATATTGGATCGTTCCCAGCACCGTGCCTTCTGCAGTGAGCGAGCCCTGATCGAGCGAGCGGGCAATACCGAAATCGCACAACCAGGCGTGTCCGTCATCAGCGAGCAGGATGTTGCCCGGCTTGACGTCCCGATGTACGACCTCTTCACGGTGAGTTGCGCCAAGCGCGGCCGCGATCTGCCTGGCAACGCCCAGTGCAGCGGCCGGCGACAGCGGCCCGCCTGAGAGCACATCACTCAGGGTTCGCGCCGGCCGATAGTCCATGGTCATGAACGTCACATTGCCGTCGCGGCCGATATCGTGGATGCGCACGACGTTCCTGTGACTCACCTGGCGCGACAGCAGAAGCTCCGAACGAAAACGCTCCATCGCGATCTCGTCGGCCAGGCGTCCGGGTTCTATCAGCTTGATCGCTACGTCGATATCGAGGTCGAGATCACGGGCCCGATAAACAATTCCCATGCCGCCGGCACCCGCCACCTCGACGATGCGATAGCGCGCGGCCAGCACGCTGCCGGGCCCCAGCATGCGCGAAGATGTGCCCGCCGTTTGCGTGCGCTCGCACGGTCGCGGTTCATCCGTCCCCATCGTCGCCACCCGTTTCTTGTTACACCTGCGGCGGTGCCGACGCCGCAAGGCTGTCCAGTTCGCTGCGCAGGCGGGTTACCGCCAGTACCACGGAAGCTTGCGATGCGATTCCCGACAACAGCTCGACATCCAGCTCCGTAAAGATCTTGCCGGGGCGCTGGCTGTCAGCATACAGCACACCGAGACACCGCCCGTGGCTTTTCAGCGGCAGCACGACAAGCGCGCGGATACCACCGCGTTCGATGCTGCCGCGCCGCAGTACCGTCTCGGCACCGGCGGTGTCGGACAGCGCGACAGGATTACCTGTGACGACGGCTTCCTCGATCACACTGCGGCTGGGGCCGGGCCGCGCAGGTCCCTGTAGCATCAGCGGCCGGAGAACGCCGTTCTCGCCGACGGTCCAGATGTACGCACGTTCGCAGCCGGACAGCTCGAGCAGTGCTTCCAGGCAGCGCTTGAGCAGGATGCGCGCGGTGAGTTTACCCTGCAGTCCTCTACCGATGCTGCCGGCCGCGGCGCGGCGCCGTTCCCCCAATTTTTCGGCCGCCTGAGTTTGCCGCAGGCTCTGCGGCTCCACGAATGCCGGCACACCGCCGAGATTTAGCCACGCCGGCCGGTCCAGGGTCCTGTTATCGAGCGGCCGGCCGTCGACGCGGGTCCCGTTTTTGCTGGCCTGATCGCTGATTTTCCAAAAGCTGCCGCAGCCGTCGATCAGCAGATGCCTGCCCGAGATGCGGCGGTCCGCCACCACGACATCGGCTGCGGCCGATCTTCCAAGGAGATAGCAGTGACCTTCATGCAAGGTCACCTGCCGACCCGGAAGGTCGGGCGGAAACACGGTCAGTTTGAGCGGCACCAAAGACTCAGCGAGAGCAGGTCACCGGTCCGATCCCGGGGCTCGAAGTCATTGCGTCCCGGCCAGCGAAAGCCCGAGCGTGAAGCGCAGCACGCGCGCATTCGCACGCAATACGCCCGCCACGTTCGGCAGGTCGCGTGAGGATCGCCACACGCCGGGTATTTGTTCGGCGTCCGCCGCGGCCCGTACCGTACTCCCAAGCAGACGGATCTGCTCGACCGCCGCGCCGGGATCTCCGGCTTGCCAGTAAAGGTAGGCGTTAGCAAGCAGCAACTCGAGTTGATTGGCAACAGTCGGATCGATGGCCGCAGAGTGCGCGGTCAGGGATTCATCCAGGCGCGTAAAGTTGCTTTCGACCAGATCGTGCAGCGGCCTGTCGTCCGCGAGAATGAGAAAGTCGGAAAACTCTCCGCTGGTGCCGCGCACCCGATAACTGCCGGCTGACGCCGCAGCGGTGATGTCCCGGAAAGGCTGTCCGTTCGAGCTGCTGAAAAGGCGCAGGATGGAATCGGCGGAATAATGAAGATTACGCGTATAAAGCTCGATCTCGACCACTCCTTCGAACGCCAGCCCAGCCTCCGCGGGTGCAGCAATGGTCAGCAGAACCGGAAACGCCGACGGTATGGAGACGTCGGTTCCGGGCAAGGCGCCGGCCAGCACGGGCGACAGAGGGTCGACCAACTGGACGGACAGGCCCAGCGATTCAGCGCTCAGACCAACCGCGGATTCGAAGCGGATCGCGAGATCTGCTGTGATGCCGCCAGGCAGTGCTATTGACGCCCGCGCCTCATTGCCGTCGATCGTAAGTGCGTCGATCGATGCCCGCGCCGCGGAAAGCGGCAGCACAGAGAGAATGACCGGAAGGAGAATTTTATGGATCGTCGGCATGCTGGTACCCCACGTATTATTGACATGGTTTTTGTGCCCCCAAGCGACAACCCGGCTGGCAAATTCTAAGATATAGGCGCTGCCGCCACAACTACTAGTCTCTTCCAACATGGTATGAGTCTGAACATGGGGTCGTATTTCCAACGAGGTATGAGTCTGGCGAC
>JBBDSK010000179.1:0-5826 GCA_040904985.1 Woeseia sp. | reverse complement strand
AACGCATGGAGCAGTTGCCGAGTAGATCAGTCCTAAGTCCGACAGGCTGCTAGAGGAAAAAATGGCAACTGCAGAAGCCCGCGTCGACAGTCCGGGTACCGAAAACTTTGTTGACCGCCGACAACGGACTCCTGCAGTGCGCGAACTTTATTGTGCGTTTGGTGAAGCCGCCTAACGCGTCAATGCCGCAACTCTGACGATGTACAGGCGATGAGTCAATCCTTACCAGGAAATTCCGTAGTCTTCGCCGAAGTCGCTTGCCCCGCCCCACATGGTTCCATGCTCGCGATCGAACCAGATTGCCGTAATAGGACCGGAAGTTCGTTCCCGCGTTTCGATATCGTAGCCAAGCTTGTCGAGGTCGGCTTTGACCCATGACGGGACGTCATTCCGCAGCAAGAGCCGGCCTGGCTCCGCGGTGTGAGCACCGAACGAGCTTTGCATCTGGTAGCTGTTTATGTTCGCCGCCTCGGCGGCCTGCTGTACGTTCATGCCGAACTCGACCACGTTCAGAAAGAACTGCAGCAGATTCTGATCCTGCGAATCGCCGCCCTGCACCGAGAACGCCAGGTACGGCTCGCCATCTTTCAGCGCAAGACTCGGTGTCAATGTCGCGCGCGGCCTTTTACCCGGCTCGACCACGTTGAACGGGTTGAGCCGTTCGTCAAGAACAAAGCTTTGCATGCGCTGACTCAGACCGAGGCCGGTTTTGCCCGCTATAAACGGCGGTATCCAGCCACCGCTGGGGGTTATCGAAACCACCCAGCCATCAGCGTCGGCCGCCTGGATCGAGGTCGTCCCGGCAAGGAACGCTTCATCCCTGGTCATGCCGGCCTGCTGGAAACTCTCTTCGCCCAGGGCATCGGCGGCTGGCGGTATGGGCGTCCACTGCTCGAGCAGATCCTGGTAAGGATTCCGGCCATCCTGGAAGGGATACGGATCGCCGGGCTTCACCTGCTCGTCGTTTCGCGTCCACTCGATCTGTTCGTACCTCTGGCGGGCATAGCCTTTGGACAAAAGACCCGCGATTGGCTCCTGAGGAGGAAAATACGGGTCGCCGTAGTAAAAATCGCGGTCGGCAAAGGCCAAATTCATGGCCTGGTACAGCGTGTGAATATAGCGGCTGCTGTTATAGCCCATCGCCTTCAGGTCGGCATTTTCCAGAATGTTCAGCGCCTGCAGCAGGACCGGCCCCTGTACCCAGTGCGTCAGCTTGTAAACGTCTATGCCACGATAGTTTGTCGTCACAGGATCTTCGATGTAAACCTGCCAGCGATCCAGGTCCTCGAGCGTAATAAGTCCACCCTCCGCCTGTGTCGCGCGTACCAGTTCTTCGGCAATGTCGCCACGGTAGAAGCGGTCGTAAGCCGCCATGATCGCCTCCTTGCGGCTCTTGCCTGCATCGAGTGCCGCTTTTTCGGCATCCACCAGCTTCTGCAGTGTCGCCAGGAGATCGGGCTGCCTGAAGATCTCCCCCGGATACGGTGCCGCGCGAGCCTGCTCCTCCGCGCCGCTTTCCTGCCAGTGCGGCAGCAGGACGCGCTTTGAATCGGGCCATTGCGCGATGATTTCGCGCTGACGTTCGATGTTGTCCGCCTGCGCTTTTTCGATCGGATAACCCTCCGCCATGTCCATGGCCGGCTGCAGCACTTCAGCGAGGCTCAGTCGGCCGTACTCCGCCAGCATGACCATCAAGCCACCTGGCGTCCCCGGCGTTACCGCCGCGAGCGGACCGTATTCCGGCGGATACACCATGCCTTTCTCGCGAAAAAATCCGGCCGTCGCCCCTGTAGGGGCCACGCCCAGCGCATTGATGCCCTTCACCTCTCCGGTATCGGGGTTGAAAATCAGGGCCTGCGTTTCACCGCCCCAGCCCAGTGTGTCCCACATGGTCGATGTCGCTGCGAGCATCGCGCAGGCGGAATCCACGGCATTACCGCCGCGCATGAAAATGGCAGCACCGGCCGTCGCGGCGAGCGGCTTCCCTGTGATCGCAACCCAGTCCTTGCCGTGCAACACTGGCTTCGAGGTCGGCTGCGCAGCCGCCGGCAGCACAACCAGAAGGTTGGCGATAAGAAGAAGTGCAAGAGGAATAGTCGTCTTCATGCGCTTTAGTCCGGTCATTTTCAACACCTGTCGAAACTGTGCACGGCAAATTGCCGATGCTGAATTTTCCCCGGCAAGTGAGCCAGGCGCAAACGCGTAGCGCGCTCATTATAGAATGTGAGTGAAAGGTTACCAGCCATAACAGAGAGGGCGTGAGTATTGAAATTGGAAAGCGATCACACCATTCGTGTCGAACCGGCCGCCCCGCCATGCAAGTATCGAGCGGCGATCCAGAAATTCCGGGCAACGCATTCCGGATCGTCTACCCTTCGCTGATATGTCACGCGAGCGCAAGAAGGCCCGTCCCGTCCGTCGTTTTCTCCGCATTTCCGCCGCCCTCGTCGCTGCGTTTTTACTGCTCAGCGCGGCCCTCGTGCTGCCATTTCGCTGGATTGCACCGCCGACGAGCGCCTTCATGCTGCAGGACCAGAGCGGGCGAATCCCCATACTCTACGAGTGGGCGGGCTGGTCATCGCTCGGAACGAATGCCGCACTGGCGGTCGTAGCGGCAGAAGACCAGAAATTTGCCGAGCACTTTGGATTCGATCTCTCGTCGATCCGGAAGTCCGTTGACCGCTACAATGCGGGGGACTCGCTGCGCGGCGCCTCTACCATCACGCAGCAAGTGGCCAAGAATCTTTACCTCTGGCCGGGGCGAAGCTTCCTCAGAAAGGGCATCGAAGCGTGGCTCACCCTGCTGATCGAGCTGTTCTGGAGCAAAGAACGAATTCTCGAAATTTACCTCAATATCGCCGAACTCGGCCCGGGTCTCTATGGCATGCCCGCCGCAAGCCGCGTCTATTTCGGCAAGGCGCCCGATGTGCTGTCGGAGGCAGAAGCAGCGCTGCTGGCGGCGGTGCTGCCCAATCCGCACCGACTCAATGCCGCACGCCCTTCCGCCTATGTGCGGGAGCGTCAGCGCTGGATTGAGCGCCAGATGCAGCGTTTGCAGCGCGAGGCATGGATATTGCGCATATCGCAATGAAGCCCACAGGCGTACCTGCTTTTTCCTCTTCGCATACAATAATGCGCAGCCACCACGTTACCCTGGGGATCCCATATGTCAGTCATCTTTCGTTGCGCGACTTTAGTGCTGCTGTCGGCGGCTTTTGCCGCTTGCCAGCCTGACCAACAGCAACGCACCGCCACGCTGGCTGTAACCGACGCCAGAGTCTGGACAGGCGACTCCGAGCAGCCATGGGCCAGCGCAATCGCGAGCGATGGCGAATGGATTCTGGCTGTCGGCAGCAACGAGGACATCGAGCCTTACATCGGAGCCGAGACCGAAGTCATCGCCGTACCCGGTAGCATGCTGGTGCCCGGACTGATCGACACGCACGTTCATTTCATCACCGGCGGTTCCGGACTTGCCGCTGTCCAGCTTCGCGACGCGGCGACGCCGGAAGAGTTCGTCAGTCGGATTGCAGCGTTCGCGGAAACGCTGAAGCCCGGTGAGTGGGTGCTAAACGGCAACTGGGATCACGAAATGTGGGGCGGCGAGCTACCGCGGCGAGACTGGATCGATGCCATGACTCCCGATAACCCGGTCTGGATCAACCGTCTGGACGGGCACATGGCGCTGGCAAACTCGCTGGCGCTGCGCCTGGCCGGTGTCGACGCCGGCTCGCCGGATGTCGCCGGCGGGGAAATCGTTCGCAACGCAAACGGTGCGCCCACCGGAGTGCTGAAAGATAACGCCATGGGCCTCGTTCAGGCTGCCGTACCGGAACCCGGCGAAGCCATGCTCGATCGCCAGGCAGCAGCCGCGATGGCTCACGTTGCCTCGAACGGAGTGACCTCGGTGCACGACATGGCCGGCTGGGACAGTCTCTCAACCTACCGGCGCGCAAAAGCAAACGGGGCACTCGACACTCGCATCTATTCCGTAATGCCGCTTGCTGACTGGCAACAGCTTCATGATGAGGTCGAGACAAACGGGCACGGGGACAACTGGCTGCGAATCGGCGGGCTAAAGGGATTTATGGACGGTTCGCTGGGCTCGCACACGGCCGCCTTTTTCGAGGCGTTCACCGACGCACCGGACGACCGCGGACTTCTGATCAACGACCTGGACGATATGCGGAATTGGATCGGATCGGCGGACAAAGTCGGGCTGCACGTCATGGTGCATGCGATCGGCGATCGCGCGATCCGCAATCTGCTCGATATTTATCACGACGTAGCGCAAGGAAACGGCGCTCGTGACCGGCGCTTTCGCATTGAACATGCGCAGCATATTCATCCGGATGACATCAAGCGTTTTGCACTGCAGAACGTCATTGCGAGCATGCAGCCGTATCATGCGATCGACGATGGCCGCTGGGCGGACAGGGTTATCGGGAAGGAGCGCTCCGAGACAACCTACGCCTTCCGCTCGCTGATCGAAAGCGATGCGCACGTCGCGTTCGGCAGCGACTGGTTCGTCGCGCCTGCGACTCCGCTGGAGGGGATATACGCGGCGGTCACGCGCCGAACGCTGGACGGCGCGAACCCGGAAGGCTGGGTGCCGCAGCAGAAGATCACGGTCGAGCAGGCGTTGAAGTCTTACACCTCCGAGGCCGCGTACGCCTCGTTCGACGAGGACGTAAAGGGCATGCTAAAAGCCGGCATGCTGGCCGATTTCGTGCTGCTGGATCGGGATATCACGACAATACCCGCCAAAGAAATTGCCGACACGCAGGTTTTGAAAACCGTGGTCGGCGGCCGGGTGGTCTTCACAGACGACTAACGCCCGTACAGGTTGTGGATCCGCTTTGCCACACACTCACCGGTGCGGCGCTCGGCCGCACGGGGCTGCAGAATCGATCGCGCTTCGCTCTGCCGACCCTGATCATTGCCGCCAATCTTCCGGACATCGACGCTGTCGCCTACCTGGTGGGCGGCGTCGACACAGTGGCGATTCGCAGAGGCGTCACCCACGGCATCCCGGCGCTGATCATTTTGCCGCTGCTGCTGGCACTGGTTATGAAGGGACTCGCAATGAGTCTTCCCGGCCGGGCGGGTAAGCCGGAAGCGGATTTCCGGCAGCTGTGGCTGCTATCCGTCATTGCCATGAGCACCCACCCTTTCCTGGACTTTCTGAACAATTACGGCATGCGATGGCTGATGCCGTTCGTCGACCGCTGGGTGTATGGCGACACGCTTTTCATCGTAGACCCGATCGTCTGGGCGATGCTGCTCGCCGGAGTCGTCCTGGCCGCAAAAACCTCCGGTATCCGGCAACCATGGTGGCGCCAGCCCGCGGTCGCGGCTCTTGCCGTCACCACCGCCTATATCGCCGTCAGCGCCGGCGGAACGCTACTCGCGCGAAATGCGACGCTTGCCGCGCTGCCGAACGACCCGCCACTGCGCTTCATGGCTTCTCCCGTTTTTGCGCAGCCATTGCAACGCCAGCTCGTGCTGGAATACGAGCAAGAATACCGCCTCGGCACGGTCCACCTTCTGCCGGGACTGCCAGTTGAGATCGAGGCAGAACCCCTTGCGAAGGGCGACCCCGCTGACTTTGGCCTCGCTGCAGGCACGCGCGACGGTGCCATATTCCTGCACTGGGCGCGCTTCCCGTTTATCGAGTCGCGGGTCGTCGACGACCAGCACACTTTACGGATCATGGATGCGCGCTATGTACGCGAATGGGAGGGTGAGGAGTTCGGCGCCGTTGAGCTCAACCTAGTGTACCCCGTCGCAAATAATGAACCATTCTCGCGGCGCCGCATCAAGTCT
>JBBDSK010000178.1:0-5898 GCA_040904985.1 Woeseia sp. | reverse complement strand
GGCCAGCGTGCTGTCGTGACACAGGTAGTCGTCTTCAGCGGACACGTTATTCCACGCCAGAACGTTGGTCGGGTATCGGCCTCTGCCCTTGTTTTGCGCGCCCAGCACTCGTTTCCGGACCGTTGAATCTCCCAGCGGCGCGCCAAGGGTCAGCCACTGGGCAATTTTTCTTTCACCATACTGCGCCGCGTACTCCGGGTCGTGTGACAGTTGCCACAGAACGTCATAGGCAACGATGCAGCCGTTGCCGTGCGATACCAGCATCACCTCCGACTCCTGCATCAGCGCATCGCCGATTACCGACCTGACTCGCTCCCGAACTCGCGAACCGACGTCGCTGCGGCTGTTCCAGTATTCGTTGATATCGCCGGCAAAAAGCCCGATCAGCTTGCCCGCCAGACCGATCGAGCCGAGAACGGGCGCAGCAAGATCGGCCGCGAATTCCGCCAGCGCGCTCTTTCCGGGCAGCCGGTCGTACCGGCTCACGCTGAAGTGCTTGCGCTTTTGCACCGAGCGCAGCTTCTGCAATGTATGCCGCCGATCGCTCATATCGAGCGTCTCGTCGTAATACTTTCCCGCCTTGCGCAGCCACTCGTTGCTGATATCACCGTAGTAGGCGATCCGCTTTTGCACCGCATGGAAAGCATCCAGCCTATCCGGGCAGTCGCGTTCCACGCCCGCCGCCATCGCGGCGACGCTCAGTTCCAGCAATTCCGCCGGCGCAGGCTTGAAATCGTGGCCGTGCACGTAAACGAGAGTCCGGTTGGTGTTGCTTTGATCCAGCTTGACAGTCATGAGGTCGTTACCGATTGCAGGCATCGCAACGTGCAGGCCGATACATTGCCAGCCGCGCCTTGTGCGCGCCACCTTCGTCGGCGATGAGCAATTCGCCCGTTGGCAGGATGCCGATGCCCTCTGCCTGACGATGCGATGCCGGCGGCAAGACTTTGGCGGACAGGAAGTTGCCCGCGGCATCCAGTTCGATAATCGAACGCTCCCGGGCCGCCACGATGAGCAAATTGCCGCTTTGCTCCGCAATCGCAATCCCCGACGGGCTGAAGCGGCCGCTGCGAATGGCGGCTGCGATGTCCCGGTCCGGCAGCGCCATTCTTTTCTCTTCGAGAACCTCATTGCTCGCCGTCGACCAGGCAAAAATCGCCAGCCCCCCGAGACCCGAGCCGCGCTTGACGCCTTTGCACGGCAACAGCAGCGCTTCGTCCTGCCGGCGGTACACCAGGCCCTCGAATTCGCAGAACCTGCCGAGCCCCGTGTCGTGCCGGTCGAAGGCCACGCGCTCGCCGTCCTGCCCTTCCTCGAAGGCATAAATCACCGCGTCGCTCGTCACCAGCCATACGCGTCCGTCGAAGTAAGCGATACCCTCGAAGTCTCCGCGGATTACCGGGTCGCCCAGCGCGAAGGCTTTCACCAGCCTGCCCCCCGAGTAGTCCAGCTCATACACGATGGCCACTTCGTCCGTAACCGCGAGCAATCGGGCGTCTTCGGTCACCGCGAGCCCGGAAATTTCGTTCAGCTTGTCCGGCAACTTCCACTGTTGCGAGTTGTCGGCGGACAGCGGGTATCCCTGGAGAATGCCGCCCGAGCGCTCCTGCGACGCCGCGCTGGCGATGCCGGCGAGCAAAAAGACGAAGAGCGTCAACGCCCGTCTACTCAAGATCATCTTCCGTGCGGTCGCGCCTTGTGAGAACGGAGAAGAACGGCCCTGACAGCGACCGGCCATATTCGAGCTTCCAGATGATCAGCGTGGCGTAGACGAACGCCATCGAGATCACACCGGCCACTCCCAGCGAGCCGATGCCGGCGCCCAGCCCGATGCTGATCGCGACGAAAATGTACATCGCGTGCGACGACTGCTCGAGGGAAAAGCGGAAACGAACGGCGGCGACAATGCCGGCGAGACTGAACGCGAGGGCCAGGCTGTTCAGGACGATCATGGAGATGCCCGTCACGATGATCGGCATCAGAACGATCGTCTGCACGAATGACTGGTCGACTTCCTTGCTGCGGCTGGTAATGAAATAGACCCAGGACACGGGCACGATCAGCACCGCGGCGCCGACGCTGGCGAAGGCAAGCCGAAGAGGACCTTGCGGAGACAGCACCGTTTCCTCGACGGTCGGATAGACCGGCTCGAACGTATCCCCGACCCGGGCGGCAAGATCGCCCAGACCGCCGACCGGAAAGAAATCGCGAATCGCGGGAAAGCGAACCAGCAGGAACGCCATGGCGGCGGCCCAGAACGCATAGTAAAGCGTGATAAGCGTCACCGGAAAAAGAAAGTTTTCGCCTTTTCTCATGCGTTACCTGACTGCTTCCCCATACCAGCAGCTGTTCCGGAATTTCCAAGTATACTGCGCCGCCGGCCCCGGCGAGGAATATCGCCTGGCGCAATGATACGCTACGGCCGCTGCAGTTCGGCGTTATTCAGAAATCGGATGGTAAATGGACAGACAAATTGAGCTTCTCGGAATAAGCAACGCGATCGTAGACGTGCTCGCGCAGGTCGACGATAAGTTTCTGCAGGAAATCGGCGTGCCCCGCGGGTCCATGACCCTCATAGATGAAGAACGGGCGCGGCAGATCTACGACGCCATGGGACCGGCGACGGAAATGTCGGGCGGCTCCGTGGCAAACACGATTGCAAACTTTGCCAGCCTCGGCGGTAGCGCGGCGTATATCGGACGCGTCAAGGACGACCAGTTCGGCGACATATTCGTTCATGACATGCGTGCACTGGGCGTCGATGTCAGGCTGGTGCCGTCGCCGGAGGGCGCCGAAACCGCGCGCAGCTACATACTGATCACTCCCGACGGTCAGCGGACGATGCAGACCTATCTTGGCGCCTGTACCGAACTTTCACTGTCCGACGTGACAGAGAGCACCGTCGGGCAACCCGGCGTCCTGCTGCTGGAAGGTTATATCTGGGATATCTCCGAAGGGCCCGCCCTGGCTGCCGAAGCAATCCGGATTGCGAAGGAGCACTCGGGAAGGGTGGCGCTTTCGCTTTCGGATTCCTTCTGCGTCGAGCGCCATCGCGACGCATTCCTGGATCTCGTGAGGAGCAGTGCCGACATCGTATTTGCTGACGATGACGAAATAATGGCGCTGCTGGAGACCGACAACTTCGACGACGTCGCAAGCGCTGTCGCTGGTCTCGACAAGCTGTTCGTCATGACGCGATCGGAAAAAGGATCGGTCATCGTTCAGGGGCCGCAGAACGTTTTGCAGAAGGCACTGCCGGTCAAACGAGTCGTCGATACCACCGGCGCAGGCGATGCCTATACGGCCGGCTTTCTCTACGGCCTGACCGGCGGCCGGGATCTCGCCGAATGTGCACGTCTCGGCACCTTCTGCGCGACGCACATCATTCAGCGCGTGGGCGCGCGAATCGAGCCCGATGCAATGGCGAATTACACCGAAGCGGTCTGAGGCCTGGCCATACCGTGCCTGCATCGAGCCGACAAGCCCCACGCTTCGATCCCGACAGCGCGGCTTTTGCCGCCGATCCTTATCCGGTCTACCGGCAGCTGCGCGAAACCTCGCCCGTGTTCCGCTCCGACGAGTTCGGCATGACCTTTCTCTGCCGGTATGACGACATCTTCAGGGCGCTGACCGACAAACGCCTGGGTCGGGCCGAACCGCCGGAGCTCGAAGTCCCGAAGGCATCTGCGATGCCGAACTATGAGCGCTATGTCCGCGTCAACCTGCTGGAAACGGAAGGTACGACACATGAACGCCTGCGTCGTTTGCTGTCGCGGGCATTGTCGCCGAAGCGGGTCGCAAATCTGGGCGAACGCGTGCATGAAGTCGCCGCTGAACTGGTAGAACGACAGGCGACAGGCCGCGAAGTCGATTTCATTCGCGAAATCGCCGAACCCCTGCCGGTCACCATTATCGCGGAACTGCTCGGCTGGCCGGAAGACGAGCGGCAGCGCCTGCGGCCGTGGTCGGCCGACATCGTGCGACTCTATGAGCCGGGTTCCACCGCGGCTGATGCGATGCGGGCGGAACAGGCTTGCCTGGAGTTTGCGGCGATGCTCGACGCACTTGCGACGGAACGAAAGAGACGACCGCGACATGATTTCATCAGCGCACTGGCGGCGCTGGAAAACGAGCCGGAGGGCCTGACCCGCGACGAGCTGGTTTCGAGTTGCATGCTGCTGCTCAACGCGGGCCACGAAGCAACCGTCAACGCCGCCGGCAACGGCTTGCTCGCGCTTCTTCGGCATCCGGCGGCGATGCGGCAGCTCGCCGCGAAACCGTCGCTGATCGATACCGCGATAGAGGAAATGCTTCGCTATGACGCGCCGTTGCATCTCTTCCACCGCTTCGCTTACGAGGAGCTGACCATCAACGGTGTCGTCGTGCCGAAAGGGGGGAAGATCGGCCTCCTGTACGGCTCGGCCAACCGCGACCCGGACCGTTTTCCGCAACCGGACCTCTTCGACGTCGCGCGGCAGCCTAACCGCCACCTCTCCTTCGGCGCCGCCACCCATTTCTGTCTCGGCGCCCCGCTGGCGCGCCTGGAACTGCGCAGCCTGTTCGCCACGCTCCTCGCCACGACGAACAATCTCCAACTCTGCGGAAACGGCCCGCAGCACCGCCCCGGCCTGGTCTTCCGAAGCCTGCAACACCTGACCGTCCGCTGGGATCGGAGGAGGCCCCGCCGCTCGTCAGAGCAGGCTCCGGTATAGCTCGATGGTCTTCCGGATCGTGTCTTCGCTGCGGAAAGACGTTGCGATGCGCTCGCGGGCGGCGGCACCCAGTCTTTTCCTCAATTGCGGGTCGCGATAGAGTCGCTCTACCGCTTCGGCGATCGCAGCGCTGTCCTTGACCGGAACGACGACGCCGCTTTCTTCGTTCGCCACCAGTTCGGGGCTGCCGCCGGAGCTTGTAACGACGGGCGGAACGCCGTAGGCCATGGCTTCGATAATCGCCCGCGACAAGCCTTCCCGGCGGGTCGACGGCAGGCAGAAGACGTCACAAGCGGCGGACAGCGCCGGCGCATCGTCGCGAAAACCGGGACGGTGGATACGCCCCCTGGCAGAACTCTTGTCGATACGTCGCGCCAGCCCCGGGGCGTCCATGCGGCCGATAAGAAGAAGGTGTGCGGGGACATCCGCGGGCAACCGCTCCATGGCCTCGACCAGCACCTCGATTCCCTTGCGCGGCCGGTAATTCGCCACGCAGCCGACGACGAAAGCGCCGGCAGGAATCCCGAGCGCCGTGAGATCCGCCGGTTCCGCCGTATACCACTCGAGCTCGTGACCCTTGTAAATCGTCACGGGCCGGTCGGCAGGCATCCGCAGGAACTTCGGCCGCATGCTCAGAAAATGCCGGCGAATGGCATCCGCGACGCATACGATCCGATCTATGCGCGGGTTCAGGTAACGCATCCAGGACATCGGGTCGAGAAACCCCACGGCGCCCACGATACCGCGATACGCGACGATTTTTACCGGCAGCCCTTTTGCCGCTCGCAGCGCATTGCTGATTGCCTTGTTATTGAAGGTGTGCACGATGTCGTAGCCGCCGCGGACGAGTTCTTCGCGGAGCTGCCGGATCGCCGGCCGATCGAAGTTACGACGAAAGCGGATGTCCACCGTCGGAACGCCCGCATCGCTGAGCGTCCGGTAGTGCGGGTGCTCCGGCGGGCATACGACGGTAACTTCGACGCCGCTGCGGTGCATGCCCGTGAACAGCGCCAGGGTTGGGCGGTCGTCGCCCTGTATCACGTCGTCATTGACGCAAAGTACGCGAATTGCCATGCCTCGAGCTTTCAGCACCGGCCGTCCGTAGCCGCAACTCGATTCCTGCGGATGCCGGCTAGTGTACCCCGTCGTAAATAATGGATCATTGTCGCGCGCGATCTTTCGTGGC
>JBBDSK010000177.1:0-5931 GCA_040904985.1 Woeseia sp. | reverse complement strand
GCGGTAAAACTCGTCACGCAGATTGCTTCTGGCCAGCGCCTGCCATCGGCCGTCGACGGAACGCCCCTCGACGGAGCGGTGCAGCCAGACGAGGCCCAGCCGGTCGCTCAGGAGGGAGTACATCCTGGCGGTGCGAACGACGTCCCGGTTGCAAAGCTTTGCGAGATCCGCGATATCGAGGCCGCCTCGCGTCAGCAGCAGTGCGGCCATCTTGCGCGCCAGTTTTTCCGGCACGCCCATACGCACGTTCTCGGCCGTCACAAGCCGTTGGCGGTTTTTGGACGAACCGATGACGATACCAAATACCCGCGCGTAAATTATGGCCATGCCGGCCTTCAGGTGATCGGCGGCGGTGACGATATCCAGTTCTTCTCCGAAACGGTCTATAAGCCAGTAGCAGGCATGGCGAAGGATCCGGCTGACTTCGAACATCATCGACTGCTGCACCGTGGCGGGCACCTCGTTGTCGAGTGCCTCGATGGAGCGCCAGATGTCGTTGGCTTGGGTAACCTCGCGCGCGACGATATAAGCTCTCGCGATCGTCACGGTTGCGGCGCCGGTATCGTGCTGCATGCGTTGAACGAAAGCAGGACCCATGCGGTTGACGATATTGTTGGCAATCAGCGTAGCAAGGATTTCACGGCTCAGGCGATGGCCGGGAATCAGGTCCCCGTAACGGCGCCTCAGCACCGGGGGAAAGTAGCGCTGCGGGTCAGTCGTGAGGAAGTCTTCCAGCGTCTGTCCGGAATCCGCCAGACCGTTGTAAAGATCGATCTTGGCGTAGCTCAGGATGACGGATATTTCAGGGCGCGTGAGCCCCTCATTCCTCTGCCGGCGCTCCTCGATTTCGGTCTCGTCCGGAAGATACTCCAGATCCCTGTCGAGCAGGCCCGTCCGCTCCAGGTCTGTGATCAGGCGCGCCGACTCGTCCAGCCGCTCTCGAGCCCGAACCTCCATCATGCTGATGGACTGCGTTTGCAGATAGTTATTGCGCAAAACGAAAGCGGCGACCTCATCGGTCATCCCGGAGAGGAGCTTGTTTCGCTTTGCCCGCGTAAGACCCTTTTCTTTTTCGGCGGCGCCAAGAAGAATCTTGATGTTCACCTCGCGGTCCGAGCTGTCCACGCCCGCCGAATTATCGATGAAGTCGGTATTGAGTCGACCACCCTTGAGGCTGTACTCGATGCGCCCGCGCTGCGTTATCCCCAGGTTTCCGCCTTCGCCGATGACCTTGCAGCGAAGATCGCTCGCGTTAACGCGGACGGAGTCGTTGCCCTTGTCGCCGGCGTCTGCATGGCTTTCCGTGCTGGCCTTGATGTACGTGCCGATACCGCCATTCCACAGAAGATCGACCGGCATTTTGAGGATAGAGCGGATTAACTCGAGTGGCTGCATGGTTGTTTTGTCGGTGCCCAGGAGGCGACGCGCCTCCTTGCTGAGCTTCACTTGCCGTGCCTGCCGCGGCCAGACGCCGCCACCTTTCGAAATAAGTTCTTCGCGATAATCCATCCAGCTCGAGCGCCCGAGACTGAACAGCCGCTGGCGCTCCTCAAAGCTCGCCTCGGCGTCCGGCTCCGGGTCCAGAAAAATGTGCTGGTGATCAAATGCGGCAACAAGCCGTATTTGTCGCGACAAAAGCATTCCATTGCCGAAGACGTCGCCGCTCATGTCGCCGATGCCGGCAACCGTGAAGGGATCGGTTTGCACATTGACGCCCTGTTCCCGGAAATGCCGTTTCACTGCCTCCCAGGCGCCGCGAGCGGTAATGCCCATCTTCTTGTGGTCGTAGCCGGCAGAGCCGCCGGAGGCGAACGCATCGTCGAGCCAGAAGCCGTACTCGGCGGAGATACTGTTTGCAATATCGGAGAATGACGCTGTGCCCTTGTCTGCGGCCACGACGAGGTAAGGGTCGTCGCCGTCACGGCGGACTACGTCGACCGGCGGCACTACCTTGCCTTCGACGACGTTGTCCGTGAGGTCCAGCAGCCCGCGAATGAATGTGCTGTAGGTGGCGATGACTGCCGGCATAACGACATCGCGATCGCCCTGAGGCAAGCGCTTGGGGACGAAGCCGCCCTTCGCGCCGGTCGGCACGATTACCGTGTTCTTGACGATCTGCGCCTTCATCAGCCCGAGCACTTCCGTGCGGAAATCCTCACGGCGATCGGACCAGCGAATACCGCCGCGCGCAATCGCTCCGCCGCGAATATGCGTGCCTTCGACGTCGGGCGAGTAGACGAAGATCTCGAACTTCGGCTTGGGCAGGGGCGCTTCCGGCAGTCGCCCGGGCTCCAGCTTGATGGACAGATAGGCTTTCGGCTCGCCGGTGGCGAGCGACTGAAAGTAGTTGGTTCGCAGCGTAGCGCTGACCGCACCGGCGAATGCGGAAAGGATCCTGTCTTCATCAAGGCTCCTCGCGCGAGCCACCCCGCGCTCGATACTGGCGAGACAGGCTTTCCATTTTTCCTCACGCAGCTTCGGCCGCACCCGCGGCCGGAACTGCCATTCGAACTGCTCGACCAGGGTTCGGGCGAGGTTCGCGTGCAGCACGAGCACGTCCTCCATGTAGTTCTGGCTGAACGGTATGCCAAGCTGTGAAAGATATTTCGCATAGCAGCGGAGAAGCACCGTCTGGCGCCAGTCCAGCCCGGCGCTCAGTATGAGGCGGTTGAAGCCGTCGTTTTCGGCCTTGCCCTCGAGCACCTGGCGAAAGGAGTCCTGAAATCGCTCGGCCGCCGAGTCGACGTCCAGATTCTCGGTATGGGGAAAGCGCAGCTCGAAATCCTGAATCCAGAATTTGGCCCCGCTTTTCAGCTTCAGCCGGTACGGGCGCTCGCTGTAAACCTCGGTACCCATGTCCTCGAGAATGGGCATGACGTGCGACAGCAGCAGCGGATGGGCGGCCCTGAAGGTGCGGAAATTGAGCTGGTCGCTGGCCGCGTCTGCCGGCCGGTAGAGGAACAGGAAGTGGTCGTGCTCGCCCTTGATCAGGCCGTCAAGGCGCTTGACGTCGAGGCATGCGATGGCGGGAGGAACATCCCCTTCGTAAGCCGGCGGGAAGCTTTCGCCGAACTCGCGATAAAGCGCCTGGCCCTCATCCTCGCCGAAGCGCTTTACGAGCTGGGCGCGCAACTTGTCGCGCCAGGTAACGACCGTCTCAGCGATTTGCTGTTCTATGCGGCGTATGCTGATTCGCGGACGAACGCCGGTCCCGGTGCGCACGATAATGTGCACGCGGGCGAGCGGCGAGTCCGTGATCTGGACGCTGGAATCGATCGTCGTGCCATCGAATGCCTCCAGCAGTAGCTCCTCGACTTTGCGGCGAATATCGGTCGCGTATTTCTCGCGCGGAATGAATACAAGGCAGGAAAAAAAACGGCGGAAGGCGTCGCGTCGCACGAAGAACCGGATCTTCCTGCGGTCCTGGAGGTTGAGAATTCCGTTTGTCGTACGAACGAGGTCGCGCACGGAGCTTTGAAAAAGCTCGTCGCGCGGATACGAATCGAGGATGTGCAGTAGCGCCTTGCCGCGATGCCCGGAGGGATCCAGTTGAGATCGCTCCAGAACGCGCTGTACTTTGAGCCTGAGAAGAGGAATGTTCCTGGGGCTCTCGCTATAGGCAATGGACGTAAAAAGGCCAATGAATCGCAGCTCGCCCGTTGCGATGCCATTCTTGTCGTAGAGCTTGATGCCGACATAGTCCAGGTAACTGCGCCGGTGCACGGTCGAGCGAGAGTTTGCCTTTGTGATGATCAGCCAGTCTTTGGGACGCGTGAGCCGTTGCAGTTCCTTCGTTAGCTCGACTTCCTGGCCGCCTCGCTCCTCGCGCGTCAGAAGCCCGAGGCCAGTGCCTGCGACCGAACGAAGGTAAAGCTTGTCATCCCGTGGCTGAACCCGGTATTCGCGATAGCCGAGAAAGGTGAAGTGTTCGTCGGCCATCCACTCCAGTAGCGCCTTGCTTTCCCGGCGCAGGTCCTCATCGGCGCCTGGAGGACCCCTGTCAATAATGGCTCTGGCCTCCAGCATCTTCTTGCGCATTTTGCGCCAGTCTCGCACCGACACCCGGACGTCCGACAGCACCTTGCTGATCTCGTGCTCCAGGATATTGCGGTGCTGCTCGTTGGGTTCGCGGTCGATGGCAATGCGGATGAAGGATTCGAACTCACCTTCGCCGGAGGAGCGAGGCAAAATGTCCTGCAGCTCGCCAGCAGCGTCCCGCTTCACCCTTAGGACCGGGTGAATGGTCGTGTGTATCGTCAGGTCCTGCCGATCGATTGCCGCGGACACCGAGTCCACCAGAAAAGGCATGTCGTCGTTGACCATTTCCACGATCGTGTAGGACGACTGGTAGCCGTGCTGCGGCTCGGACGGGTTGAGGATGCGCAGGAGCGCCTGTCCGGGCTTGCGGGCCGCCGCGAATTCGAGATGCGACAGGGCCGCCTTGCCGATGGTCTTCGGCGACCGCCCCTGCATGTCCTCCACCGGGACATTGCCCAGATACTGGCGCAGAAAGGCGTCCGTGCGTTCCCTGTTTCCAAGCACCGTCGATGTCGGGGTGTTCGCGATAATGTCGTCGATCAGACGCTCGGAGATGTCGCTGGAGCGACGGAGCTGCTTTTTTGGCACTTTGTGAGGACCCCGACCGGAGATCTGCTTGCAATGCTGGCGGACTCTATACCTCTTACTGCGGCTTTTCCAAGTCCTCGATCATGCCGGCAAGAAACCGGCAGGCATCGCCGCCGGCGACGCAGCGATGGTCGAAGCTGAGCGACAGCGGAATTCTCCTGTGTACCTCGATACCGCCCATCACCGCCACCACGTCGTGCTGCAGTTTGCCGGTGCCGATGATGGCCATCGTCGGCGGCACCATGAGAGGGGTCGCGTAGCGCCCGGCGAGCATGCCGAAATTGGACAGGGTAATGGTGTAGTTCACCATGTCTTCGGGGGCAACAGTGCGATTGACGGTCGCCTCTTTCATCCGTGCCACGGCCGCGCGGATCTGGTCCAGATCCAGCTGCTCCACGTTACGGATCACCGGCACGATCAAGCCGTCCGAAGTGTCCACTGCCATCGCGACGTCTACGCGCGACTCCAGCTGGCGGCAGACGCTTTCGGGATCAAAGAAGCCGTTGAGGGCGGGCTCTGCAGCGCACCCCGCGGCCACTGCCCGCAGGATTCGAGCAGTGAAGTCACGTTTATCGACCCACTCATTGATATCCGCATCGTCAAAGATCGTGCACAGCGCGACTTCGTCACGCGATCGCGTCATGCTTTGCGCCATGGCGCGGCGAGGGCCGCGCAGCGGTTCGCTTGCACCGGCCGCGGTCGGCCTTCTCGCGGTCTCCGGCCGCGCGGTGGGTTTGACCTTGTGCCGGAACTGCTCCAGGTCAGCCGCAAGAATCTGGCCGTTCCGGCCGCTGGGGGCGACCTGCGAAAGGTCGATCCCCTGTCGTTTGGCTTCCGCGCGAACGGCGGGTGCAGCCTTTATTCGGCCCTTGCCGCGCCGCCGCCGCCCTCCCGCGATGCCGGTGTCCTGCACGACCTCGTCGCCGCTCATCACATTTCCGACCACGGTACCGGCGTCGGCACGCGCTGCGTCCTGGTCGTTCTCGGCTTCAGCCGGCTGTGGTTCCGCCGGTTTGGCCGAAGCGGCCGGTTTTTCCTTCGCAGCCTGTCCCTCGTCGAAATCCGCCAGCGGCGCCCCGGTTGCAACAACCTCTCCTGCTTTTGCATGCAGGCGGGCCACGGTGCCGGTGTAGGGAGAGGGAACCTCCACGACCGCCTTCGCTGTCTCCACCGAGACGAGCAGGTCATCTGCCTTGATGCTGTCTCCCTCAGCGACGTGCCAGGCGACGATCTCGGCTTCCGGGAGGCCCTCGCCCAGGTCCGGGAGATTGAAGGTGGTCATATTGCTGCGCTCCCGGCCGCGGA
>JBBDSK010000176.1:0-5932 GCA_040904985.1 Woeseia sp. | reverse complement strand
GTCAGGCGATCGATGAGACGGTCAATGTAGGCACGGACGGCACCACCGTCGATGTGGTGTTCACTACGGATGCGAACATAACGCGTGTAGAGGGCAGCTTTACCATCGGCGTTGACGGCTTTATCACGTTGAGCGGTGATGTGGTCATCGAACAGGTCGTGACGGAAACCGAAACCAAACTGTTGATCGGTGCATCGAACGTCGAGACGTTCCTCGGCAATGCTGACGAAACGCTCGGGGTGCGCCTCAGCGATGGATTTCTCGGCCTGGTTATTCTGTCGAGCGGCAGCGGACCAACCACGTATGCGATGACCGCGGGCGGTAGCGCCGAGTTGGTGGGCATTGAAGGGTTGACCCTGATCGGTTCGCCGCAAGTCGCCATCAATACTACCGGTAAGGCTATTAACGAAACGATCAACGTCGGCGGCGGCGCTTCGGTTCAGATTCTGTTTACCACGACGGCGGATGTACAACGGCTGTCAGGTCAGTTGACGATAGAGATTGCCAACTTTGTGGCGCTAAGCGGCAATTTCACTTTTGAGAAGCAAACTACCGCCACGACCACCAAACTGCTGATCGCTGCCAACGGCATTACTGCATTCATCGGAATTGAGGATGAAGAAGGCAACGAGGAGATTGGGCTCAAGATAAAGAATGGCACGGTCGGTATTGTGTTGTTCCGGAGCAATACGGACACCGAATCTAAATATGCCTTAATCGCTTCAGGTGATGCGGCACTCGTGGGGCTGGATGGTTTACAGATCGAAGGCAGCCTTGGGATAGAGCTGAACCGGTCCGGTCAGGCGATCGATGAAACCATTGTGACATCGTCCGGTAACATCGATATTGAATTCAGCAGTAGTGACGAAGTGCAGAAATTCTCCGGCAGCATATCCCTGACCATCAGCGGGGTATTCAACCTGAGCGGCACACTGGAAGCGATCAAGATGCCGAGTGGCCTGCTGGTTGTGGACATTCCGGACATGTCCATGTCGATCCTCTCCAACGATGAGGAAGTATTCGGCATCAGCGCGGCCGCCCGCTTCAGCATCAATCCGATAGACGGCTTCGCCCTGCTGGATATGCGCATGAAGAGCTTCAGCATTTTCGGCTTCGAGGTCGAGGTTTCCGAGCCCGGTCTGGAACTGCCTAATCTGCCGCAGCCACCACCACCTGGCAGTACAACAACCGATGGCAGTGGCTCAACAGGTGCTGCACCCACTGCTATTCTGGCCTACCCCGCCGATGGCGATTCCCTGGATACCACGATCCTCAATGCCAAGGGCTATATCGACATCACCTTCCAGGACCAATCTGGCGAAGGACTTGACCACGACACCATTACCGACCCGCAATCCGAGATAGCCATCTCCGGCACGGCAGTTGGCGATGCTGTTATCTCCAGCATGGAATTTATCGGCAACGACACTTATCGATTCCGGTTCAGCGATACCAATCCCGGTAACGATACCAAGATGTTCAAGGACGGCACGCTTAATGTGAGCGTGGTGGCGAATACGTTTGCCGACAATGCCGGCACTGTCAATGAAGCCCAGTCGAATAGCGTCACCTTGCTCAGCGGGCAGGCAGCAGGGACCACGACCATAGCGATCGGCCCATTGAAGATTGTTGGCCCAACCGTGGGCATCGTCGGCTTCGGCTTTAAGGCGTTTGACGATGACGGTGAACTGGCGCCGCGCATTACCATCACTATCGGTATCGGTGCGGATGTGGCATCCCTTGACTTCGGCGCATCTTCCCAGACCGAGGAAACCGGCACCGATGGAACCGGGAGTACCGGCGGGACAGGAACGACATCGGGCACGACGAGCGGCAGCGATAGTGGCATCAACATCACCCTGGGTGGCTTGTTGGGGACATTTGATATTGCCCTGGATCTGGATCCGGACGACCTGTTTTCGGTGCCTGACTTCAGCCTTACCGGCCGGTTTACCATCTCCATCGATACCTTGACTATCATCGTGCCCGAGGTTCTGGAGGTCGTTGGTACAGGCATCAACTTCGTATACGATCCGGCGGCGAGTGAGGATGAGGAACTGCTCCGGGTTACCAGCCTGACCGTCAAGATTTTGCCGCTGGACCTGACCGGCGCCTTGAATCCATTTACCCGAGATGATGGAACGACCATTCCCGGTTTAAGTGTCCGCGGTAACGGATTCACGCTGGGTAGCGCTTCGATCAAGTTCGAAGGTGAAATTGCCTTCTCGACGATTCTCTCCATCCGAGGTATCGCCGTCGGCATAAATGATCTTGATGTCACGTTCGGCGAAGAATTCGTGTTCAACGGCGAGATCTTTATCGCCGCTGACGAGGCGACGCTGTTCCAGGATTCCCCCATTAACCTGTCGTTGAAGGATGGTCCGGACCTTGATACAGAGGCGGTACGGGCCACCCTGACGTTCAGTGGCGGTACGGTTGACGGCTTCAAATTCCAGGCGGATCAATTGGAGTTTAACCTTTTTGTCCTGACCATCCGCGGCCAGGGCATCATGATTGATTCCACGGCAGGACCTAATGAAGAGGTGGCCTCCTTTGTCTCCCTGGGCGCTGAGTTGCGGGCCGGTCCGTTACAGATCGGCGGCAGCATGCGCAACTTTGCCTTCACGGGTGACGGCTCGTTCAAGACCAAGCCCGGCTTTGGGGTTTTCCTGAGCGTCAGTGGTGCTAACGGCTCCAGTGTGGGGTGGCCGTCATGGATGCCGATACGTATTACTGAACTTGGTATCACCTGGGAAGACATTAATGAAGCGCCGGAAGATTTTGTGCTCATCTTCTCCGGCTCGATCAGTAGTATCTATAATCTGCCGCTCAAGGTAAGCGGCGGCGTCAGCCAGGTGAAAGTGGACGTTGGTTTGCTGCTGGACGGCGAATTCCCGATCATCGATATCGGCGGTTTCTCGGTTACGGTTAGCGGCAACCTCTTCGGTATGCGCATCAATGGCGGGTTGTTGGCAGGCATCCTCAAGTTGACCGGTAACGAGACGGATGGCTTCCGTCAGATCACCATTGACGATCCGGCAGATACACCCGTGGTTGACCGTATCTTCTTTGCGGGTATTCAGGCCGGTCTGGATGTTGCCGGTTACGGCGGCTTTACCATTCGTATCGGTCTCACCGAACTGGGTCCATTGGGTGTATTTATTGATGTAGCCGCGCCAGTACTGCTGGATGTGAGCGGCACCACAGGCATTGCGATCACCAACTTCACGGCCAGCGTGCAGTTCTTCAAGAGCCTGCCAACCATCAGTGAGCCTGAAGAATTAAGACGACCCGAATTTGGTTCGCAAACCGACATGGATGCCGGCGCCTGGCTTGAGAATGTTCAAGAACAGGTGGTCGCTCAATTCAACGCCGTACAGGAAAATCCGAATCTGGGTGGCTTCATTGCCGCATTCACTGAGCCACTGACAATTTCAGGTGGTGCGACGTTGTTCTCCATGTATCTCAGCCGTTTTGTGTTCAGCGGTGAGGTGGAGATGCAGATCAGTACGGACGGCAAGTTCCTGCTCCGGGGGCAGTTGAATTTCTTCGGTGGGCTACTGAGCATGAGTGCCAAGCTATATATAGATGGCTCCCAGATCGCTTCGGGCGGATTTACTATTCTATTCCTCGCTGACATTCCGGATCAGTTCCGCTTCCTGACCCTGAAGGGCAAGTTCCAGATGGGCTTCACCAATAACGACGGTGAGACGGTGACATTTAGCGTACAGGAGACCAGGGACAGCCCGGCGGGCTTCCTGTATGCACCCAGTGATGGGGGCTCCCTGGGTCTTGGTGAATTTGAGAGCAGAGAGCTCGACGGTAATCGATATATAGACGTTCAGTTGCTGCCGAGTAATCCGGAAGGCTCAACCGACGAGATTACCCTGGATCTCGACTCAATAATGGATGCGGACGCTGAAATTTCGGTGACGACCGCGGACGGCACGGAACTGTCGGTTGATGGCACGCCTGAACAACTCGTTGATCTGGGCGACAACTTCTTCCGTTACAAGATTACCGACACTGACGAGGCGTCCGCCGGCGACCTCACGATCAACTTTATTGGCAGTTCCTTTGCCGACAGCGAAGGTCGCCTGAACGAGCCCGATTCGCAGACATTCTCGCTGATTCTGCCGCGCATGGTTCTGACTGCGCCATCACGAGATCGTTCGATTTCCCAGTCGGCGCTCAATAACAGTGGCTATATCGGCGTACAATTCATTGCCCCGCCGGGACAGGAGATCGACGAAGCGACGCTGACTGACAGTGCGCCAGAATTCTCGCTGACAGGTCCGGGAACAGGCAACGTAACCATCGACGGCAGCCCGGAACTGGTTGACGGCATCTGGCGCTACAGCTTTAGCGGTGAATTTGAGGCCGGTCCCGTAACCCTTGAAATTATAGAGGGCAGCTTCGCTGACGGGTCAGGATCTGAAAACGACGCAGACAACCTCCCGTTCACGGTACATAACGTTACCGCGGATTTGGCATCGCCGGCCGACGGTACGGGTATCGATGTGGCCGTTATCAACGAACGCGGTTATATCGACGTAACGTTCCGAACGCCGGAAGATGCAACACTTGACGCCGCCAGTGTGAGTGACGATGCCGCTGAATTCACACTGACCGGCACTGCCGCGGCCGGCGTCGTGGTTGACGGGGCAGCAGAGCATGTCGAAGGAGACACCTGGCGCTATCACTTCACCGGCGAATTCACCACCGGTAATGTATCCCTTGATTTTGTTGCCGATAGCTGGGGCGACGATCAGGGCAACCTGAACCTTGCTGAAACTGAAGAATTCAGCCTGCTGGGCGCGACAGCGGCGCTTGAAGGCGACATTTCGAGTCCCTTCGTATCCCTGACAATTATTAATGATCGCGCGTATCTCGATGTTCGGTTCTCGCCATCCAATGGCGCTGATCTCGATGTTGCTTCCATCCTCGATGAGGAGCAGGAATTCTCTATTAGCGGTGATGGTGCGGGTACCGCCACCATTGACGGCGCACCGGAACAAATCGGGGATGATGTGTTCCGCTACGGTGTCGATGGACCCTTCGACGTTGGAAAAGTAACGGTCACGTTCATTGCAGGCAGCTTCACCGATTCCGCCGGCAACGACACAATCGGCGGCACGGCAGAATTCTCGCTGGTTGCGCCGACCATGGATCTGGTCTCACCGGCACTGGAGGAGCAGGTAGATCGGCTGGAGCTGAATGACCAGGGCTATATCGATGTAGTTTTTAATGATCCGGAAGGTTTGGCAATGGACGAGGCGTCCATCACCGATTCGGATGCTGAGTTCACGCTAAGCGGCCCTGGCGTTGAAGGTAACGTACCGGTTGTTATCAATGGCGCGGCTGAAAAGATCGATGACTTTACTTATCGCTACTTCTTCTCGGGATCGTTCGAAGACGGCGCGGTTCAAGTCAATGTCATAGCAGGCAGCTTCAAGACCGCTTCCGGTGGCGGCAACCTCGAAGAGATCGAGGGCTTCACCGTCGTCAGTTCAGCGGCAAGTTTTGAAATTCTTATCGAGGGTGGTCTCTTCTACATGTTGCCGGTGGCCATCGAGGGTACCGAGCCGGCACCGGGCGAAGAAGGCACGACCGAACTCTTCGGCGTAGAAGGCAAGCTGCTGCTCCGAGTAGACCAGCGTACCGACGATCAG
This sequence comes from Woeseia sp., assembly GCA_040904985.1. Taxonomy (GTDB): domain Bacteria; phylum Pseudomonadota; class Gammaproteobacteria; order Steroidobacterales; family Woeseiaceae; genus IDS-8. The sequence continues at coordinate 260 of JBBDSK010000176.1, read as the reverse complement.
GGTAATGTCACCGAAACCCGATTTACCCTGGACTTCTTTGGCACCATGCGTCTGATTTATCTGGGCAACATTGCCTCGATCACCGGCCGTTTCATTCTGGTTGCCCCGGCCGACGACCTGCCACAGTTCTGGGGCGTCATCAGTCTCGAAACCAACTTCGAAAAACTGCAACCGCTTGGCATCGAGCTGGATGTTTTCGCCACCTTGCAGATTAATGTCACCAATCAGGAAAGAGTCGAAACCATCACGCTGGAAGGTCA
>JBBDSK010000175.1:0-5948 GCA_040904985.1 Woeseia sp. | reverse complement strand
GCAAGAAGCCGCGCCAGAATTTCTTGTAAACAAGGATTCCGGTGATCATCGACCCGAGCAGCACGAACGACAGCGCGGCAACCACCGGCACGCCGTACTTTATCGGCAGCATCAGGTGCCGATGCGTGTTGCGGAGGAAGCGGTGAAATGACAGCCAGTGCCGGTCACCGCGCACCTCGCCCGTGTACGGATCGATGTCGATCAGTCGGGTGTGCCCTTCCGGTGTCCGGCCGAACGCCTGCGCCGCGAACCAGGGATCGATCGGCTCGGTGAGATTGTAGATGCTCCAGTCCGGATACGCCGCACGTGCCGCGGCGTACATCTCGCCCCAGGATGCGCGCTCCGACTCGGGCCGGGGCTCCACCCGCATGGAGGCATGCGTCACCCAGTCCATCTCGCTCGAGACGACGGCGAGGGTCCCCGTCACGAGGATAAAGCTCATGAAGATCGAAAGCTTCAGCCCGAGCCAGGAATGCAGGACAAACCAGAATCGGTTGCCCTTGCGCACGGCCGTCATCGGAACTTCCGCCAGCGAATCAGAAGTTGCGCGACACCTGCACCACCACCGTTCGCGGCTCGCCCGGGAAGTGCCCCGTACGCTCGATGAACCCGGAGGCCGCGTACTCCTCGTCGAACAGGTTGCGGACGTTGAGCTGGAATTTCCAGGCATCGAGCTCGGTGATCCAGGACAGGTCGGCAATGGTGTGCGGGCGCACTCTCTGCCCGTTGATGCTGATTCGCTCGGCGACGTAATCGATGCCGCCGGCGATGGCCGAGTTGAGCGCCGGGATTTCGTGTCGCGTCCAGAAGCCGAACTCGTGCCTCGGAGCATTGGCGAAGCGGTCGCCGATGGAAAAGCCGACGTTGCCGGGGCCGCCGCCCGTGATGCGGGCGTCGTTGTGCGCGTAGTTGGCCTGGAACGTCCAGAGCTCTGTGAAGTCGCCGACAAAGTCGAGCTCGAAGCCGCGGGACGTCACCTCGCCGATCTGCAACAGGTTCGGAATGCCGCCGGTGCCGGCGTTCGAGTCGGGGTTCGCAATCAGCACGCCGTCTTTAATGATTTCGTACACCGAGAGCCCGCCGAAGATGCGGCCGCCGAAGAGCTCCGACTTGACGCCGAGCTCGACCTGCCGGGTTTCCTGGGGACCGAACGGTCCGCCGTCGGCGGGATCGAGCACGCCCTGCGGCAAGAAGCCCTCGCCATAGCTGACGTAGCTCGAGATCCAGTCGACGGGCTTGAAGATGACGCCGCCGCGGAGGCTCAGTGCCTCGTCCGAGGTGCTCGCGCCGGAAAGCGGGTCCTCATCCTCGTAGGCGTCGAATCGCGCCCCGCCGATGAGCTGCCAGCGATCGCTCAGCCGCACCTGGTCCTGGACATAGCCGCCATAGCGGCGCGCCTTCGTGCCCGAGCGGCGGAACGGGATCGGCTGGAGCACGTCCCGGATAACGTCGATGCCGGAGTTTCCGTATACAGGGTCCAGCAAATCGAGCGGCTGCACGGGACCCAGGCTCGCGTCCGGGTCCAGCGGATTGGATTGCCGTGCGGTGCGGCCGGCGAACGACCCGTCCTGTTGGTATGCCTCTGCGCCGAACAGGATCGTGTGCTCCGCGTCGGCGATGGCGCGCTGCAGGACGAAGTCCGCGACCAGGCTGATCTCCTCGTTGCTGCGCGTCTGGTCGCTAAATTCACGCAGATACAGCGTGGAGCCCGGCGCGGCGGCGCCGCGAGACTCGTGGTATTGCTGGGACTCTTCGTTGTCGACGTACCGCAACTTCACGTTCGCGCCGAAATCGGGTGTGAACTGGTGTTCGACCGCAAGAAGGCCGATCAGCGCGTCCATGCGCAGGAAATCGGTGGCTTCGTTCGTGTTCCAGTGGACGCTGGTGAGGAAGTTGCCTGCATCGTCGACCGGCACGCCGCGCAGGCGGTTGCCGGGCAGTTCCACGTCGTAGTAATGCACCTGTCCCGTGATCCGGGTGTCGCCGCCCGGTTGCCAGCTCAGGCCGCCGTCGAGGATGGCGCTTTCGCGGCCGGCATTGTTACGGAAAGAGTCTTCCTTCTCGTACAAGCCGCCGAGCCGGAACGCGTATTCGTCGCCGCGGCCCCAGGAAAGCGGTCCGGTGGCTTCGGCCGCGATGCCCTGCAGGCTGCGGCTGCCGCCGGTCAGCTCGATCAGGCCGCTGTAGCCGTCGAACTCCGGCTTCTTCGTGACGTAGTTGATGATACCGCCCGGCTCGCCGCTGCCGTAGAGCATGCCCGAGACCCCTTTCAGGACCTCGATTCGTTCGATCGCGAATAGCTGCGGCACCGCGAAACCGGCGAACGGATCGCCGCGGACGCCGTCGTACCGGATCTCGTCCTGGCGGAAGCCGCGGAAGGTCACGCCGGAATAGGAAAAGAACGTCATGCCGGAGATCGAGCGGTAAAGGTCGGTCGTATCGCGCGCGGCCTGATCTTCAATGAGCTGGCGCGTGAGAATCTGCACGGATTGCGGCACGTTCAGTACGGACGTCGACGTCTTGGTGGCGAAGCTCGTTTCCTCTACCCGATAGAAGGTCTGCGCCCGACCGGTGACGACGACCTCGTCGATAGTGGCGTTTGGACCGGCGGTCGCGGCCTCCTGCGCCTGGGCGGGCAGTGCGCCGATGATCAGCGTCAGAACGAGGGCGCCTGAAAGGATAGAGCGGCGGCCGATGGCGGCGCCGGGCCGGCTGGGTTGCATGGGCAGTTCCTCAGTTCTCGTTTATGCGAATGCTAATTATTATCGTTCGCATTTCGTTTTGCAAGGAGTGCCCGCATCCAGCGACCATCGACAGACCGGCCGCTGGCTCGTTCCGAAGTCATGAGGTTTTAGCAGTCGGGGTCGCCCGTGGGGCAGATCGGTTCGCCGGAGATCCTGACTCGTTTCCATATCGGGGCGGAGCGAGAGCTGCGCCGGCTTACCGATTGTTCAGATATTGAGCGGCTTCAATCTGCGGCTTTCCCGGCACGTTCCTGCGCGCGCAGTGCTCCATAGAGACCGCGCGCCAGCTGGAGGGGGTTGCCTTTACCCCAGTAATGCAGAAAGTAATACGGCGGCGTTTCGCCGATCATGTGATTATGCAAGGCGATAATATGGATGCCGGCGTCGCGCAGTGCGTGCATCACTGGCTGCACTTCATCCGCGGTCATCGCAAAGTCTCCGTCCACAGCTGCGCGCTCCCGGTTTCCGGAGAATGCGACCCAGGTCGACAGTCCCATCGCAGCGCCGAACGATGCTCCGTGCATCGAGGCTTCACGCTGGAAGGTAAATTTCAGCACTTTCGCGTTCAAGCTGCCCTTGGTTTCGAGAATCGCCTCCAACGCCGCGACGTCGTACTCGCCAGTAATCTCGGGAGGCTCGCCCGCGAAACGCGAAGCCGGCTTCGGCGTTTTCTTGCGCACAGCCTTGATCGCGTCCCACATGGCCTTCACGCCCTTTGCGAGGGTCGCCCCATTTTCGCCATGACCGCCGATGTGCATGAAGTAAACGGGTGGGCGGTCGAACGCGAAATGATTGTGCAACGCGGTGACCTCCAGGTCGTTCGCGAACGCCGCGTCCATAGCGGACGAAATTTCGTCTTCGAATACGACGGTGTCGCCCATCGCCATCACACCACCGGAGGGCAATGTCTTGAACGCGGCCCAGCTGCCCAGCCCCGCTGCGGGCGGGAAAGCTACGCCATCGACCGTGACCGGCACGTCGTCACGGGACCAGCCGATCCGCACGGCTCCGTCAACGGCGACGGTTGCCTCGCTGGCGGCTGCCTTGCCGATGGCTTCAGCATCGAGCGTCTCCGCGTCCGCGGCGAGCACAACGGACACCAGGTCAATCAAAACGCATGAGAACGCGAGAATCTGGAACAGTTTTACTTTCACAGTTTTATCTCCGCTGCTTCAGCCTGGATGGCTGTATGCCCGACCAATAGCGATATCGACCGACCGGGTCCGGACGGGAATATCCCGGTCGGATAGCGGTGCCATCTACCGTTCAGACTGCCGAAGCATAGTCGCCTTGATCTCGATGCGTGCAGCCGCGCCGTGGATCACAGACGCATCGCCGTCGACCCGGGTCGCCGTCAGCGTGTCGAACTGACCCAGAGCCGTCTCGATCTGCTCTTTGGCAAGCGCGGCCGCCTCAGCCTCGGCTGCACTCGTGGTTTTGGTATCTGCCAGCATTTCGCGGGCGGCCGCCAGGAAGCCGTAGGCGTCCTGGTACTCATGCGCGTTGACCACCGTACCGTCGTCGGCGACGCCGATCCCGTATTCGACCGCAGCGGTCCGCGTGAGAGTCGCGATCGCCATCAGCCGTGTGGCAAAGGCAGCCGCCGGCTCGTTTTCGCGAATGGCGTTTTGAACATCGTCGTACGCAGCACCCACGTCTTCGTTCGTCTCTGCCGCGTCGGCCAGCGCGGCCAGTTCGCCGGCAAACCCCTCCTTGTCCCGCGCGGCAAAAGCCGGTAACAGGTCCGCATACAACTCACTTTCCGGATGCTTTGCATGAGTCGCCGCCATCTCGTGTTGCCCGAGATGATGGAGCGCCGTGAAGGCCACGAGATGCCCCCGCGCCTGTCCCAACCGATGAAGATACTCCACGTCGTCAGTGACCGGGTCGGCGCCGGAGCTGCTTTCGCCCTCCCCTTCGCCACCTGCCGACGGTCCGGGAATCGCCGTCGCCGAGCGCGTGGTTCCGGGCGTTTCATCGGCAATGTCTCTCGAGGACAAGGCGTCGCGACCTGTCTCGCCAGGCTGATCGGAGCAGCCGACGCCCGCCGCACCCACCAACACCGAGGTGCCGATATTCAGCCAGATTCGAACGGCCCTGCGAACACACGGGTTTTTTGGCACTTACTTCTCCTTGTTCACGTATTGCGGTAGCATCTTAAACGCGAATGAAAATTATTTGCAATAATGTGATGGATATCCGGTGATTCTGCGTATCTCAGGCGCAATCGACGCAGGCACTCTACAGGCGGTGCAGGAAACGGCCGACAGCGCCGTCTTCGAGACCGGCAACAAGTCAGCGGGCTGGTCCGCTCGAAACGTCAAGAACAATCAGCAGATGGCCGCCGGCCCGGCGCAAACCGCGCTCACGCGGACAATCGAAGCGGCGCTGCAGCGCAACCCGGTATTCATGGCGGCAGCGCAGCCGAAGACGTTTTGCCGCATCCTGCTCGCCCGCTATGAGCCGGGCATGGCCTATGGCACGCATACGGACAGCCCCCTGATCGCGGGATCACGCGCCGACCTGTCGTTCACTCTGTTCCTCTCGCCCCCGGATACCTATGACGGCGGGGAACTGATTCTGGACGCTGCCGACGGCGAGACGTCCATCAAACTGGCGGCGGGCGATCTCGTGCTGTATCCGACCAGTTACCTGCATCGGGTCCGCGAGGTGCGTAGCGGCACCAGAGTCGTCTGCGTCGGATGGGTCCGAAGCCTCTTACGGCTTCAGGCGCACCGCGACATCCTGTTCGACCTCGAGACGGCCTGCCGAAGCGTCTATCAGCGTGAGGGGAAGTCGGATCTCTTCGATCAGCTCTCGAAGATCAAGGCGAACGTCGCGAGACTGTGGGCGGAGGATTGAGCGGGTGCCGCCTGCCGTTCGTGACGTCCATTAGCAATCGTCGCCGAAAGCGTTCAGCGTGGATCCGTTCCGCGAGGCGGTAGGCACGGGCACAGCTCGGAATTCTTTGCGACGTAACGGATCGGGCCCAACTGGCTTCTCAGCGCGGGTTACGGACGCATGGATAGCGAAATCACCCGGAACTTCGACGGATTGGAAGGCAATGCGCTTCGCAATGCACCCAAGCAAACGCTGTCACTCCAAACCCGCTACGACATCACGACGGGGCCGTTCCGAGGCATTGGCTTCGGCGGCGCAGCGGAATTCGTGGATGAGCGATACGGCGACGACAGCAATACTTTT
>JBBDSK010000174.1:0-5955 GCA_040904985.1 Woeseia sp. | reverse complement strand
GGACCGGGCGGGATGTCGCCGAAGTAGTGCTCGACCTTCTCGAGCGCGTCCACCGCGTTGATGTCGCCGGCGATGACCACTACGGCATTATTGGGGCCGTACCAGGTCTTGAACCACTCATGGACGTCGTCGAGGCTCGCGGCATCGAGGTCTTCCATGGAGCCGATGGGCGACCATGAATAGGGATGCTGCGGCGGAAACACGTTCTCGACGATGTGATTGAAGGCCTCTCCGTAAGGCTGGTTCTCGCGCTGGCGCTTCTCGTTCTGTACCACGCCCCGCTCCTGCGTAAGCTTTTCCTCGTCGACGACGCCCAGCAGATGCCCCATGCGGTCGGACTCGAGCCACAGCGTCAGGTCGAGCGCGTTCTTCGGCACCGTCTCGAAGTAATTCGTGCGATCGAAAAACGTCGTGCCGTTCATGCCGGTGGCGCCGACCCGCTCCAGGGGCTGGCGAATCTCGTCGTTGAAGTTCTCGCTGCCGTTGAACATGAGGTGCTCGAACAGGTGCGCGAAGCCGGTCTTGCCCGGCTGTTCGTTTTTGGAGCCGACGTGATACCAGATGTTGACCGTGACAATAGGCGCTTTGCGGTCCTCATGGACGATCACCCGCAGCCCGTTGTCCAGCGTGAATTCCTTGAACTCGATGTCCACTTCCGCGGCGGACAGGCTCGCGCCGAACAAGAGCATTGCAGCGCTGAAAAGCGCTGGCGACAGGCAACGAAACTTCATAGCGGCTTCCTTCAGGCGGGGATGTCGAGGGCGACACTTGATACAAGTGTAACCGTTGTCGCCGGATCGTTTTAAAAAGGACCGGCAGCAGGGGGCAAGGTTCCGGTTTGCGTGCGCAATGAGGCCAGGAAAACCGCGGCCGCACGCGAGGGCTGCAAAATCCCTGCGGCGCTCTCATAATGGGCGGATGAATGACGGTACGTCACGACGCACGCTTTATCCGCCCATTGCGCCTTACGACACGGGCTGGCTGGAAGTTGGCGACGGCCACACGCTTTATTACGAGCAGTCGGGAAACGCCGAGGGGAAGCCGGTCGTATTTCTGCACGGCGGCCCGGGAGGAGGCTGCTCGGAAAAAATGCGACAGTTTTTCGACCCGAAGCGCTATCGCATCGTCCTCTTCGACCAGCGCGGCAGCGGCAAAAGCCGTCCGCACGCGGGACTTGAAGCCAACACGACCTGGGATCTTGTCGAGGACATCGAGCGCTTGCGCCGGCATCTTCAGGTCGAGCGCTGGCAGGTGTTCGGCGGCTCCTGGGGCAGTACGCTGGCGCTCGCTTACGCGCAGACGTACCCGGAACGGGTCACGGAACTGGTGCTGCGAGGCATCTTTATGTTGCGCAAAAAGGAGATTGACTGGTTTTACCAGGAAGGCGCAAGTGAAATTTTTCCCGACCGCTGGCGGCGCTTCCTGGAGCCGATCCCGCAGAACGAACGCGACGATCTCCTGCAGGCATACCACAAGCGCCTGGTGGGCGACGATGCGGATGTGCGGCTGAGGGCAGCAAAAGCATGGTCGGTCTGGGAAGGCTCGTCCTGCACGCTGATGCCGAGTCCGGCACTCGAACAGTCTTTTTCCGCGGAGCAAACGGCCCTCTCGATGGCGCGCATCGAGTGCCACTACTTCGTTAACGACGGCTTTATGGAGCAGAACCAGTTGCTGAAAAACATCGACCGCATCCGCCACATCCCAGCTGTGATCGTGCACGGCCGTTACGATATTGTCTGCCCGGTGGTGTCGGCCTGGGATCTCGGCATGGCGTGGCCGGAAGCGGAACTTCACATTGTGCCGGACGCGGGACATGCCGCTTTCGAACCCGGTAACGTTCACGAGCTTGTGAGCGCGACGGACAAATTTGCTTGAGACCACTTCTTATTACCAATGCGCGCCTGGTGAACGAAGGCCAGGTTCATGACGCCGACGTGCTCGTTCATGGCAAGCGAATAGAGAAGATCGCGGCCAGTATCAGTGCGGCCGCCAATGCCCGGGTCATCGATGCCGCCGGCCGCTACCTGTTGCCCGGCATGATCGACGACCAGGTGCATTTCCGGGAGCCGGGGCTCACGGACAAGGGTGACATGGCCAGCGAATCGGCGGCGGCCCTGGCGGGCGGCATCACCAGTTTTATGGACATGCCCAACGTGAACCCGCAGACGACCAACCGGGAGGCACTGGCGGACAAGTACCGCGCCGCCAAGGGCCGGGCGCGGGCGAACTATGCGTTTTACCTGGGCGCGACAAACCGCAATATCGATGAAATCAAGGCGCTGCGGGTGGGCGACGCCTGCGGCATCAAGGTGTTCATGGGCGCCTCGACCGGCGACATGCTGGTGGACGACGCTGAGGCGCTGGAGCAGATTTTCGCGGGCGCGCCGGTGCTCGTGGTGACGCACTGCGAGCATTCGCCGACGATCCGCGAAAACGAGGCGAGAGCGAAAGCTGAGTTCGGCGCGGACGTGCCAATGTCGGAGCACCCCAACATACGCTCGGCGAACGCCTGCCTGATCTCGTCGAGCATCGCCGTCGACCTGGCAAGACGCCACGGCACGAGGCTGCATGTGCTTCACCTGACGACGGCGCTGGAAATGGGCCTGTTCTCGCGCGCCAGCCGCCATGAAAAGAGCATCACGGCGGAAGTATGCGTGCATCACCTGTGGTTCGATGAGAGCCGCTATGCGGACCTCGGCACGCGTATCAAGTGCAACCCGGCGATCAAAACGGCGCAGGACCGGGAGGCGCTCATTGCGGCGGTAAACGACCGGCGCATCGACATCATCGCCACCGACCACGCCCCGCACACCTCCGCCGAAAAAAGACGCAGCTACTTCAATGCCCCCGCCGGCCTGCCGCTCGTACAGCACGCTCTCCAGAGCCTTTTCGACCTGGCCCGCGACGGCCAGCTGAGCCTGGAAACGATCGTCGACCGCACGAGTCACGCGCCCGCCGACATTTTCGGCGTCGCCAACCGCGGCTACCTCCGCGAAGGCTATTTCGCTGACCTCGTAATCGTCGACCCCAATAAGCGCCACACCGTCGCAGCCGGCAACCTCCTCTACAAGTGTCACTGGTCCCCGTTCGAAGGCCACACCTTCAGCTCGACGATCGACACCACCATCGTCAACGGCAGCATTGTGTGGCAAGAGGGGAAACTCGCCGGCGACATCGTGGGTCAAAGACTCGAGTTCAACCGTGGAAGGTAGGGCCGCTGACGTGATGACATTAAGTGTTTACTTTCAGACTGATCCCGTTATCCTTGCCCCACATTTGGGCGCTGGCACACCCCCCAGGGACAAACGCACGCGCATGGCCCCGTGCGTCTTATGAATGAAGCCAACAGACACATCCAACCCGGATTATTTCCATAAAGTAGTCGATTGCCAGTGGGCGTGCCCGGCACACACTGACGTGCCGGGATACATACGCCTCATTGCGCAAGGCCGCTTCGACGACGCGTACATGCTGAACCGCGAGTCGAACGTGTTCCCGGGGATCCTGGGCCGCGTGTGCGACCGGCCCTGCGAGCCGGCCTGTCGCCGCGGGCGGGTGGAAGACAAGCCGGTGGCGATTTGCCGCCTGAAAAGAGTGGCGGCGGACGGCCGGAGTGACATAACGGAGCGGCTGCCGAAAGCGCCGCCTGTGAAGAACGGCAAGAAGGTGGCGCTGATCGGTGCGGGCTGCGCGTCGCTGACGGTGGCGAACGACCTGCTGCCGCTGGGCTATGACGTGACCATCTTCGAGGCGCTGGGGAAGACGGGCGGGCTGATGCGCACCAACATCCCCCAGTTTCGCCTGCCGCCGAAGGTGCTCGACGAGGAAATCAACTACATCGTCGACATGGGCGCGGACCTCAAACTGGACCATCGCATCGACAGCATGAAAAAACTGCTCGACGAGGGCGGCTTCGATGCAGTGTTCGTCGGCACGGGCGCACCGCGCGGGAAGGAACTGAACCTGCCGGGGCGGCACGACACCGACAGGATCCACATCGGCATCGACTGGCTGGAGTCGATCGCGTTCGAGCATACGGAATCGATCGGCAAGAACGTCCTCATCATCGGAGTGGGCAACACGGCCATGGATTGCTGCCGTAGCGCGCTGCGACTGGGCGCCGAGGACGTCAAGGTGATGGCGCGCAAGCCGCGGGGGTATTTCAAGGCTTCGGACTGGGAACTGGAGGATGCGGAAGAGGAAAACGTCGAGATCCTGATCAACCACTCGCCCAGGGAATTTGTGATCGAGGACGGCAAGCTGGTCGGCATGAAGTTCGATCGCATGGAATACAAGGTCGACGAGAAGGGCCGCATCGACCGCGGCACGGCCGTGGACGAAGTGCTGTTGCCCTGCGACGACGTGATCCTCGCGATCGGTCAGGACAATGCGTTTCCCTGGATCGAGCGCGACATCGGCATCGAGTTCAACGAGTGGGACTGCCCGGTTGTGGAAGAGCAGACGATGATGTGCTCGCGCGAGGGCGTCTTTTTCGGCGGCGACTCCGCGTTCGGGCCGAAAAACATCATCTGGGCGGTAGCGCACGGCCACGAGGCCGCCATTTCCATGCACAAATACTGCTTTGCCGGAGATCTGGAAGACCGGCTGCCGCACGGCATGAACCTGTCGAGCCAGAAGATGGGCATGCATGAATGGAGCTTTTCGAATTACTACGATCCGGCGGAACGGCGTCTGATGCCGCACGTCGACTTGCGGGAGCGTTTCAAGAAAATCGATATCGAGGTGGAACTGGGCTTTACCGTGGACCAGACCATCCAGGAAGTGGAGCGCTGCCTCAACTGCGATATCCAGACGGTTTTCACGGCGAAGCTCTGTATCGAGTGCGACGCCTGCATCGATGTGTGCCCGGTCAATTGCCTCACGATTACCGCGAATGGCGAGGAAGAGGACTTGCGCAAGAGGCTGTCGGCGCCGGCCAAGAACGTCGACCAGCCGCTTTACGTGTCCGAAGACCTGCCGCACACGGGCCGTGTCATGGTCAAGGACGAGGACCTTTGCGTGCACTGCAGCCTGTGCGCGGAACGCTGCCCCACAGGGGCCTGGGACATGCAGAAATCCACCATCCTGATTCCCTACGCGGGCGACGAAACACCGCAACCGGCACCGCAGCGGGCAAAAGCATCCGGATAAAGAGACCGCATTCGCAGAAAATTCATGACTTTTGCGGCCCAATTCTGTCTACACAGTTAGCCGCCTGATTGCAGGGAAGAATCTCGTGTCCACGGTTAATGACGTCGTTATCAAGGTTGCCACGGTAAACGGTACGGGCTCCGCCAGCGCCAATGGCCTGTTGATGAAATCCGTTTTCCGCATGGGCATCCCGGTGGTCGGCAAGAACTATTTCCCCTCGAACATTCAGGGCCTGCCGACCTGGTACGAAGTGCGCGTGACGAAGGACGGCTACCGCGCGCGGGCCGACCGGGTGGACATCATGGTCGCGATGAACGCGCAGACCTACGCCCAGGACATGGCGGAGGTCGTCTCCGGCGGCTGGCTTCTTTACGATTCCACCTGGCCGCGCAGCCGGCTCCTGGACCGCCAGGACATCACTGTCATCGGCATCCCGCTATCGAAAATGTGCAACGAGCACTTCGACGGTGCTCGCGCCCGCATCCTGATGAAGAATATCGCCTACGTCGGGGCGCTGGCGGCGCTGGTGGACATCGACCTCGAGGTCATCACCGGCATGCTCGAGGAGACCTTTGCGAAAAAGAAGCACCTTGTGAAGTCGAACCTCGAAGCCATCCGCCTCGGCTACGACTACACGAAGGAGCATTTCGCCTGCCCACTGCCGGCCAGGCTGGAGCCGCTCGACAAGACCAAAGGGCACATCGTAATCGATGGCAATACGGCGGCGGGGCTCGGCTGCCTCTACGCGGGAGCGACGGTAGGCGCCTGGTATCCCATTACGCCCTCGACCTCGCTGATGGACGC
>JBBDSK010000173.1:0-5969 GCA_040904985.1 Woeseia sp. | reverse complement strand
CCCTCCCGGCCCGGCCTTTTTTGGGATTGGTAGCGGGGGCGAGCTTTGTATGCCGATTCCGGCCAATAGAGCTTCGCAAAGTTCATAGCCGATACCCTAAATGCTCCAAGCTTCATGGGTGTGAGCAAGCTTGAAGCTCTGTCGTTATAGAGGACCAGGAGCGGGAACGCCGCTTTTCAGGGGCAACTCAAAACGAACCGAACGAAATCATCAAGTTGTCAAGAGAAATCAACTCTTGCTGGCTGAGCATCTCGGCCAAGCCGAATACTTCGGCGCGCTCCTTTTCGACCGTGGGCTAGCCCGCAAATCGGTGAGATGTCCGGGCTAGATCCTACGCGTTTTACCAGGCGTACTCGACGATCAGGCCGAGCAGCGGCAACGTTTCCTCCTCCTCGTCGACAATTTTCCCCGTCAGGATGTTGAACTCGGGCTGCAGTCCAGCCGGACCGCCGTAAACGTTCAGCACGTCCGCGAATAGCACAAGATCCACCGGGCCGATCGGACGACGGTAATCGACGCGCACATCGAGTGAATGGAACGCATCGCCGCGATCTACATTCAATGCGGTCCTCTCTTGCGAATAGCGCACGGGTGGGTTCGGCGCCAGCACGTCATCGTGAATAATGTAGCGGTACGTTGGTTGCCCGGAGCCATATTTCCAGCGTGCCGCTACCTGCCATCGATCGTTGATCTCCCAGCGCCCGCCGACAGAGACGAAGTGCTCGCGGTTGAAGTCCCAGTCGTACTCGCCACGCCCGTCTTTATCGTCCACCTGGTAGCGATTCCAGGAATAGACGAAGTCGGCCGACCAGCCCTGATCGAACTTGCGCGTCAACACCAAGTCCACGCCGGTGTTAGTGCCCTCACCATCATTTGTAATTCGACCGTTCGTGCGGCCGCTCTCCACGAGCCGGTTATCGAGATCCTGATAGTACGCCTCTACAAGCAGATTCAGATTGTCGCTCAGTCGATAGTCGAAGCCCAGGCCGAAATGCGTAAGCTTTTCGCTCTCGAGGTCAAAGTTATCAGGGTCGGCCGCACGCGCGAGATTGCTTGGCGACTCATGGAAGATGCCAGCCGTTGCCGACAATCTCAACCGGGGTGAAATCGCATAATTGAAGCCGAATCGCGGCGACACGAGGTCCTCGTCACCAAAGCCATTGCGATCGTAGCGAATGCCCGCACGCAGATTGGCATCGCCCCAGTCGAACAACTGCTCGCCGTAAACGGCGTAGTTGGTTTCGCTTGCGCTATAGATCGAGTTGATCGCACCTGGTTGCAACACAATGTAGTTTGCACTCGGGGGGCGCGGATCGTCGGACTCGAAGATATAGCGTATCCAATCCTCCCGAAGCTCAGTCGAGTAATCGAGATCGTTGCTCGTAAGGTGCAGCCCGGTACTGAATATCCCAAAGCGGTTCCCGAACGACACGTCGCTGCGCCAGCCGAATTCCGCCTCCTGTTCCTTCACGGCCAGAAGTTTCTCGCTCACCGGGACCTGGTCGGCTGGCGTATCCGGCGGCACCAGGTCAGGGAAGGCCTCGCCCTCGGACGACACGCGGTCGCTCTCACGGTAGTAGATACGGTTTGTCCATTCGCCATCGTCGCCAAACATCCGCCGCCAGGTGCCACCGATGAGCGCGAGGTCCTGGTCTTCGTTCTGCAACGTGACGTCCTCAATGCCCTCGTCCTCCTCGGCGGCGAGGATGTGGTTAATGTCCCGCGTGTACTCCTCAGGCGCATATAAGACGAGAAACTCGAACTCGTCGTCATCATCGAGACGTGTATGCGTCTTCAGGATCACGTCCGTGGAAACCGGCGCACCCAAAGCCTCTTCACCAATAGTCTCGAAAAACTGGCCGAAGTCAAAGCGGCGTGCCTGCAGGAACATCGACGTGTTGTCGTGGAAGCCGCTCGGTCCCTCGTAAAGGAATTCGGCGCCGGCGAGATCGAGACGCAGGCTGCCGACGGGCGATGGCGCGCCGTCCACGACCTCGAATTGCAGGAGCGACGCATTGCGGCCGCCGAACTCCGCGCTCCAGCCGCCAGGCGAGAACTCTGCCCCGGCAACGGCATTGGGTGCAAAGATGGAGTAGCGGCCGCCATTGATGATTTCTGTCTCCTCGCCCAGCGTCTGCTCGAAGTGCACGACTTGCTGGAACGGGAAACCATCGACATAGATGAGGTTGCTTTTGGGGCCATGGCCCCGCACGGAGAAAGCCGCAAACTCGCCGTTGGAGACGACCCCTGGGAGGCCGCTCAGCGCACGCATGACATCGCTTCCGCTGCCAGGCGCGTTACGCAGCTCGTCGCGGCTCAGGAATCTGTTCGAGACGGCGCCGAAGGGGTCTGCCTCGCGTGCACGAGCGACAACGACGATCTCGTCTATCGAGTCGGACACCGGCTGCAGTTCGAAGCGAAGACGGCCTGTCCGTTGTTCCAGTACCCGGACCGCGGGCTCGACGGCCGTGACGTATCCCGCCAATTCTGCACGTAATTCAAAGAAGCCGGCTTCCAGGCTGTCGAGCAGCGCCCAGCCATTATCTGTCGTTGCCGAGCTTACATCGCCGTCACGCGACTCGGCCGTAACCGTCACACCATCGACGGGCCGGCGCGTCACGGCATCGACGACCTCTACCGATATCGCGCCAACGTCGGCGATAGCGGGGGTTGCCGCAAGTAGCAGCAAAAGGGCCTTTTGCATCCCGCAAACAGCTTGATGGAAACTACGTAACATGACGAGACCTGGTGAGAAGCGGTGATTTCGAGGTCAATCTTTTTGCGCCTTGGCTCGCGGCAGGGCAGCCCTATAGGCTGAAGTTTTCGAGCCGCTGGTACAATGGGACACTCATGGCATTCCATGGCGATAGTTTACGCGGGCGTTTCCTGTCCGGTTGTAAAAGAATGTAACAAGGTTGTACCTGACGGACCGGCAGTGACCGCGAGCTGAGATGCCTGCGCGGGTCATCGTTTGGTTGCGGCGCCCCTGCGCCTTGCGGACAACCCGGCGTTGCTCGACGCCGCCGAGTCCGGGCGCCACCGACAGCACACACCGTCATCCGATATACTGTCTTTTTCACTGCCGCTAAACCTCCGGAAAAACTTGTGATGTTCTAACGGTAGCGTAGTGGCTGTGAAAGAGATGTCGCCGAACCGTGACCTTGCCGTCGATATGCGAGACTGACGGCCGGTTGAAGAACGACACGCGTCGTCGTCGTACTGCGAACGGGATGGAGGGGATGCGGTCGTTCACGTTTTGGTCACGTTGCGGCGACCGATTGGTCAACCTTCGCGACGCAAACTAGAACGTGTCGGCAACGTCCACGGGAGGACGGCAACGATGACACAGGCTCTGCGTGCAAACTGCATCCGTGTACTGGTGGTCGAAGACAATCGGGACATCTGCGAGAACATAGGTGACTATCTCGGTGCCCGAGGCCATATCACCGATTTCGCACACGACGGTATCAGTGCAATGCATCTGGCGCTGACGGAACCGATCGACGTTATCGTTCTGGACCTCATGCTCCCAGGCATGGATGGCTTGACTTTCTGCAGGAAATTCCGCCTTGAGGCTAAACGGGATACGCCGGTCCTGATGCTGACGGCGCGCGATACCTTGCCGGACAAACTGGCGGGGTTTGATGCTGGCGCCGACGACTACCTGGTGAAACCCTTCGCACTTCAGGAGTTCCATGCGCGCCTCGTGTCGCTCTACAGACGCGGCCAGGCAAAGACCACGCAATTGCTGAGCGTCGGGGACTTGACGATGGACAAACAGACCCTCGAAATCCGGCGAGGTAATCAAAAACTGAGTCTTAACCCCGCGTGCCTGAAAATCCTGGAGCGGCTGATGGAAGCTTCACCCGCTGTTGTGATGCGCGCCAGTCTGGAAACCCTGCTCTGGGGTGATGAGCGACCCGATAGCGATGCGCTTCGTTCGCATCTGTACAAGTTGCGCCAGGCGATCGATAAGCCCTTTGACCGGCCGCTATTGCACACCGTGCATCGTATTGGTTATCGGGTGGCAGAGTCGGACGACGATGTTCCGACATAGCCTGCGCACCCGCGTTGTCTTCGCGTTTGGATTGTTTGCGGCGCTGCTCGGCATCACCAGTGGATTCGGTACATTCGCGGCGATGGTAGTCACCGAAGACCGTATACTGGAGAAGCAACTTCGCCTGTCCGTGACAGACTACATCGGCCGATCCAGGGTCGATCCCGACGCGCCGCTGCCGCACTCAGCTTATGTGAAGAGCTATCGCGAGCCCGTCGACCTGCCAACAGCGTTGCGCGATTGGGCGGCCGACATGCCCGATGACGGATACTACGAATTCGAGAGTGATGAATTGCATGTCGCTGTCGTCACCACCGGCGTACCTCCGAGACCCCTGTACGTCGTAGCCGACGTTTCAAGCATAGAGGCTTCAGCGACCGAAGAAGTGTGGTTGATTACTGCCTTGGTCACAATTGTCTCGATATTGACCCTGCTGGCGATCGCCCTGGGTGCCTTTATCGGCCGTCGAGCCATCGATCCCGTAGTACGCTTGGCCGAAGCGGTTGGCGGCATAAACTCGCAACAGCTGTCGGACGCCGATTGGCGGCGCGTCAAGGCTGAGTGTTTTCACGACGACGAGGTCGGGCTGCTGGCAAGTACTATCGAGAAGACCCTGAAGCGCATTTGCGCGTTTACTGACCGTGAACGCTATTTCACGAATGCCGCGAGTCACGAACTGCGCACCCCGATAACGGTCATTAGAGGAGCGTTGGAACTACTGGAGCAAGCCGAGCTCTCCAAGAATGCATCCCGCGCAACGGGACGCATCAAACGCGCAACGATCGACATGCAAACGACAATCGATATGTTTCTGTGCCTGTCTCGTGAATCCAATGACAGCAGTTACAGCGAACGCTTCGAAGTCGGCCCCCTGGTTGACAAGGCGATCGAGCAACAGCGCCATCTGTTGGCCAACAAGGACATAACCGTCGACGTGAAGCGCTTGACTAACCCGAGTTTGCTCGGTCATCCGCAGGCATTCGCTATCGCAGTCGGCAATCTGGTACGCAACGCATTCGAACACACGCCCCATAATCAAGGACCGGTTACCGTCCGGATCGATCAACACGAAGTGTCCATCAGTAACTATAGCGGCTTGGAAATTGACGATCCTGAGGAATTGAGTAAACGGCGTTCCCGTGGTTCGGAGGCACAAGGGTTTGGACTCGGGCTTAGCATTGTCGAGCGACTCTGCGAGCACAATGGCTGGACATTCACACTGGACGTCAACCGGGGTGCGATCGACGCTTGTCTGTCATGGGGACCACGTCACTCGAACGTCGATCCAAAGGCATCGGAGCTACTCTGCGTCGCCCAGCCGGCGATAGGACTACAGATCAAGCATCTCGAGGAGAGCTTGGCTCGAGGAGCTGGGACCCCTGAACCCACCGACGGAAGGCAGCGAGCTACCTAAGCCGCTGGTCCATCCGGCCATGGCGCTATCGACTGGAAGTCAGGAACCTGAGAAACGCGCTGGAAAGCAAGGACGCGCGGACCGAAAGCAGCGAAACATCTGCGCGCGCTCATCGAAAAAATCGCCCTCACCCCCGAACCGGGGCGCGACGGCCTGCGTATCGACTTGCACGGCGACTTGGCCGGGTTCCTGAGTACTGCCAGAAACGAGTTCGGCCCGGGAAAACGTCCTTATTGGACGCCTGCGGGCCGAACACAATGGCGTTGGTAGCGGGGGCAGGATTCGAACCCAATCCGCCCTCCGAGGCTTACAAGTTCGCTCCCGGCGGGTGCGGATTGATCTTAAGTGACCAACCACAACTCCGCGAAACTCCCTCGCAGTGAATTGTGCCCGCGATAGCGAACCCAAAAAAAGGCCGGCCCTCGCGGGCCGGCCTTTTTTTGGGTTTGGTAGCGGGGGCAGGATTCGAACCTGCGACCTTCGGGTTATGAGCCCGAC
>JBBDSK010000172.1:0-6001 GCA_040904985.1 Woeseia sp. | reverse complement strand
TGGCGGTGCTTCGCCTTCTCGTCGGACGCGCGGGCGAGCTGGTGACAAAGGAGGAATTGTGGGCCGCGGTGTGGCCGCGCGTCGTTGTGACCGACGGGGCGCTCAGCGTTTGCATAGCCGAGGTGCGACGCGTGCTGGGAGACAATGCACGCAAGCCGCGTTTCGTCGCGACAGTTGCGAAGCGCGGGTTTCGCTTTGTCTGCCCGATCTCATCCCACTCGGCGCACAAAGCCACAGTCACGCCACAGGCGGCGCTCCTTGGTCGCCCGCCGCTCGTCTCGGACACGTGCGTTGGGCGCGCTTCAGAGCTTGGCGCCATGCAGGACGCGCTTACGCTTGCGGGGCGTGGCGCCCGTCGACTCGTGCTCGTCAGCG
The DNA here is from genome assembly GCA_040904985.1 of Woeseia sp. Classification (GTDB taxonomy): domain Bacteria; phylum Pseudomonadota; class Gammaproteobacteria; order Steroidobacterales; family Woeseiaceae; genus IDS-8. The sequence goes on along the minus strand of JBBDSK010000172.1, from coordinate 5,626 downwards.
GCGAGCCGGGCATCGGTAAGACCACCGTGCTCGAGGCGTTCAAAGACGCCATCGCCGAGCAAGCGATGGTATGGGTGTTGAGCGGGCAATGCAGCCCGCACTTCGGGCCGCGCGAGCCGTACTTGCCGTTACTCGACGCGCTCGGCCGGGCCAGTCGCGATGAACACGGCGCGACAATAGTGCGCTGTCTCGCCCACGCCGCGCCCCTTTGGCTCGCACAGTTGCCGTGGCTCGCGGTGCCTGAGATCGTGCCGGCCGCGCCACCTCCTGGCGCAAGGCCTACACCAGAGCGCATGCTGCGCGAGTTGGCCGAGGCCATCGAGTTGCTTGGCGCGGAAGCCACCCTAGTGCTGTGTCTGGAGGACCTGCACTGGAGCGATAACTCGACGCTCGACTGGCTGAACTTCGTCATGCGGCGCGATACTGCCGCGCGCCTCCTGGTGATTGCCACGTTCCGCGATGCGCCTGCTATCCGCAGCGATCATCCGCTGCACGCGCTGCGTCCGCTGCCACAATGCATCGAGCTCGCACTTGGACCGTTAACCGTGGAGGCGATTGCCGAGTACATCGGGTACAACGCGAATGTAGGGTCTTCGGAATCCGTCTCGGCACGCTCGATCTCTGCATTGGCAGTAGTTTTGCGTGAGCGTACCGCCGGCAATCCTCTGTTCGTCGTCAACGTCCTCGATCACCTGGCCTCGCTGCAGCGGTTGAACTTCGACGAAGGGCACATCGAGGCCATGATTGCCGCCGTCACCGAGCACCGACTACCCGTCGACCTGCAACAGTCCATCGCGCTCCAGTTCAGCGGACTATCGCGCCAGGAGCGCGACTTGCTCGAAACTGCCAGTGTCGCCGGCGAGCGTTTCTCCACAGCCGTCATCGCCGCCGCATTGGATCTCGAGTTGCACGAGGCCGAGCGTGCCTGCGAAGAAGCGGCACAGGAGACGCGCATGATCGTCAGCGCCGGTCTTGCTGAGTGGCCGGACGGGACGATCGCGACACGCTATGACTTCAAGCATAGCCTGTACCGCGAGCTGCTCTACGCAGGAATTTCCCCGGGCCGCGCGGCAAGCCTGCACCGTGCGATGGGGCACCGCCTGGAGCTCGCATTCGAGTCGCGAACGGGAGAAATAGCGAGCGAGATCGCGCTGCATTACGAGCGCGGCCACGCGGCCTTCGCCGCGGCCCGCTTCTATCTTCTGGCAGGCCAGACGGCACTCGGCCGTGCGGCTCGCGAAGCAATTCATTGCTTCGAAAAGGCGCTTGCGCTGCTCGAGCGTGTACCTGAAGGGCGCGAGCGCGACGTCGCCGAGCTGCAAACGCTGACTCGGCTCGGACCTGCGCTGATGGTGCTCAAAGGGTGGTCGACGGATGAAGTTGGAACGCTTTACGAGCGGGCCAACGCACTCGCGGCGGCGCTCGGCGATTCGCCTGATCTGGTACCGACCCTTGCCGGTATCTGGATGTTCAACATGACGAGTGCTCGATACGATCTGGCCGACACCGTCACCGACAGATTGTTCCATATAGCACGCTTGACGTCTGACGAAGACGTGCTGCTGCAGGCGCACCATGCCAGGTGGCCGATACTGTTTTTCAGAGGCGATTTGGTCGCCGCCAGTGAACATGTCGGACATGGGCTCGATCTCTATGACTACGAGCGGCACAAGCAGCACGCGTTGCTGTACATGGGCCATGACCCGGCCGTCTGCGCTTATGCGTGCCAGATACACATCAGCTGGGCACTGGGATACCCGGAAACGGCTATGTTGCACGAGGCCAAGGCGGTCGAGCTGGCGCAGCGGCTTGGCCATGTCCCGACACTCGCGTTCGCCTTGTCGTATGTCGCATTGATCCGCGCGATCCGCGGGGAGCCCGCACTCGTCAGCCGCGCAACGGGCGACATTCTGCTCTTCAGCGAAGAACATAAATTGCTCCCATTCGCAGCCCTCGGCCACTTGCTCGAGGGTTGGGCGCGTTGCGCGAGTGGATGTACGGAGGACGGGCTCGAGCAGATGCAGAAAGGTTTCGATTTATCCAACAAAATAGGTGCCCGCACGTGGCTCCCCATTCTCATCAGCCTGCATGCCGAGAGCCTCCTGCGTGCCGGCCGAAGTCGAGAAGCGCTCGAAGCACTGGACCGGGCACTTGAAATCGGCCGGCGGTCAGGAGAACGCGGCTGGGAATCGAGGGTTCTTCATTTGCGCGGGGAAGTGCAGCTGCGTCTGGGCGACACCGACGCCGCTATGATGTCGATGCAAACCGCGGTTGAAGTCGCGCGCCGGCTGCAGGGCAAGTCCTGGGAACTGCGTGCCGCGACCGCACTTGCACGACTTTGGGCGGAGCGAGGCAAGTGCCACGAGGCTACCGAGCTACTGGCGCCTGTTCATAACGGGTTTACTGAGGGCTTCGGTATGGCGGACTTGAAGGAGGCAGAGGTTCTTCTTGCAGAGATTGCCTGAATGACACGGGGCCGCTCTCAGCTTAGCAACCCTCGATCGGCGGCTCCATCTTCGCCGCGAGGCGAACCAGATCGCTTTGCGAACCCGCTCCGGCCTTGGCAAAAATGGTTTTGATTTGTCCACGCACCGTGAGGGGCGACGTGCGCCGCTGTTCCGCAATTGCGTTCGGTTTATCGCCGTTGACGAGACAGCGCACGATTTCTCCTTCGGTAGCAGTCAAACCAAAAATCCTTGCAAGACCGTTCGTCCTCAGTACATGCGTCCGGCGCGGATCGATGACGAATACGGCCACACCTTTCACATGGTCGCCATCCGGCAAACCGTCGTCGCGGATAGGTATCAATTCAAGCAGCAGGTCCGCCCCGGCTACTCGACTCGGAGCCACCAGCGGGGCGCCGTGGCAGGTACCTTGCGCACTGGAGGTACGCGCTGCATCGTCAATGAGTTCCTGTAAGGACAGGTCGACTTCACCGTCGGTTGCATGAAGATAGCCACCGGTCTGAAACCGCAATGCGCCCGATTCGTCTATCGCTCTTTGAGCCGCCACGTTTGCGATCACAACGCGCGCTTTGATATCGAGGATGACGAGACCAATCAGGAACTTGTCCAGGACTGCCAGAACCGCCCCATAATTGCTCTCGAGCCGGGAGACCAAACGATGCAGCTCGGCAGCCTGCGACAGGTGTGGCAATGTCGTCTGTAGCGCCGCTTTCTCCCTATCCCCGAAAGGGCCGCGCGACTTCAGGCGGTTCACTGCAATAACATCAGTCCATAGACCGTGAGTGCTGATGCGCGCTGTCATGTTCCAGTAGACGCCGCGCTTTTCCAGGTCATGCCTAATCCATTCGTTGGCGTCGTAGGCTGCCCTGTCCGGGACGTATTCGAATTCGCGAAACACCCGGCCGGGGACCAGGTTATCCATATAGCTGACGCGAATGTCTCTCCTCGCCGCGCCGCCTCCTTCATAGAGTTCGCGCATCTCAGCAGGCGGATATCCATGCATTGCAGAAAATTCGAGGGACAAGGTTTCTTTATCGACGAGCATGTATCCACTCGTTTTCGCGCCAACGAGGCGAGTCGTCTCACCGAGCACCGATGCCCAGCCTTGCGCACTTCCCGGCGCCGCGTAAATCGTAGAAACCAAATCCAGAAGAGCGCTGGCTCCATCCATCTGCGCCGTCCCCCGACATCTCGTGTCACTCGCGTCCTCTACGCGCGATTGGACATGTCTCTAATGATCCCCAATTCTTCAGTCTTGGCGAGCGTCACACCCACCACGCTGTACGACCGCTTGTTTGGACATGGCAGCCGCGGGAGTGTCGCAAAGCGAGGAAGTGCCGCTTCAGCGACCTTCTGTCGCGCCTGGTAGCTTCCCCCTTCGTTGAGTATAGCCAGCGATCACGGCTCGACAAGGAAGGATTGTGTGGACTTCAAGATCTCACGCCATCGGTTGGTGTGACATTGATATTTCCCACCAAAGATGGATACCTCGACAAGGGCTTTTTTGCGATTCGGAGCCGTTGGTCGCACCCTGTTTCCGGTTACGACGATCTGGCGACTGCCGGCCATGGGCTGGCAGCGTTCGCGCCAAAGATCCCCGCACGCGCAACGGGCTTCAGCGCTCGCCTACGGCGAGGCGGGGACGATTTACTGCAACCGGAGGGTCTCTCGGAGCCCGAGCTCCATCGCGGCAGGACCCTGGTTGCTGCGGGCACACCGATTCGACGGTGTCCTTGACTCAAGGCGACTCGTAAACCGGCAAGTCCCCGTTGATTCGCGAGTTCTTTCCAGGTGCGCTCGGCCGAAGGATCGTCAGCACTGCGGGCAGCATCAGATAATTGACGAGCAGCGCTATCCACACCATGGCAAGCGGCCCTGAGCCCAGTGTCGCTGAGAAGCCGGGTGTAGACGCGGCCAGCACGATGAAGGCAAGGGTCAAGATAGCAGCTGTCAGGATGCCGACAGGGCCCGCCCACCCGAGCGCCGACTCGATAGCATTCGGGCACGTCGTGCCACGACGCTCGCGCGCGTCGTGATAGGCGAAAGAAAAATGGACTGCGTTGTCGACGATAATGCCGACGCTCAGCACCATCACCAGTAGGGCGTAGCCACCGAAAAGCGCCGAGGCCGGCTCCCATAGGAACAGTCCAACGACAACCGGTGGCAGCATGCCGAAAGCCGACATCATGGCGATACGCCAGCTCGAGCAGGCCAGATACAAAGCGACGGCGGCCAATACCGACGCAGTGATTGCGGCGAAAACCAGCGAGGCTTTGATGTCTTCGGTCACGGTGGCCAGAACCAGCCCGGCTCCAGTAGGCTCGAGCCGCGCGGCGGGCGGCGAACGATCCGAAAACCACGCCAGAGACTCCTGCGCCAATTGCCGGATTTCAGCGGACGAAAGGCCCGCCAACTGTGCCGTGACGCGAACAGAGGAATGGCCTATATCGAGTTGTGTGCCGAGATCGTGGCCATAAGGGACTGACAGGTCGTGCGCCAGCACCAGTTGTGCGGCCAGCGCCGCGCTCTCAGGCAGCGCGGGACGGGGACGCTGGTCTCCTCGGAAGACCCCATCGAGCATCTTGAGCGTGTCGGTCAAACTCGTGACGTGGATGACATTTCGGCGCAACCGCAACCAGCGCGCGAATTCGTCGACGAGTTGCAGAAACGCGGGTTGCAGTGCGCCGCCTTCCGACCCGCTGCGAACGACGAATTCAAGTGTCTTCGGCCCGGCCATGTCCGCGCGTGCGAAGCCGCCTTCTTTGCCGTCGAGAAAGGACACTTCTTCGGCCGAAGCGAGGCGGGGCGTACCGCTCGGAGGCTGCGCACGGCCTGACGCGATGAGTACGGCGCAAACGATCATGGCCAAGGCGAGAGCCGGTATGGGGCGTCTGTGCGAAACGGCAAACACGCGGCCGCTTGCTTTTTCGAGCCAAGCCGGCAGCGCCCGAGAACCCGGGTCGATACGGCGCAGTATGGCACCGTAGAGGAAGAACGTTACGTACCACATCAGTAGCACCCCGAGGGCGGCTATGAGCCCGAACCCCTGTAAGGGCGTCGACTTGAAAAGCGCCAGGGAGCCGAGACCGATGCATAGCGCGAAGGTCGTGATCGAAACGGGTCCAAAATGCGCGTGCAGCGCGTCATGCGCAGCGCGATCG
>JBBDSK010000171.1:0-6080 GCA_040904985.1 Woeseia sp. | reverse complement strand
CGACGTAGCTGGCGATCAGGGTCACATATATGCCTTCTATTGAAAGGAATGGCAGCAGCTTGAGCTCGGCGCCCTGAGAACCGGCGAATGCAAACATCTCCAGGCCAAAGGCGAACGCTGGCCGGGAATGACCACCGATGGTTGCGACTGCAATACCTGTGTAAACTCCGCTGCCAATGCCCGCTGCCAGCCGCAGCCAAACTGTAACTTCGTAGGTCGGATAAACGATGCAAAGCGCATTCGCAACAATGGCAAACAACGCTGCACTTGCGGCCAGGTAACGGCGATCAACACGAGCTATGAATAGCGCAGAGATTACGGCACCGATCGCAAGCCCACCAAGGTCAGCACCGGCCACCCGGCCGACTTCGACCTCGGAAAATTGCAGATTGTTGACCCACGAGGTACTGATTACGGGGATACCGACCATTACCGCGTAGCCGACCAGAGCCATGTAAATGCCGATGGTCAGAGAGCGCCAGCCGTCGAACTCTGTGTGCTGATGCAGCAGCCTGCTATCGTCGCCGGTCATTCTGACTTGCCCCCGAATGTTTCTTGGTTACATCGAAAGTGCGGTAGGCGCGTCGACCGGTTTCCGGCACTTCCACCTGTTACTGATTCGACTTGCTCAAAGACTATCTGAAGGTTAAACATTGGAAATTTGTAACATAGATAGCTGACGGGAGCGCCCTCGCGTATAGGCAAGCGTACACGGCCCTGGAGGACATAGAGTCTGCTCCCGCGGGGGCAAAAATAGGGTATGCTGATCGGGTGCGGCAAAAAGCCGTCGGGACGAAAGGCAAAAAAAGGAGCCTGAGCCATGAAAAACATACTGACCTGCCTCGTTGTCACGCTGATCTCATTTGCGGCAATGGCTGAGCAGCATAGCCCGGTGGAAGCGGAGGTCCGTACATCGATCAAGGCGTTCAACGATGCGTACGCCGGTGATGATGTAGATGCATATTTCAATCACTATGACGCCAACGCGATGGTGTATTTCTATGGTGCGCGGCAGGATCTAGCGGCCTACCACGAAGAGTGGGCGGAGATGGTCGAGGCCGGCGGTGGAGTCGAGAAAAACGAAGTGGCGGATGTTCAGGTCCAGGTGATGCCCAGCGGCGACGTCGCCATTGCCAGCTACTTCGTCGACTACCGGTTGCGCGAACCGGACGGTAACATCTCTGTGGCGAAGGCCTTCGAGTCCGAGGTCTGGCAAAAGATCGGCGACGACTGGAAGATCGTCAACTTGCACTATTCCGAGATTCCGGAAGACCAGTAGACTCGACAGCCGCGTTCGGCACGACGAGCGTGAAATGGATCATTTCCATGCCGCGGTGGTGGTCGTCGGCTGCGGTGTCGCGCCAGCTGCAGGTAGCGTCGTCAGGTAAATCCGCCCGAGCATGACGGCGAGGGGAAGAAAAGGCTCGAAAGGCCAGCACGGTAAGTACAATTCGGGCATTTTCGTGACGTCATAGCCGTACAAGGTTGCGGCGGCGACCTTCTTCCATGCGGAGCCGAAGATCGAACTCGCCAGACCGATGCCGATCAAGACGACCCCGGCCACCCGGAAAGGCGGCCGGCCATTTCCTGCTGCGCCGGATTTGGCGGCTGCGATGTTTCGCCTCCGGCCCCACGCGGCCGCACGCAGCGTCCAGGCTGCGCGTGCGCCCGCATAAAACATATAGTCGAGAAGGACCGGGTCAGGATAATGGAACAGGGCCCACCAATAGTGCTGAACGCGTACGCCCAGAGAAAATAGATTCCGCTCAGATGCAGTATTCGCCACTTCCCGGGATTTAGATGTCTGCGCCCCCGGGGAAAAGAAGTCACGTTCATGGCCAGACGGAACGTGTAGCCGATGATGCCTTCGATCGCATCCCTCAGCACGTAAACCTCCTCGACGTAGTACTCGGTGTGCCCGACGACCAGCCAGAGGATGAAGATACCCTGCCACGCCATTGCCGCGGCAAAGCTCAAGCCCAGGTATTCTCGGTTGCGGAGGAGCCAGCGGCCGAATGATCCGGGAAACAGGACCTGTATCGACGAGGCGGCGAAGACCACGAAGAGAAGCGGTACCGCGCAGCGAACGGAAAACTGCACCAGCGAAGAAAAGCCTTCGCCGGACGACAGCTCGGCGGTAACGGCCGCAATGAGCACGGCTATCGATATCGGCGCGGTGACGGCGCGCAAAAGATTCCAGCCGTTAATGGCCGGGGCTTTCAACAGTTCGTGTCTGCGACGGTTCATTGGATCGGAAAAAATCGTAGGTACGCGATGTCAATCCCTACCTGGCGATCGCGGGTACGCTGGCCTGCGGTTTCTTGGGCATGACCGAAAGAACGGAGTGCAGGCCGCCGGTGCCGGACTCGGCATGGGACGCCCCGTTCGCTCTACATCGTTACCTGTACGAGGCGCTGACAGCACTTCGTCAAAAAAGCGCGGCGGTACGCAAGATGCTCGGTCAGGCATTCGTAACCCAATATGTTGCACTCAAGGAGCGGGAGTGGCGCGAATCGGGGCAGCGAGTGCCGCCCTGGGAGCTGGAAGAGCTTTCCGTGATCATCTGACATTGGCTCCGGCGGCGACAGCATCATCGGCCCCGTGTATATCCGCGCGCGTCGATGTTCCTCTGCCGACTGTGGCGCGGCGGTGAATAGCTTCCGCGTATGATTCTGGCCGCAAACAGGCCCAGGGTGACATACTGGAAAAACCAGCTGAACGCGAGTATGGCTTCGCCCGTGAACCAGTCGATCGATCCGTCTGCTGACAGCTGCCCCTTCGCTTCCTGGAAGGGGCGAACGTAGTAGACAATCAGGAGCACCGGCATGACACGGACGTAGAGAATCAACACGCCGGCGGTGATGAGCGAAGTACGCGTCCTGTTCCGGCTCACTTCTTCTGCCGGGATTTCGTGGAGTTTCGCCAGTCGCCTTGCCTCTTCATCGGCCACCGTCGTATAGCGCGACACGGCCAGGGTGACGACAAGGCTGACGACAGTGCCGATGATGACCGGGTTCAAATATGACGGAAACTCGACGACACCTATAAACTCGAAGAATTTCGGCACAAGGTTGAAAAAAAGCCCGGACAACATGCTCCAGAATGCGGCTGACTCCGTAATTCGCCTGCTCCATATGCTCATGAGCCCGACCGGTCCCCATGACGATGCGAATACCGTCGCAATAAAAGTCGTCAGCCAGAAAATGTCGGGTGGAAATATCAGTGCGGCGACCAACGCGACTGAGCCGATGGCCAGCATCATGAACCGGCTGAAACGCAGTGTTTTTCGTTCGTCGCCCGTTCGGTGTATACCGATATCGTTACTCGCTCTGAAGCCTGCAAGTGACAGAAACGTAGACGCCGACGACTCGATTTACGGGTTAGCAGGCGCCGTGTGGAGCACCGACATCAACACGGCCCACAAGGTTGCAGCAGCCGTCCGTGTCGGCACCATGGGAATCAACAATTACTTCGGCGGAGATATCACGGTGCCGTTCGGCGGCTTCAAGCAGAGCGGTAACGGGCGCGACAAATCGATGCATGCACTTAGATGATTACACTGAACTCAAGACTACATGGATCGAATTCGAATAGCAGACTGGATTCAGCGAGCGGTTAACGACTGCCGACATACGCACCGGCGAAGGGGCGCGAATGGTTCGTGCGCCGGCGATTGGCGCGGTAAGATCCGCTGCTGTTGCAGCTGGAGACCGGCCGAAACGGCTTCCCGGAGGGAGCGGTCGAGCTGCCGCCCGGATTCGAGCCGCTGAGCGAGATCGGAATGAGATCGAGCCAATAACACTAGCGAGACTTAAGCGTTGGCTAAAAGCCCGCAACGCCGGTCGGGTACGCTGGCGAATCGCCTTCCGTGTGGCCGTGCTTTTCGACGTGCCGGATGGCGTCCTCCATGATCTCGAGTCCTTCACGAAGTACGGCTTCGCTCATATTCAGCGCGGGATATATCCGAATAGTGTCCTGGCGATCGGAAATCGCCCACGCGCCGTTCTCGAGCATCTTTCCGCGCACGGCCAGCGCCGTCCACCAGTCCTTTTCATCGGCGCCTGCGGACTCGGGTTTGCCGAAGCTCACACCGAGCAGCAAGCCATTGCCACGCGCCTCGCGCACGATGCCGAATGCTTCCCATTTACGCATAATGCCAGCCGCGATATTTCCGAGTCGTTTCGCATGCGCCACGACATGATCCCGTTCGAAAATCTCCAGCGTCTTGATCGCTGCCGCACAGCCGGCCGGCGTACCCGCAAAGGTCGAGCCGGATGCGAAATCGGTGTTGTTGCCCATGATGTCGTCGCGTGCGGAGATTCCGGCGAGAGGTGCAATGCCGCCGGACAGGTTCTTTCCGTATACGAGGACATCGGGTACGACCTCGTAGTGCTCGATGCCCCACATCCGGCCCGTGCGACCGACGCCCGTCAGAACCTCGTCGACGATCATCAACCAGCCGTTTTTGTCGCAGATATCGCGAATTCCTTGCAGAAAGCGTGTTGATGGAATCCAGTTGCCGCCTTCGGCAAGGCCTGGCTCGACAAGAATTCCGGCGATGTTGTCGCGAGCAGCAATGCAGGACGGAATATGATTGTCGAGGTACCAAAGGCAATACTCGGTGTATTGATCCTGGTTCATTCCGGCGGGAACGCGCTCGCTGTAGGGGTAGGGCGCTTTAATAACGCCACCGCCCCAGCCTTCGAGATAGGTTCCGAAGCGGCCGTCGAGCCCGCTCAGGACCTTCGTCCCGAGCCCCATGCCATGATAGGAAGAAGCGAATGTGATGATGTATCGGCGCTTCGTATGCGTGAGCGCCAAATGAACGGCCGCTTCGGCTGCTTCTGTACCGGATACCTCGTAATTCGTCCGTGGCAACGCTGCGGCCGGCATGACAGGCGCAAGCATTTCAGCCAGGTCGTAACGCAACGGGTGGTCATAATGGAAGCCGAACCGCCGATTGGCGGCTTCTACAGCTTCGAGTATCTCCGGGTGACAGTTGCCAAGCGGATTGGTCGCCCAACCGTTCTGGAAATCGATGTAGCGATTGCCGTCTAGGTCCCAGACGAAGTCGCCCTGTGCCTTGTCGATGACGATTTGCCGCACGGTGCGGAATCCGCGGCGTCCTGCGCGTTCCATCTCGGCATCGAACCTGGAACCGTTTTTGAACAGTGGTATGCCACGTCGCAATGCGGCAAGAGTTTTCGGGCCCGGAAAGCTGTTGGTCATGATACCTAACTGCGCAGACGTTGCGATTTTGTGAACTTTGAACTCGTTGCGCTTTAATCATTCGTAGCCAGGATTGATCTCGCTGGCTTTGCGCCTGATGATTGTAGCAATGAATCCGCACCCAGGAAAGTTAGGTGTCGGATTTGGATATCTGGGCACCGTAATGCCAGTCATGCACGTCGCCGCTTTCTTGCCTACACGCCAGGAAAGCAAAACAAGTTACACCCGCTAAGGAATGAAAAGCCGGACATTACACATTGCGAAATTTAGGTTGCAATCGACCCAGTATTGAGGTATCCGTTAAGTAAACCTGTGGCTACGGGCAAGCGGTAGAAGGGGGGAGTATGCGATCGACATCTATACGCGCCATTACACCGGTGACCGCAGCAGTCACGGCAGCGCTCTATCCGGGAACTGCGCCGAATGCACAACAGGCGGATGACGCGCACGTACTGGACGAGATCATTGTAACGGCCACGAAACGCAGCGCGTCGGTGCAGGAAATCCCGTCAGCTGTGCAGGCGATCACGCAGGAATCGCTGACCGCAATGGGCGCCAAGACCATGGAGGACTATTCGCGCTTCATGCCGTCTGTCAATGTTGTTACCTACGGGGGTAGTTCGAGCACGGTCGTGTTCCGCGGCGCGATCACGGGCGGTAGCTACATCGGGCAGTCCACCTCGTCCGTCTATCTGGACGAAATCTCCATCACCCAGACCGGCTCGCAACCGACGATTCGCGCCGTGGACATTGCGCGAGTTGAAGCGCTGGCCGGCCCGCAGGGCACTTTATTCGGTTCGGACGCACAGGCCGGCACGATGCGGATCATCACGAATCAGCCGGTCATGAAT
>JBBDSK010000170.1:0-6113 GCA_040904985.1 Woeseia sp. | reverse complement strand
CGCCAGACGCGAAAAGGCGCCGCGAGAATGGTTCATTATTTGCGACGGGGTACACCAGGCGAATCGAAACTTGAACATTCAGGAAATCATCGCCGAGATCTTCGAACATCTCCGCGGCATGTGGCGCTACCGCTGGTGGGCGGCCGGCGCGGCGTGGCTCATCGCCTCGCTCGGCTGGTTCCACGTCTACACCATGCCGGACGTGTACAGCGCTTCGGCCAAGGTCTACGTCGACACGCAAAGCCTCATGGGCCCCGTGTTCGATGGCCTCGCCATCCGCGACAACCTCACCGAGCAGGTCAACGCCGTGAGCCGCGCGCTCCTCACGCGGCCGAACCTCGAGGCGGTGGCGCGCAAGACCGATCTCGATCTGCGTGCCGAGACGCCGGCACAGATGGAGCGGCTCATTACCGGCCTGCAGGAGCGCATCGAAGTCGCCGGCAACCGCGAACGAAACGTCTTCACGATCAGTTTCGACGATGTCAACCGCGCCAAGGCGCGCGAGGTGGTGGCCGCGGTGGTCGACGCTTTCGTTGAAAATTCGCTGCAGGGGCAGGGCGACGATGCGCAGATGACGGCGCGGGCGCTGGAGTCGGAAATCCGCGAGCACGAGGACCGCCTGATGCGCGCCGAAAACGCGCTCGCGCAATTCAAGAAAGACAACCTGGGCTACATGCCCGACGATCGCGGCGATTATTACTCGCGGCTGCAACTGTCGCTCAACGCGGTGCGCCAGACCGAAGAACAGCTGCGCCAGGTGCGCGAGCGGCGCGACGAGCTGCGGCGGCAGATCGAGGGCGAGGAGCCGGTGTTCGGCATCATGTCCAGCACGCCGGGGCAGTCCTCCGGGGGCTGTTCGCAGCAGGGCGCCATCTCGCAACTGCAGGGCCAGCTCGCGCCGCTGCAGGTGGAATTCACGGACAAGCACCCGCGCATCGTCTCGCTGCGGGAGACCATCGCCGCATTGCAGGAGGAGTGCAATGCCGAGCGCGAGGCGGCGATTGCCGCCGGCATCCGGCCGACCTCCGGCAACGAGCAGCCGCTGGAGGCCAATCCGGTCTACCAGAACCTGCGCATCCAGTTGAGCGATGCCGAAGTGGAGCTCGCGAGCCTGGGCGCGAAACTGGCGACGGACCGTGGCGCGGTCGAGCAATTGCGCGCCGATGTCGACATGATCGCCGAGGTTGAGACCAATCTGAAGCAACTCAACCGCGACTACGGCGTCGTGCAGGGCCGTTACCAGGAACTGCTGAAGCGCCGCGAGACGCTGCGCTCCAAAGAGCGTCTCGACCCGGTCACCGATAACGTCAAGTTCAACACCCTGGAGCCGCCGTACGCCGCCACCGAACCGGTCGGGCCCAACCGCCCCCTGCTGCTGACAGTGGCGCTGATCTTCGCCATGGGCGCCGGGGCCGCCGTCGCCTTCGGCCTCAACCAGTTGCAGCCGGTGTTTTTCACGAGGCGTTCCGTCAAGCGCGTGGCGGGCCTGCCGGTACTGGGCTCGGTCAGCATGCTGCTGACGCCCGGTGAGGCGCGGCACCGCCGCCGCGAGGCGTTGATCTGGGCGGGCAGCTATGGGGCGCTGGTGCTGGTCACGAGCCTGTTGATCGTATTCGAATCGAGAGGTGCCGCATTGCTGCGTCAACTCACGGGAGCCGGCGCGTGAGCAAAATCCAGGATGCCCTGAAGAAGATGCAGGGCGCCGCGCCTCCGCCGCCGGTCGAGCCGATAAAAACGCTGCGCAACGGTTTCACCAACGGCGCCGAGGTCTCGCCCATCCCGGTCGCGCGCAAGAAAAAAGTCACGATCGACGGCGAGAAGCATCACGTCGACGTCGACCAGCTGTTGAAGGTCGGCCTGCTCGCGCCGATGGATCACGCGGTGCCGATAGCGGACGAGTTCCGCCGCATCAAGCGTCCCCTGATTACCAACGCCACCAAGGGGCTGGGCGAGCTCGACCAGCGAATGAACGTGATCATGATCGCGAGCGCGCTGCCGAGGGCCGGCAAAACCTTCTGTTCGGTCAACCTGGCGGTCAGCCTTTCGCTGGAGCGCGAGCTGAACGTACTGCTGGTCGATGCCGACGTGGGCAAGCCGCACATCAGCCGCGAGTTCGGCCTGGGCGATGCGCCGGGCCTGATCGACCTGCTGGTGGATGACACACGGAGCATCGAGCAGACGCTGATACGCACCGATCTGAACGACATCCAGGTGCTGCCGGCCGGCCGCGGGCACGAGCAGGCGACCGAGCTGCTCGCGAGCGAACGCATGTCGCGCATCATCGAAGAGCTCTCGACGCGTTACCCGGACCGCATCATCCTGCTCGACTCGCCGCCGCTCCTGATCACGAGCGAAGCGCAGGCGCTGGCCGCGCAAGTCGGCCAGATTGCGCTGGTGGTGGAAGCCGGGGAGACAACGCAACAATCGCTGATGCAAACAATCGAGGTTCTCGACAGCGACAAGGCCATAAACGTCATTCTCAACAAGAGCCGGCACTCGTCGCAAATCGGGTATTACGGTGGGGACTATGGATATTACGGATACGAATGAGACACGCGCGGCACGCGCCCGCGGAACGCTTGCGGCGGCCATTGCCGCCGCGTGCATGACGACGCCTCTCCTGGCGGCCGAATTCGGCGCCGATGTAAGAGCCGGCATCACGCACACCGACAACGTGGCGCTCGCGACGGTGGACGAGGAGAGCGAGCTCGTTTACAGCCTGACGCCTTCTTTTTACCTGACGCACGAGGCGTCACGGCTGTCCACGAACGCGAATTACCAGCTGCAGGCCTACCGTTACCGGGACATCGGCGAGACGGAGGTTTATCACCAGTACAACGCGAATGTGCGCGCCGTTCTCGTGCCGGAGATGTTCTTTCTGGACGTCGGCGGCAACCGCACGCAGTCGATCCGCGACCCGGAGCAGCGCATTCCGCAGAGTAATCTGCCGATCAGCGGCAACCGCCAGGATCGCGACCAGTACTATGCCGCGCCGTCGTTCCAGTACGCCTTCGGCCCGTCGGTGAGAACGCAGGCGTCCTACCGGCGGACATGGATCGACTACAGCGACAGCGACCGCATCGGCAGCGTCGGCTCGTTCCGCAGCCAGGGCAACGAACAGTCCGACGGCAACTTCAGCATCGACAACTACGCCCAGGGGCAGGGCTTTTCCTGGGCCTTGCGCTACGACCACCAGCGCACGGAATACGACGAGGAGACCGTCCCCTGGGAGTACCAGCAGGCGGTGGCCGAAGTCGGCTACTGGGTGGGCGGCAACACGCGGCTTTTTGCCTCGGGCGGCAAGGAAAGCGCCTGGGATACACCGCTCGATTCGTCGCTCGAGGACACGCTGTGGGAAGCCGGCCTGTCGCAGCAGATGGGCGAGCGCCTTAGCGCCGAAATCGCCGCCGGCGAGCGCAGCTTCGGCCGCTCCTGGCGCGGCTCGCTGGATTTCCAGTTCCGCCGCGGCAGTACGTCGCTGTCCTACGCGGAAACACCGACCACCGAAGGGCGCAACCGTTTTCGCCGCAGCGCTCTGGGCGAGGACGAACTTCCCGACGACTTTTTAAGCCGGCCGGGCAGCGCGCAGCGCTTCATTTCCAATCGCCTGGAGTGGCGCCTGAATCTCGACTTCCAGCGCACGAACCTGACCTTTGCCTTGTTCGACGTCGATCGCACCGACCGCACGCAGATCGACGGCACGCCCCTCGACGACGAGTCGCAGCGCGGCGCCAGCGTTACCGCATCCTATCGCGTCGGCGCGCGCACCGATCTCAGCCTGCGCGGTTCCCGTTCGGAACGCGAGTTCCGCGACGGCGACAAAAGCGACCTGACACGAGCCTCGGCCGCGGTCGATTACCGCCTGGGTGCACGCACGTCTTTGACGCTGCAGTACCAGCATTCGAAAGAGGAGGGCGAAAGCCCGTTCTTCAGCCGCAACTACGACGCCAACAACGTTTCGTTGTTCGTC
This sequence comes from Woeseia sp., assembly GCA_040904985.1. Lineage (GTDB taxonomy): Bacteria > Pseudomonadota > Gammaproteobacteria > Steroidobacterales > Woeseiaceae > IDS-8. Next base: position 2,143 of record JBBDSK010000170.1, on the reverse strand, counting down.
ACGCGTACGTTGTTCTGATCGCTGCGCGGCCGCACCGTTTTGACCAAGTGAGCACGCCGGACACGACTGCATCCAGGGCAAGCGCCCCCGACGAGGTTGCGCGTACGATGCATAAAACCGCGGATGACGCCATTGATGAGGCCATTACAGAGCCGTTTCCCTGCGTCGGCCGGCGCTGGGCGCCTCCCGATGCTGCGCCGTTGCGCAATGCGCTGACCTGCGATGTGGAGGACTGGTTCCAGGTATCGGCTTTCGAACACCTCGTGCCGAAGGCCAGCTGGGGCGACCGCGAGTGCCGCATTCCGCGCAACGTCGACAGCGCGCTCGCGCTTTACGACGAGGCCGGCGTGCATGGGACTTTCTTCACCCTGGGCTGGGTGGCTGAACACCTGCCCGCTGTCGTGCGCCGCATCAGCGACGCCGGTCATGAAGTGGCAAGCCACGGCATGCAGCACATCCGGGTCTGGGACCAGACGGAGGACACGTTCCGCGAAGACATCACGCGCACGAAAAAGCTGCTCGAAGACGTGAGCGGCAAGCCGGTGCGCGGCTACCGTGCCGCAAGCTGGTCGCTGGACCGGCGCACGCCCTGGGCGCACAGCGTCATGGCCGAAGCGGGCTACGAATACAGTTCCAGCATTTTCCCCATTGCGCACGACCATTACGGCCTGCCCGATGCGCCGGCGTATCCGTTCCACGTGGGCTCCGCCGCCATACTGGAAATCCCCGCGACCACCGCGCGCCTGTTCGGCCGCAATGTACCCTCCGCCGGCGGCGGTTATTTCCGCTTGCTGCCGCTCGCCGTCTCCCGCTGGCTCATGCGGCGCACGCAGGACGCGACGGGGCTGCCGGCCGTGTTTTATTTCCATCCCTGGGAACTCGACCCGGACCAGCCGCGCATGCGGAACATTTCCGCGCGCACCCGCTTTCGCCACGACGTGAACCTGCGGCGCTTCGAGCCGCGCCTGGGACAACTGCTGCAGGAAATGGACTGGGGCAGGATGGATGCGATCTATCTCGGCAATGCGGCCTGAGGCCGCCGTGCCGGCGCTCACTGTCGGTGCCGCCCCGCGCTCGCGGATGGCCGAGTGGGACGGCTACGTGCGCGGCCGCCGCGACGCTTCCGTCTATCACCTGGCAGCCTGGCGCGAACTGATCGAATCGGTATTCGGTCGCGAAACGCATTACCTGCTGGCTGAAGATAACGAACAGGTCCGCGGCGTGCTGCCGATGGTGCGCCTGAAAAGTCTGGCTTTTGGCGATTTCCTGGTGTCCCTGCCTTACGTCAGCTACGGCGGCGTACTGGCCGATGACGATGCCGCCAGCGAGGCGCTGATCGACCGCGCCTGCGAACTGGCGCGCGAACTCGGCGTTGCGCACGCGGAGCTGCGGCATCTGCAAAACTGCAGCGATCTGCCGGCGCGCACCGACAAGGTCACCATGCATTTGGCCCTGAGCGGCGACAGCGATGCGCTGTGGAAAAAGCTGGGCGCCAAGCGCCGCGCCCAGGTTCGGCGCCCGCTGAAAGAAGGCGCCGAATGCACGATCGGCGGCGCCGAACTGCTAGCCGACTTCTACGCCGTCTTCGCGGTGAAATACCGCGACCTCGGCGTGCCGGTTTATCCCCTCAAATGGTTTCGGGGCGTGCTCGAAACGTTTCCGGACCTTACCCGCGTGTTCGTCGTGCGCGCCGGCGGCAAAGCGATCGCCGCCGCCATTGTGATCGGCTTCAATGGCCGGCTGGAAGTGCCCTGGGCCGCGTCGCGGCGCGCCGCCGACCGCTTTGGCGTCAACATGTACCTCTACTGGAACATGCTGAAGTACGCCGAAGAGGAGGGCTTCAGCGTCTTCGACTTCGGCCGCAGCACCGAAGGCAGCGGCACCTGGCGCTTCAAGAAACAATGGGGCGCCGAGCCGGTGCCGCTTTACTGGCATTACTGGCTGCGTGACCAGGGCGAGCTGCCGCAACTGAACCCTGCGAACCCGAAGTACCGCACGGCGGTGGCCCTGTGGCGAAAATTGCCGCTGTGGATGGCGAACCGGCTGGGCCCGCGGATCGTGCGGAACCTGCCGTGACGCAAAAAGGGGTCCAAAAAGGGGACAGATCTATTTTTCCGCGAAAAATAGATCTGTCCCCTTTTTG
>JBBDSK010000169.1:0-6190 GCA_040904985.1 Woeseia sp. | reverse complement strand
CGCCCGGTCACGAGCGCCGGACCGTTTCAGGTGATCAATTCTGGCGCGCGGACCATTCGTCGATTTCGCGCTCGGCTTCGTCTTTCGACTTGCCGTAAGTCTCCTGAAGCTTCCCGGCCAGCTTCTGCCGGTCGCCCCTGATTTGCTCGAAATCGTCGTCGGTCAGCTTGCCCCACTGTTTGCGTGCTTCGCCCTTGAACTGCTTCCAGTTCCCTTCGATGCGATTCCAGTCCATTGCCTGCTCCTTCCACGCCTGAATTCGAGCTATGCCCTTCCGTGCGCGCCGGTGGCCGGGTCGGCATCCGGCCGCGATTTCGTGCGGGCGGCGAGCTTGTCCATCGCGGCTTTCGCAGTCCTGCTGAGCTTGACCGAGGCGGATCCGTCGCCGCCGTCGACCGCCACCTGCTTCTCCCGGTCGTCGACATAGGTCCATTCAGGCCCCGAGTTCCACGGCCCGCGCAGCGCATCGCCATCCGCGCCCTGCGACATGTCGAAATAGGTGCTGGCGAACTTCTCGATGCCGGGGAGTTTGCCGGGCGGGAAGTTGTTCTCGATGGCGTAAAGCGCCTTTTCGAACGATTTCTGGTGCGCCACCTCGCGTGTCATGAGAAAGCCCAGCGCGTCTTTCACGCCGGGATCGTCGGTGATGTTGATCAGTCGTTCGTAGATGATCTTGGCGCGCGCCTCGGCGGCGATGTTCGAGCGCAGGTCGCAAGTGGGATCGCCGCGTGTGTCGACATAGGCCGCGGTCCATGGCACGCCGGCCGAATTGACCAGCGCGGCGCCACCACCATAGAGCAGCGCAAGCGTATGGCTCTCGCCGCCTTCGGTCATGCTGGCGAACAGGTCCGCCTCCGATTTCGCCGCCTCCGCCAGCTCGCCGCGCGCGCCCTTGCACAGCATCGCGACGATGCTGCCGATGATCTCGAGATGGCTGAGCTCCTCGGTCGCTATGTCGAGCAGCATGTCCTTGCGGCCGGCATCCTCGTCGGAAATTCCCTGCGTGAAATACCGCATGGCCGCGGCAAGCTCCCCGTCCGGGCCGCCGAACTGCTCCAGCATGAGGCTTCCCAGTTTCGGGTTCGCTTCGGACACGCGGACGGTGTACATCAGTCGCTTGTTGTGCATGAACATTGCCGGCCTCCTTGCTGTGGCGGGTTGGAATGGACCGTCGCAGGGGCTCTCCCCCGGGTCTCACACGAGAACGTGGCCCCTAGGCGGAGGTTCCCCTTCCGCCCAACCGATGCGCAAAAACTCTCCCGGCGGTGCGCCGATACCCTGCCATTGAGGTGATGTAGCGCCGCCCGCGCGCGAAGCCGTTTCGCCCTGCCGCAGGGTGGAACTTTCCACCTTGCGCTCTGTTTCTGTGGGCACGCAATCGGCGGCACAGGAACACGTAAACCAGCGGCCCAGGAAGGAAAAGGAAACCGGCCATGCCCTCCATTTACGAACTGCTCCATCAGGACCATGACAAGGTGAAGAAGGCACTGACCCGCATTCTCGACACGTCGGACGGTGCCGCGAAAACGCGGGAGAAGCTGTTCTCCGAGATCAAGCAGGATCTTGAAATCCATACCCGCTTCGAGGAGGAAGTCTTTTATCCGCAGTTCCGCGACGCTAAAGGGGACGAGGAGGCGGAGGATGCGGTCGACGACGCGCTCGATGAGCACGCAGAGGCGAAGGGCATGCTCGAGAAGCTGTCATCGATGGACAAATCCTCCGACGAGTTCCTCGAGACGCTCGATGAGCTCAAGCAGGCGCTGGAGCATCACATCTCCGACGAGGAGGAAGAAATGTTCCCCGAGGCCCGCGAAGCGCTGGACGATGAAAAGGCGCGCGAGATGGGCGATCGCTATGAACAGATGAAGCAAGGGGCAATGGCTGGCGGCCGGTGATCGCTTTTTCCCGGTCCGTCAGGTCCTATTCTGCTCGACATCCGCGGGACCGGCGGCGGCCGGTCCCGCGTTCGTCATGAGCCGACGATCACGCCGCCGTTCGGGTGCAGCACCTGGCCGCTCATGTAGGAGCTTTCATCGCTGGCCAGGAATACGTAACACGGAGCGACCTCGTTCGGCTGCCCCGCCCTCTCCATCGGGGTGCTGCCGCCGTGCCTGGCGACGTGACCGGCTTCGAACGAGGCCGGGATCAGCGGCGTCCAGATCGGGCCGGGCGCCACGGCGTTGACGCGGATTCCACGCTCGGCAAGCGCCTGCGACAGCGCCCGGGTCAGCGAAACGATCGCCCCGCGCGTCGCGGTGTAATCGAGCAGGGTCTTGTGGCCCTGATACGCGGTAACCGACGTGGTGTTTATGATGGTCGCGCCGCCGCGGAGGTGAGGCAACGCCGCCTTGGTCGCGTAGAAATAGCTGAAGACGTTGGTGCGGAAGGTGCGCTCGATCTGTGCCGCGGAGAGGTCTTCCGGCTTGTCGACTTCATGCTGTTCGGCCGCGTTGTTTACGAGAATATCGAGCCGGCCGAACCTCTCGATGGCTTTCTCTACGACCTCCCGGCTGAGCGCCTCGTCCCCCAGGTCGCCGGCCACGGCAATGGCCTCGCTGTTCTCGGCCTCGACCAGCCGCACGGTTTCGCGCGCGTCTTCATGCTCTTCGAGATATGCGATGGCGATCCGGGCGCCCTCGCGCGCCATTGCGACTGCGACGGCGCGCCCGATGCCGCTGTCGCCGCCGGTTATGAGGGCGACCTTGTCTCTCAGCTTGCCGACTCCGGGATAGCGCGGCGCGTAGTCCGGGCGAGGCTCCATTTCGTGCTCGCGGCCGGGCTGACGGTCCTGCGTCTGTTGCGGCTGCAGCTGTTCCGACATGATGACACCCTGCAAAGCCATGAACCACGCCGGCTGCGTGCAAGCCGGCGCGCCGTAAACGCCGCGTCCGTCGGGCCAGTTCCACGCCCGGCCGGAGCTTGCCCGCTGGAGTCAGGCAGGTTCCGACGCTGCCTGAGGCCCGTATGGGTGTCGCGGATATGTGGATGGATCGGTAGACAACTTCAGGAAGATACGGTGGCGAAAACGGCCCGGGCGCATACCCCATAAATGGGCCAGCCGATATATCCTGTGATTTCAATCGCTTCGGAGCCGCTGGCGCGAAAACTCGCGCGGCAAGCGGGGCAGCGGACCGGACGCCGGAGCCTGTGAATAAATCCCTCTCGACTGAAAGGCGTGGCACCATGACACGCCGTGCGCGGCGAGTCAATCGCGTAGCACGAGCGTTCGCAGGCGGTGCGGCCCGGCCAATGATTCAGGCTTTGAATCAGGCAATCAGGATCCGCGCAATCAGGAACCGCCGCTTGCCCGGAAGCTTATTATATGCTGCGGACGGCTGCTTCGGAGGGACGCGCGACGTGGCGCAGGCATCGGTCGGGGCCAGCACGTGGACAAGGCTGAACTATGGAATTCCGCCCTTTGCCGGCCGCGGTCGCAATGCGCGGAACTGACGCCGTCGACTTGCCGCCGGTGCGCGCGCTGGACGTCATCCTGGTCGTCCTCGTCGCGACGGCGTGCCTGCTCCTTGTGGGCTGGCTTGTCCGCGATATGGCGACGACGCCCGCACTGGTGGTCGGATTGCTTACGCTCCAGTCGGTCGTGGTCCTCGCGGCGGTTCACTTTATCGTCGTGCGCGGCCGCGGGATCGGGTGGGGCAGGCTCGGTTTGCGGGCCGCGCCGCCGCGCTGGCATTTTGCGGCGGCGCTGACCGCACTGGTTGCCGTTCCCATGGTCGCGCTGCTGAATCTGGCTATGCAGTGGCTGATGCAGTGGTTGGCCGATGCGCCGTTTCGCAATCCGCAGATCGAATTTCTCGCGCCGGCTGGTTTTTCGTGGACCGCGTTCGCGGGAATGCTGTTCGCCGCGGCAATCGTCGGGCCGATTGCGGAAGAGGTGGTCTTCCGCGGGCTGCTCTACAGCTGGCTGCGCCGCTACCTCGGCGCCGTCGCCTCGATTCCGCTCAGCGCGGCCGTATTCGCCGCCGCGCACGGGATCGCGATGCTGGTCCCCGCTCTCCTCGTGAACGGCGTACTCCTTGCGCTGCTGTTCGAGCGCAGCCGGTCGCTCGTGCCGCCGATCATCGCGCACGGCCTGTTCAACGCGATGATGGTGATCGCCCTCTATGCAGTCCTGGCCGCGGGGTTCATCCCGTGATCGACGCGCGGCAAGCGGGAACCGGCCTGCCGTGGCGGCGTTCCTTGTCTTGCCCGATCGCTTGCCGCGACAGGGGAGGGCGGGTCGTTGCCTGCCGCCCCAGCGAGGAAGGAAAGCCCGAATTCGATACGATTCGGTTGGTGGAATGCGATTCGAGATTTATTCGCCACGTTGGCAGAGCGACGTCGCCCGACTCGCGAACGAGGTGTTCGGCGATGGATATTTCGTACGACCATCGGAGATCGCGGTGGATCCCGGATCGATCGTTCTGATCAGTCACGAAAACGATGACGTTCTGCTCGGCTTCGCCCAGGGCCGTCTGCTGCCTCCGGAAGGGCTCGTAGAGCATCTGGAGCGGCGGGTCTCGAAAGTGCCAACGGACATCGCCGACGCGGACAGCAAGGGCGCGCTCGGCGCCATCCAGGCCATCGCCGTCGCCCCCGAGTGGCGGGGGCGCAGGATTGGCACGACACTCATCGAGATCCTGCATGACCGCCTCATCGGACTCGGGGCAGACAAGCTGATCATCACATTCAAGCGAGGCCCCAGGGAGTTCAGCGTGGACGGCATGATGACCAAGCTCGGCTTCGACATCTGGGAGAGACTTCCGTCCTACTGGCAGGCGCGTTGCGAGGGTGGTGAGTTCCACTGCATCGATCGTCATAACGGATGCACCTGCGAGGCGCTGCTGTACAGGAAGGCCGTCTACTGAGGCGCTGATCGCGACGGTGCCGAAGGGCCCCACGGGACCGCAAGCGGAATGACCCGCACCCAGTCACTCTTTTGGGGCAGACCTCTTTGACCATCCTTTACCTCGACCGGGCCGTTTGTCGGCACCGCTATCCTGTCTAGCCTACGTCCACCGGCCTTCACGGGGCGGGCGCGCACCGCGGTGGCGGAGCAATCATCGTAGGAGGGGTTGGATGAAGGTGGCGATCCTGGCGGGAGGCAAGGGAAGCCGTCTGGCCGAGGAAACCCAGATCCGGCCGAAGCCCATGGTGGAGATCGGGGGCTATCCGATCCTATGGCACATCATGCGGCACTACGCCCATTACGGCTTCAGGGAGTTCGTGATCGCGCTCGGACACAAGGGCGACGTCATCAAAAACTACATGCGGACCTACTGCGAAAATCACCGCAACCTGAAGGTCAATTTCGGCACGGGCGACATCCAGTTCCACAACGCGCCCAAGCTCGACTGGTCGGTGGAGCTGATCGAAACCGGCCAGGAGACACTGACCGGCGGGCGCGTGAAGCAACTCGCCCCGTATCTTGGCGATCAGACCTTCATGCTGACCTGGGGCGACGGTGTCTCGAATGTCGACATCAACAAGCTGGTGGATTTCCACTATTCGCACGGCAAGCTCGCGACGGTAACCGCGGTACGGCCGCCCGCACGCTATGGTCACATGACCTTTGACGGCGACAACGTGACCAGCTTCGAAGAGAAGCCTCAGGCTCAGGAAGGCTGGATCAACGGCGCCTTCTTCGTTCTGGAGCCGGCGGTCATCGACTACATCGACGGTAACGACGTCATGTGGGAGCACGAGCCGATGCGGCGGCTTGCCGCCGATGGCCAGCTCATGGCGTACAAGCACGAAGCCTTCTGGCAGTGCATGGATACGCTGCGCGAAAAGCACCTGCTGGAGACTCTCTGGCAGAGCGACAACTGTCCCTGGAAAATCTGGAAAGAGGACGATGAGAGTTCTGGTAACCGGTCATGACGGCTATATCGGCGGCGTGCTCACGCCTATGCTTCTCCAGCGCGGCCATGAGGTGGTGGGGCTGGATTCCGGGCTTTTCCGGGCATGCCTGTATGTCGGCGCGGTGCCGGAGGTGCCGGCGATCCGCAAGGACATCCGCGACATCGAGCCGGAAGATGTCGAGGGGTTCGAGGCGATCATCCATCTCGCGGGGCTTTCCAACGATCCGCTCGGCGACCTGAACCCGGACCTTACATCGGCAATCAATCACCGAGCCTCCGTGCGTCTCGCGCGATACGCCAAAGCCGCCGGCGTCCGCCGCTTCATCTTCTCG
>JBBDSK010000168.1:0-6193 GCA_040904985.1 Woeseia sp. | reverse complement strand
GCAATCTGCGAGGCAAACTCGAGAAAACCGGTAGCCGCGGCACGAGTATCCAGAATCAGCGCGGCGTCGGCTATCTGCTGATTGCGGGCGCTTAGGAGCGATCGTGCACAGCCTTCTCGTCCGGATTTTTGTCTCTTTCTGGCTGATCATCGGCATCACGATCGGCGCCGCCGCCGTGGCAGGCTATTACTATGCCGAGCGAATACAGAATGAGAGCGAAAACTTCGGATTCGACGACACGATACTGGAGGCGAGCCGCGCGCTTGCTACCGGTGGTCGTGCTGGCCTCTCATCCTGGCTGCGGGAAGTGCCGTCCTCCGACACCGTTGCGATTTTCGTCGTGGATTCCCAGGGCCGGGATATTCTCAGGCGCGAGCTGCCTTCCCATCTCGAGCGCCGGCTGCATCGGCACCTGTCGCATATGCCGCGCAGCGCCCTCGCGAGATCCGATCCGCAGAATCTTCGGAGAGCGAGGCCGCTCTCGCAGCTTGTTGCGAACGATGGCGAAATATTCACGCTCCTGGTTTCCCGGCGCCATCGGCCGCATGGATTCTGGAACAGCGCTCCGGCAGGCGTGACGCTGCTGGCGCTCGCGCTGGTCGTGAGCGGTACGGTTTCCTGGTTTCTTGCCAGAGCGATCAGCAGCCCGGTGCGAAAACTGAGGCATGCCACCGTTTCCCTTGCGGAAGGCAACTTGAGCAGCCGCGTCGCACCCTCGCTGGAAAACAGGCGCGACGAACTCGGGATGCTCGCAAGAGACTTCGACACGATGGCGGAAAAACTGGAGCGTGCGGCGGCACAGCAAACGGAACTCTCGCGCAACGTCTCGCATGAGCTGCGCTCACCGCTTGCACGGCTGAGAGTTGCGATGGAACTTGCGAAGCGGCAGGCCGGCGATTTACAGGAGTTCAACCGGATCGATGAGGAAGCAGAGCGGCTCGACGCACTGATCGGGCAGATTCTGACCTACTCTCGGCTCGAGTCCGGTCCGCGGGCACAGCAGATTGCCGTCGATCTCGCCGACCTCGTCCAGGAAGTGGTGGAGAACGTCAATTTCGAGTGCCGCGCCGAGGGCTACGAGGGCGTGAGCGTCGAGACCGACGTCGCCGCGTCGCCGACCATCGGAGGCTATCCGGACGCGCTCACCAGCGCGATCGAAAACATCGTGCGAAACGCCGTAAAGCACAGCCCTCCGCATGAAAAGGTCATGGTCCGCGTTGCAGTAGATTCCTCTGGATGCGCAATGGTTGAAGTTTCGGATCGCGGGCCGGGTGTCGACGAGAGTGAACTGCCACAGCTGTTCAAGCCGTTCTTCCGTACAAGAAGCGCCTCCCGGAATGGCCGGAATGATGGCACCGGGCTCGGGCTTGCCATTGCCGAGCGCGCCGTAAAACTGCACCGCGGCACGATCGTTATTAACAATCGGCGCGGCGGCGGCCTGCGGGTACTTGTCCGGCTGAAAGCATAAAAACGGCAGGACCGGCTATCCGGGCATCGCGTCCGGAGACGCTCGCTTCTGGCTTTTGCGAAACAGGATCAGCGAAAGATCGTCGGGCTTGCTCGGCTGGGTCTTCGACTCGGACGTCATTCTTCGCTGCGCAAGACGTGTCAGCGCTTCTGCAGCAGACACCAGGGAGCCTTTGCGAATGTTCGCCACAATCTCATCGAAATGAAGGTTGTCGGTAAGCCCGTCGCTGGCCAGCAAAACGGTATCGTATGTACTGAGCTTGATCGTGGCGCCCATATCGATGCGCATTTCATTGCTGCCGAGGAAATTGGACACGAGATGCCGTTCGGCATGATGCAAGGCCTCGCGTTGATCGAGAAAACCGGCCTCGACGGCGAATCCGGTCGGCGAATGCGCGAGCGTCTGCGCTTTGACCTTTCCCCGCTGCCCCACTATGAGGGCTTCCGAATCGCCGATCTGGTAGGTGCGCGCCAGCCCGCCTTCGATCGTGACAACCGTCAGTGTCGTTGCGGAGCCGCCGCCCAATCCCAGAACGGCGCGATTCGCCTCGTCGATACCATTCAGAATAGCCGTTCGAAGAAGCGTCGTCTCGGACTTCGCCGACTGCAGGGATGCGTCCAGCGTTGCGACAGCGATGCGTGAGGCGCGCCGTCCGGCAGGCAGCCCTCCCGCTCCGTCTGCAACGACCAGAACAGCAGCATCGGGACCGTAGGGAATTGCAGCAATGGTGTCTTCGTTGTCCGTTTCCTTGTCGGGCGAGCGGCAGGTGTATGCGACCATCAAGCCGCCGCCAACCGGCACGCTGCAGGACTCGGCCGTCGCCCCGCCGTCGAGCGTCACGATCTCATCAACGCTCGCGGCATCGAGATTCAAGTGACGGTCCCGTGTAGCGATGCTGTCACTGACGTTGCACCGGCTCTTTGCACCAGGCGCAGAAATTCCAGAAGTCCTTCGCAATACCCCACTTACAGCGTCGGCAGCTATGCCGACTGCCTTCGACTTTCCACGGCTTCCTCACCTTGGTTCGACACCACGGGCAGTAGCGCATGAAAGGCATCAGGGGATTCCTGCAGCGGGTATTGGCGCAGCGCGCCGTGTAGCGCTTGTCGGGATAGCGTCGCGTCGTCTCCGGCTCGAAACCCGGTCCGTAACACCAGGGGCAGTAATCCCAGTCGAGCTTGAGACCCCGCTCGCAACGCGGACACTGGGACGGCATCTGCGTTTGCGAGCCGCGCGAAGGATTGTCGATGCCACACCACGGGCACGCCCGCATGCTTTCGGCAACGGGGCCCTCGCAGCGCCGACAGTGATGCCGGGTACCGAGTGTACTTTTGTAGCGCCGCTGGAATTCCCGCCACTGCTGTTGCTGCCAGGACGACGATTGCGTCACCTTGCGCCGCGTATCGCGCCGACGGGTGCGTCGCGCGCGGCTCTGCAGGCGCCGGAAGGCTTCGTACATCTGGATGGCGTCGCGGTAACGGTCCGCCGGGTCGAGCTGGATGGCGCGCCGCAGAAAGGCGACGAACTCCGGACGCACTCTCGCGGCAAGCCTGTCGGATCCGGCCATCGGCCAAGTGAATGGCCATTCGGGCAGCTTGCCTGAAAACATCCTGTACAAGACAAGCCCGACCGAAAAGACGTCCGACTGGAACTTCGGCCGCCCCATCGCCTGTTCCGGAGCGATATAGTCGATGGTTCCGGAGCCCGATGCCTTGAGGGTGCGCAGGCTGATCTTGGCAAAGCCGAAATCCGCCAGTTTCAGAACGTTATCGGGAAAGAGAATGTAGTTTTCGGGCTTGATGTCGCAATGAATGATCTTGTGAGAATGCGCGTGGGCGAGGCCCGCCAGCGCCTGATCGGCAAGTTCGAGCGCGCGCGCAGTCGATATTCGCCGAAAAAGCCTGTCTGCAAGCGATTCTTCCCCCAATTCCATCGCGATGACGAATTTGTCGCCAATATAGCTGGCGTTCTGTACCGAAAGTATGTTCGGGTGCCGCAGTTTTGCCGCAACCTGGACCTCCCGCAAAAAGTCGTCGCTGCTCACCGCGCTGTCGGCGGTGGGGATCTTGAGCGCCACGCGCGTCTTGTGAATCGTATCGGAGGCAGCGTAGACGTCTGCCAGCGGCCCGCTCGTAATGCGGCGCAAAATCCGGTACTTGCCTAGCTTTTGCCGGGCCCGCAGCAATGTATGCGTTTTCCTTCGATCGTTGAGTGCAGGCAATTTCAGTCGTCTTATGTGTTGCGGGTGTCAGGAAGTTCAGGTAGCCGGTAGACCCTCACAGGACCTCGAACAGCCCTGCCGCCCCCATACCGCCGCCGACGCACATCGTGCAGACGACGAATTTGGCGCCGCGGCGCTTACCCTCAATGAGGGCATGCCCCACCAGCCTTGCTCCCGACATGCCATAGGGATGGCCAACGGATATGGCGCCCCCGTTTACGTTCAGGATATCGTTCGGGATGCCGAGCCTGTCGCGGCAGTAAATTACCTGAACGGCGAAAGCCTCGTTCAGCTCCCACAGGCCTATGTCGCCGGTTTTGAGACCGCTAAGCTGAAGAAGCTTGGGCACGGCAGCGACGGGGCCGATGCCCATTTCGTCCGGCTCCGTGCCGGCCACTGCGATTGCACGGTAAATCCCCAGCGGCTCCAGGCCGCGCTTCTCTGCCAGCCTCGAATCCATGACGACCGAAGCCGAAGCACCATCCGACAGCTGGCTGGCATTGCCTGCTGTGATGTGACCGCCCTCGAATACCGGCTTAAGGGAGGCGAGCCCTTCCATAGTGGTATCCGGCCGGTTGCCTTCGTCCTTGTCGAGGGTTACGTCGCTGAATGTTATCTTGCCGGTTTCCCGGTCCTTTCTCCCCATGCTGGCTTTCATCGGCACGATTTCGGCATCGAAGGCCCCGCTCTCCTGCGCCGCGGCCGTTCTTTGCTGGCTTTGCAGCGCAAACTCGTCCTGCTGCTCACGCGAAATTCCGTATCGCTTCGTTACGACTTCGGCAGTCTCCAGCATGCTCATGTAAATATGCGGCGCGGCGGCCAGTACGTTCGGATCCGACGCACGATAACGATTGTAATGATCGTTCTGCACGAGACTTATCGACTCCAACCCGCCACCGACAACGATCGACATATTGTCGTCCAGTATTTGTTTCGCCGCGATGGCTATCGCCATCATGCCGGAAGAACACTGTCGGTCGACCGACATGCCGGCGACCGTTACCGGCAGCCCCGCGGCAAGCAACGCCTGTCGGGCGACGTTCTGCCCGCTGCTGCCCTGCTGCATTGCGCAGCCCATGATGACGTCATCGATTTCAGCGGGATCGATTCCCGCACGCTTCACGGCTTCACGAATTGCGTGCGCTCCAAGCGTCGGAGCTTCAGTGTTGTTGAGCGCGCCCCGGTACGCCTTGCCTATCGGCGTTCGCGCAGTGGAGACAATGACCGCTTCTTTCATATCGGGCTCCGGATCATTTCAGTTCGATGCCGAGTTCGGCAGCCGCTTTTTGCAAAAACTTTACCGTCTGTTCGCTCCCTGCGGCCAGCTCTCTTTGGCCCGCAGTATCGGCAATCTGCTCCCAGGCGGACGCAATATGCTCGACGTCGCGACGGTCGGGCGCCAGAAAAACTCCGGGAGTTTCCTGAATGACCACCCGGGCATAAACACCGGCGCCGGCGGCGAGTATTTGCCGGTTTGGCGCGCCTTCACTGCCCAGGAAAATCACGGCGGGCGTCACCGCTTCCGGCTCCAGCAGGGCCAGAACGTCCGCCTGCATCAGGTCCTCTGTCATGCGGGTCGCCGCAATCGGTGCGAGCGCATTGACTCTGATGCCGTATTTTTCCCCCTCGAGCGCCAGCGAGTTCATGAAGCCTACGAGCGCCATTTTTGCGGCACCGTAGTTCGTCTGGCCGAAGTTTCCGTATATACCGCTGGATGACGACGTCATCACGATGCGCCCGTATTTGCGCTCTCCCATTCCTTCCCACACGGCCTTCGTGCAGTTGACGGACCCGGTCAGGTGGACGTTCATGACCAGCTGAAAGTCCTCGAGCGCCATTTTTGCGAATGTCTTGTCGCGAAGAATGCCCGCGTTGTTTACCAGGACGTCTACCCGTCCCCAGCGATTCACCGCCTCGGCAACCATCGCCTCCACCTGTGAATATTCCGCAACGTTGGCGCCGTTTGCCACAGCCTCGCCGCCTTCCTCGAGAATCTGGCGCACGACCTCATTTGCAGCGTCACTCGAGGCGCCCGAGCCATCACGGGCCGTGCCGAGATCGTTTACGACGACGCGGGCACCGCGGCGGGCAAACTCCAGTGCATGCGACCGGCCGAGACCGTTCCCGGAGCCCGTCACAATTACCACCTGGTCATCGAACCGGATCGCCACTGACTATCCTCTTTTAAGCGAAACTAGGAAAGAATAAAAAGGCTGAGGATGTCAGCGACCATGGCCGGCTTATCCTCGCCGGCTATTTCGACGGTAAACCTGGTTCTGAGCAACACCTGCCCCGTCGTTTTTTCCTCAACCGCTTTGAGCACCGCGCGCGCGCGAACCCTGCTGTTGACCCTGACCGGCTGCAGGAAACGGACCCTGTCGGAACCGTAGTTGATCGCCATCACCGTGCTCTGCGGCCGAATGCCGCACTTCTCCGCAAAATAAGAGATGAGCGACAGGGTGAGATAGCCGTGCGCGATGGTGGCGCCGAATGGCGTCTGGGCC
>JBBDSK010000167.1:0-6216 GCA_040904985.1 Woeseia sp. | reverse complement strand
CCCCCCGAGTCACGACAAACCGTATAAGGGATTTAGTTTGTCACGTCTACTCTGCTGAAGCCGCAAGTCCGCTTGCCGGTGCAATGGTCATGTCGGACGCGCCTGGAAAAACCGATCAATCGACTGTCTCGCAGCTGCTTTATTCCTGCTGTTCATGATTTAGATGCTCTCCCGGCACGAACGGTTGCGCATGGTTAAAAACGGTTTGGAATAAGCCGGCGAAAAGCGGCACAATCGTTCTGCACCACGAGGCTTCGGGCGGCGCATCCTCGCAGCGCTGCCGCGCCGCCTGACTCCGGGAGAGGACTATGAGCACGACCGCCAGGAATGCCGAAGAGCTGTCCGTAAAGCAGGAAGTAACACCGGAAGAGTGGCAGGTCCGTATCGACCTCGCGGCCTGCTATCGCCTTGTTGCCCTGTACGGCTGGGACGACCTGGTGTTTACACACATCTCGGCCAGGGTCCCGGGACCGGAGGAGCATTTCCTGATCAATGCTTACGGGCTTATGTTCGAGGAGATGACGGCCAGCAGCCTGGTCAAGGTCGATCTCGAAGGCAACGTCGTAATGGACACGCCCTGGGACATCAATCCGGCTGGTTTCACGATCCACAGCGCGGTGCACCAGGCGCGCCCGGATGTGGGCTGCGTGCTGCACACTCACACGAAAGCGGGCGTGGCGGTGTCGGCGCAGGCGGCGGGGCTTTTGCCGCTTTCGCAGGTTTCGCTTTTTCCGCTGATTTCCGTCGGGTACCACAATTACGAGGGCGTTGCCCTCAACGAAGAAGAAAAGCCGCGTCTCGTGGCGGACCTCGGCGACAACACCAACCTGATTCTACGCAACCACGGTTTGCTGACAGTCGGCCGCACCATGCCCGATGCGTTTCTCGCCATGTACGTCCTGGAAATGGCTTGCCAGACGCAGTTGCTTGCGCAGTCGTCCGGCGCCGAACTCATCAGCGTGCATCCGAACATTCTGCAGGGTATTGCGGCACAGGCGGAGCAGGTGACCAAGGGACTCGGCGGCCAGCTTGCCTGGCCGGGGCTCCTGCGCAAACTCGACCGCAAGGACCCGTCGTTCCGCGACTAGGCAAGCTCTGCACAAGTGTGCAGAGCTTGCAGAAATTCCCTGGTGTCCTGTCCCTCAGCCGAGAAACATCGCGTAGGCGGGGTTATCGCTTTCGTCCCAGTGCGGGTATCGCAGATCCGCAAGATGCGCCTCGAGTTCTTCGCTTTCCCCCGGCGCGACCTGGATGCCTGCCAGAATGCGCCCGTAATCGGAGCCGTGATTGCGGTAATGAAACAGACTTATGTTCCAGTGGCTGCCGATCGCATTGAGAAAGTCCAGCAGCGCGCCCGGACGTTCCGGGAATTCGAAACGGAACAGCTTCTCGTTCGGCGGCTTCAGGCCGCCGCCGACCATGTGGCGCACGTGCAGTTTGGCCACTTCGTTCTCGCTCAGGTCCTCGAGGCGATAGCCGAGATCCTTCAGCTTGCGCACGAGACGCTCGCGTTCGGCGCTGCCGTGCCGCAGCTCGACACCGACAAAAATATGCGCCTTGCTGGAGTCACTGTAGCGATAGTTGAATTCCGTGACGCTGCGCCGCCCGATGGCTTCGCAGAAGCGGCGGAAGCTGCCCGGGCGTTCAGGAATCTCCACGGCCAGCAACATCTCGCGCTGCTCGCCGACAGCGGCGCGTTCGGCAATGTGGCGCAGGCGATCGAAGTTGACGTTGGCGCCGCCGATCACCGCGACGAAGGTGGTGTTGCGCGGTTTGTCGCGCGCGATAACTTTCTTGATGCCGGCGACGGCCAGTGCCCCGGCCGGCTCCGCGATGGAGCGCGTTGCTTCATAGATGTCGCGAATCGCGGCGCAGGTCTGGTCGGTGCCGACGGTAATCACTTCGTCGACATACTTGCGGCACAGGCGAAACGTCTCGTCCCCCACACGCCGCACCGCAACGCCGTCGGCGAATATTCCAACGTGGTCCAGGGTGACGGGATAACCCGCCGCGAGCGACTGGGCCATGGCCGAGGAATCGTCCGGCTCTACCCCTATGACGCGGATGCGCGGATCCTTTTCTTTTATATAGGCCGCGATACCCGCTATCAGTCCGCCGCCGCCGATGGGAACGAACACTGCATCGATTTTGCCCCGGCTCTGCTCGAGTATCTCCCGGCCGATCGTGCCCTGGCCCGCGATGACGTCCGGATCGTCGAACGGGTGCACGAAGGTCAGTCCCTGCTGTTCCTGCAGTGTCCTCGCATGTTGCTGCGCGTCGTCATAACTGTCGCCGTGCAGGATCACTTCGCCGCCCAGCACCCTGACCGCATCGACCTTGATCGACGGCGTCGTGACCGGCATGACGATGACGGCGCGCGCGCCTCGCCGTGAGGCCGCCAGCGCCACGCCCTGCGCATGATTGCCGGCGGAACTGCAGATGACGCCCCTGGCCAGTGCGGAATGCGGGAGTTTCGACAGCTTGTTGTAAGCGCCTCGCAGCTTGAAGGAAAAAACCGACTGCAGGTCCTCGCGCTTGAGAAAAACCCGGTTGTGCAGACGCGCCGACAGGCTCGGCGCGATTTCCAGCGGAGTTTCGCTTGCAACCTCGTAGACGCTCGCGTTCTCGATGCGCTGCAGGTAGTCGTCGTTATTCATTTTCCGAGGTTTCTTGTCGTTGGCGCACCGTCGTTGAACGGCGAGAGTAGCGCATTTCTTCGCGGGTTGACGAACCCGCGCATTTGCACGGCAAACAAATCCGCGCGAATCGCGGCGAAACTGTCGTCGCGGCATGCGGAGGCGCGATGCTTGAATTGGTTTTTGCATTGCAGGCTCGGTCGAGGGAATTGAACGATCCGTCGAAGAACACCAGTCGCATTCGCCCTGGCCTCGCGCGTCCCGCGGCGCCCGCGGGCGATGCCTCGCCGCTGTTCCGCGCAGAGGCTGTGCGCGCTGCGCGCGAGCCACTGCACGGCCGCGTTGCGATCGTGATGCCGCCGAGCACTGTTTTTGCCGCCGGTCTTTGCCTTTTGTCACTGGCGTTGCTCGCGCTCGCGGCGTTCGTCGTGGAAGTCCCGCAGCGCGCCCCTGCGGTCGGTGTGCTGATGCCGCCCGGCGGTTTTCTCAAAATCGTGGCGCTGGAGCCGGGGCAGGTCATCGATCTGCGCGTGAGCGAGCGGGAGTTGGTGGCTGCCGGGCAGCCGCTTGTGACGCTCGGCTCCGATCGCAACGCGGTGGATCGCGCGCCGCTGTCCGCCTCGCAAATACGCTCCCTTGAAAACGAACTGGGGCTGCAGCGCATTGCGGCCCGGGAACGGCAGCGCATCCAGGCAAGCCGGATGGCGGCGGTGGACGACGAGGTGGCGAATGCCGATGTGCGCCTGGGCATCGTCGCGATGGAACTGGAAATCCAGACGGCGCAAAGCCGGCTCCTGCGGTCGCGTTACGATCGCCTGGCGCGCCTGGCCTCGGAAGGCAACGTCTCCAGCGTGCAACGCGACGACGCGGAGCTTCAGCTTTTACAGGCGCAAGCCGCCGCGGCCGTGCTGCGGCGCCAGGTGGCCCGGATCGGCCAGGAACGGGAACAACTTCTGCGCGCGCGCACAGGCCTTGCCGACGAATCCGGGCTGCAGCAGATCGATTCGGCCATCGCCGGTGAACGCTTGCTGCGGCAAGTGGCTGCGCTGGAGGCTGTCGTCAACCGGCACCTGCAGGCGCCGCGGGAAGCCGTGGTGGCCAGGATCGGCGTACGGCCGGGGCAGGTGGTGCAGGCCGGGCAAACCCTCATGATGCTGCATAAAAAGGACGCGCAGCTCGAGGCCTGGCTTTATCTTTCCAGTACGAACGCCGGATCGCTGCAAGCCGGGCAGGCGGTGGAGCTGCGCCTGGACGCCTATCCGCACCAGATGTTCGGCACTCAGCGCGCGACGGTCGCTTCGATCTCGGGCCTGGCGCTGCTGCCCTCCGAGCTGGATGTGCCGCTCGCGCTCGGCGGACCGGTGTTCGAAGTGCGGGCGACGCTGGAACGGCAATACGTGCGCGCGCGGGGGAAGGACTGGCCGCTCATCGCTGGCACCTCGTTTCGCGCCGATGTCGTGCAGCAGCGTTACCGCCTTTACGAGTGGCTTCTGCGCCTGCGCCGCGATCCGGCGGAATCTTCCCCGGCGGATTCCGTCAAGGCAGCCGATGCATGAGCGCCTGATCGGCGGTGCAGTTGCGCGCCGCCTGCCGCTGATACGGCAAGGCGAACGGGCGGACTGCGGTCTCGCCTGCGTCGCCATGGTCGCCGGATGGTTCGGCTGCCACACGAGCCTGCGCCGGCTTCGTGCAGCCCAGCCGCCCTCGGCGCGCGGCGCAACGCTCAACGAGCTTCTGCAGGCGGCCGGCGGAGCAGGGCTGGCCGCCCGTCCGCTGCGACTCGAGGTCGACGAACTGCCGCAGCTCGCGCTGCCGGCGATCCTGCACTGGCGCATGCAGCATTTTGTCGTGCTGGCGCGGCTGGGCCGGCGCCGGGCCGTCATCCACGATCCCGCCCGCGGCAAGCGCCGCATCCCTCGCGCGCAACTGGCAGCGGCGTTTACCGGGGTGGCGGTCGAGTTCAGGCAATCGGAGGGCTTCGTCCGCCGCGACGACCGGGAGGCGCTTTCATTTGCCGATTTCTTTCGTGCCTGCCGGAAACTCGGGCCTTACCTCGCCCTGATGCTTCTTCTTCTTATTGCGGTACAGGTTCTGTCGCTGGTCGTACCCGTTGCCACGCAACTGTTAATCGACGAGGTCGTCCTCGGGCAAAACGTCGAGTGGCTCTACCGCGCGCTGGCCGGGCTGGCGCTGGTGCTCCTGGTTGCGGCACTGCTGGAAGCCTGGCGGCGCTGGATTGCGCTTTATGCCGGCAGTATTCTCGCCGCGGACAGCAGCTTCAATGTGGTGCGGCACCTCTACAACCTGCCGCCGCGGTTCCTGCAGAACCGCCATCTCGGCGACCTGATGTCGCGGCTGGAGTCGCTGACGCCAATACGCAAGGCGCTGACCGAAAGCGCCGTCGAGGGCGTTGTGCAGTTCTGTGTGCTCGCGGCGGCGCTCGGCATCATGTTTTTCTACAGCCCGCTGCTGACGCTGCTGTCCGGCGCCGGGCTTTTGTTGTCCGCGCTTCTGGTCTGCGCCGTTCTGCCGGCCATGCGCCGACTCGGCGAGGAGGCGCTGGTGCAACAGGCGCACACCGACAGCTCGCTGCTGGAGACGCTTCGTGCTTACGGCAGCACCCGCGCGCTGGGGCTGGCGCCGCTGCGCCTGGCGCAGTGGCAAAACCATTTCGTGGCGGCGATGAACAGCCGCGTCGGGCAGTCGAAGCTTTCCATCTGGCACGGCTTCGGCACCGCGATGATCGGCGGCGCGGAGCAGCTGCTGTTCCTGGGCGTCGGCATTTCGCAGCTGCTGGCGAACAAGGTGACGCTCGGGGTTCTGTTCGCCTTCATGAGCCTGCGCGGCCGCCTGGGCGGCGCATCGGCTGCCTTGCTCCGGGTGATCCAGGAGCTGTTCATGCTGAGGCTGCACCTGGAGCGGCTGTCGGACGTGGTGCTCGCGGACGCGCTGCCGGCTGCCCGCCCTGGCGCCATTTGCCGCCCGGTCGTCGGTTCGCTGCAGGCAAGAAAATTGTCCTTTCGCTATGACGGCGGCCCCTGGGTCCTGCGGGACTTTTCCGGGGTCGTGCAGGCGGGCGAGTCGGTGGCGATCGCGGGCCCGTCCGGCTGCGGCAAAACCACGCTTCTCCGACTGCTGTCGGCGCAGGCCGAGCCGGCCGAGGGGCATGTTCTTGTCGACGGCCGGGAACTCGCGCTGTGGCACCCGGAACATCTTCGCCGCCAGTTCTCGACGGTGTTGCAGGGCGATGTGCTGTTCAGGGGCACGATCGCCGACAATATCTCCGGCTTCGAGCCGGAGCCGGATCTCGGGCGCGTGCGTGACGCCGCGGTTGCGGCGCAGATCTGGCAGGACATCCGGCGCATGCCGATGGCCTGGAATACGCTGGTGGGCGACATGGGAAGCAGTCTGTCCGGCGGGCAGCGGCAGCGCATCGTTCTTGCCCGGGCGCTTTACCGGCGGCCGAAGATACTGTTCCTCGATGAGGCAACGAGTCAGCTCGATGTGGCGACGGAGGCGCGGGTGCTCGACTATCTCGACGGGCTAGGCATCACCATCGTCAGCGTCGCCCACCGGCCGG
>JBBDSK010000166.1:0-6217 GCA_040904985.1 Woeseia sp. | reverse complement strand
CAATCGGCACCGTTATCGACGGCATACAGGTGAGCGATATTTCCCGGTAGACCGCCCGTACGGAGTCCATAGGCCCCGGTCGCCGTCATTGCCGAGAAGGCCCGGCGCCAGCTTCCGGGTGGTCGCGGGGCCCGGTAATTTCTTGCGGCGCCCGTTGCAGTTTTTACAAGTCGTGCACCGGTTCAGCGCGGGGGTACGCTGAACGCACTTCGGCGCCGCCTGTGCCCAGTCGTTGGCACACGGCTTGCAAGGCATGCTCGCCCGGGTTCCGGAAGGAGCAGCAACCAGACGTGTCCAGACTGAGGGAAGCCGGTTCGATCGCGCTCGAGGCCGGGCGCGAATTTATTGATGAGAATCCCTTCCAGCTGGCAGGAGCGCTGTCCTATTACACCTTGCTGGCGATCGCCCCGCTTCTTCTCGTGATCACCGGCGCTGCCGGGCTGCTGCTGGGCGAAGAACAGGTGCGCGAGGCGCTGGTGGCGCAGGTTCGCGATCTCGTCGGAGATGACGGAGCGAACCTGTTGCGCACCGTAGCGCAAAATGCAAGCACCGCAGAAGGGAACCTGCTGTCGATCGCGGTCGGCTTCATCCTGATGCTGCTCGGCGCGACAACGGTGTTCGCCCAGCTTCAGGCAGCGCTGAACCGCATCTGGCAGGTCAAGGCCGCGCCGTCGAACGCCGTGCTGGGCTTCCTCCGTGCCAGGCTTACATCGCTTGCGGTCGTGCTCGGGCTTGCTTTCCTCCTGCTCGTGTCGCTGGTCTTCAGTGCTGCCATCACTGGCCTTCAGGGCTTTCTCGAAACAAACCTTCCGGGCGCAGCTTTCGTATGGTCGCTGCTAAACGCCCTGGCCTCCCTCGCATTGCTTGCACTGCTTCTTGCAATGCTATTTCGCTACGTACCGGACGTCGAGATGTCGTGGGAGGATACGGTGGTCGGCGCCGTGATCACTGCAATACTGCTGACGCTGGGCAAGCACGCCATCGGCTTGTACCTGGGCCGCGCGACAGTCGGGTCGGCCTATGGCGCAGCAGGGTCCGCCGTCGTCTTCATGGTCTGGGTGTATTTCGCGTCGCTCATACTGTTTCTTGGCGCAATGATTACCAAGGTCATTGCCCGGCATCGCGGGTCACCGTTGAGGCCGAGCAAGTACGCCACAAGGATATGACGTAGCAGATGAATGCCCGACGAGTAGCGACAAAGTAAACCGGCACGATTTCAACCTCAGGAGTAACAGACATGCCCGAAAGTAATTTAAGTCAGCAGGATCTGACCGGGATCAGGAAGAAACTGGTACAGCGCCGCGACTATCTGCGGGACGACATCGAGCGCGAGCTCAGGAAGCTCAACTCCGAGACCCATGACTTGCTGGCGGATCGTGTGCGAGACCCCGGGGAGCAGTCCGTCGCCGATCTAGTTGTCGATCTGAACCTGGCGGAGGTTGACCGCGACACAGAGGAACTAAAGGACGTAGAGGACGCCCTGTCGCGGCTGCGCGCCGGCGGTTATGGGATATGTGCGGACTGCGGCGATCACATCGCGGCGGCGCGACTGAAGGAGAACCCGGCCGCCCCCCGTTGCCTCGAGTGCCAGGAAAAGCACGAACGGCGCGAGCGGGAACGCCACCCGTCCCTCTGAGGAGACGTGTCACAACCGCCGTAGCTGCGTGGCAACCGGCTTGCTGATGGCGTAAAGTCAGGGTCGGCAAGTACGAGCTTCATCTATGTCGGCAGCAGCAATACGAAGTGCATTCAAGGAGCGCGAAGGGGTTCCCTACCATGGCGGCGCCGTCACCTACAGCGTTCTCGCATATGCGGCCGGCCTGCTCGGTCTTTTTCACCCCGATCTCCGGATCAATGCGGGCGCGACCCTGCTGCTTGCGCACAGTATGACGATAGCTGCGTACATGATTCACGAATGCGGCCATAACACCGTTTTTCGCCGCATCCGCCATAATGAACGTCTCGGCGGCTTTCTCACCTGGATCTGCGGGGCGTCTTACGGAACCTTCGAGGACATCCGCTACAAACACATGCGGCATCACGTGGATAACGACGATGTCGTGTGGTTCGACTATGAGAAATTCTTTCTGGAGCACCCGTTTGTTCTCAGGGCAACGCGGGCACTTGAATGGTTTTACATCCCGGCGCACGACCTGATCATGCACGGGATCATGATGTTTTCTTCATTCATTATTCCGGAAAGACGCGACCAGCGGCGGCGAAATGTGACGGTACTCCTGGTCCGCGGCGCTGCTTTCATCGGGTTACTGGTCTGGGAGCCCAAAGCGGCTGTCCTTTATTCCGTTGCCTACCTTCTCATGATTCAGGTGCTGCGGTTCACTGACAGCCTGCAGCATGATTACGGCTATCGCCTGAGCCTCTACAGCAAGGAGCGCTCGCCGCATAAGGGCGACAGCGAATGGGAGCAGGAGCATACCTTCAGCGTGCCGCTTTCGCTAAGCCACAGCCGGCTCAACTGGCTGACACTGAATTTCGGTTATCACAATGCGCATCATGCCCGTTCAACTGCGCCGTGGTATCGGCTGCCCGCGCTGCACAGAGAGATGTTCGGCGACGATCGTGAGGCGGTTATTCCCTTCTCGCAGCAGCTGAAAATATTTCACCGCGGGCGCGTGAAGCGCATCATAAAGTGGGACCGAACGGCCAGCGACGCCCCAACGCCGACAGGGCGCAAGTTTCTTTTTGCTGCGAGGCAGGCACAGGTGGACGGCGGCAATGCGGCGTCATTCCTTACGTCCTTCTGACGGCAAGCCGCCACTCGTGCGGCTTTGTTCTGCGGCCGCAGCAAAGGTGCGCCGCGGGACAATGATGGTGTTAACGGAGCGCTGCACGATTTCATCCCGCTGATTGAAGGTGCTGATCTGCATCCTGACAAGACCTTGCTGCGGTCTTGATTTCGATTCGCGCGTGCCGAGAATCTCGAATTCCACACGCAGCGTATCGCCCGCTCGAACAGGGAGCGGCCAGCGCAGGTCTTCGACACCGAGCCCGATCAATCCTCCTGCGACAGGCGCCTGGCTATCGACGAGAAGGCGCATCGTCATTGCGCTGGTATGCCATCCACTCGCCGCGAGCGCTCCAAACAGTGAATTCTTCGCCGCTTCTTCATCCAGGTGGAACGGCTGCGGATCGAATTCGGCCGCAAAACGGAGGATATCGGCTTTATCCACGCTGAGCCGGCTGCTGCCGAAGAACGTTTGTCCCGCTTTGAAGTCCTCGAAATAGTGTTTTGCCACTCGCGTCTCCCGACAGTGAGCGGCAGGGAAGGGGCTGTGTCGCTTTGTGCCGCCAAAGCATTATGCGCTAACATCATTATGCCGCATTCAGCGGCAGCTGCTCCGAACACGCTACCAGAGAGCATATGACGGATCTCTCGATACTGGACCTGGCGTTTGTCCGCAGCGGCGGCACGCCTGCAGAAGCGTTGCGAAATACGCTAGACCTCGCGCAGCATGCGGAGCGCTGGGGTTATCGTCGATTCTGGCTGGCTGAACATCACAACATGGTCGGCATCGCGAGCGCCGCCACCTCGGTTGTGATCGGCTATGTTGCCGCCGGGACGCGATCCATTCGCGTGGGTGCCGGCGGGATAATGCTGCCGAACCATGCGCCGCTGGTTGTCGCAGAACAATTCGGCACGCTGGAAACGCTGTACCGCGGCCGCATCGACCTCGCGCTTGGCCGCGCACCCGGTACCGACCAGCAGACGGTGCGGGCACTGCGGCGCGATCCTGTCGCCGCTGACAGCTTCCCCCGGGACGTGCTCGAACTGCAGGCGCTTTTCGCTCCGCTGCACACGGGACAGATGGTACAGGCGGTACCGGGAACGGGTCTTCAGGTACCGCTGTGGATACTCGGATCGAGCCTGTTCGGCGCTCAACTCGCGGCGGCACTGGGGTTGCCCTACGCCTTCGCGTCGCACTTCGCGCCCGATGCCCTTCTGCAGGCACTCGAAGTTTATCGGGAGAACTTCCAGCCGTCTGATCAGCTTCGGAAGCCCCGCGTTATGGTTGCCGCAAACGTCGCCGTGGCCGAGACTGACGAGGAGGCACGACGCCTGTTCACCTCCGTGCAGCAGCAATTCACCAACCTTGTGCGCGGCAGCCGCGGCAAACTGCCGCCGCCGATCGACGACATCGAGACGTACTGGACGCCGCTGGAAAAAGCGCAGGCGGGAAGAATGCTTGCCTGCTCGTTCGTCGGCTCGGAAAATTCCGTATCAGAGGGCATCGACGGTTTCATCGAACAAACGGTCGCCGACGAGGTTATCGTGTCATCGGCAATCTACGACCACGACGCGAGACTACGGTCCTATGAACTCCTGTCACGGTACGGGCAGGAAAAGAGACGCGCGGATGCGCCTGCGGAAGAAAACTGAGCATGGAGCGTCGCCGCGCGGGCATCGGGAGAATGTTCAGTGTGCTGTCATGGCTCGGGCTGCACCAGCTGTCGGTCCTCCTGTCCGTCGCGGCACTTTCCGCGGGCATCTGGATCTTCATAGAACTTGCTGACGAAGTCGTCGAACAGGAAACGATCGGGGTAGACGAGGCGCTTCTTCTGTCACTCCGCAGCGCGGGAGATATCAGCGACCCGCTTGGCCCTGCCTGGGTCGAGGAGATGGGCCGCGACTTTACGGCGCTTGGTAGCATCGGTGTACTGACGCTCATAACAGCGGCCGCAATCGGCTATCTGCTTCTTGCACGGCGAATGCGGACGTCCCTCTTCACGCTCGTCGCCGTATCCGGCGGCATGCTGCTCAGCACATTGCTCAAGATAAGGTTCGACCGCGCCCGTCCCGATCTGGTGCCGCACGAGTCGACCGTCTACACGGCAAGCTTTCCCAGCGGCCATTCGATGATGGCCGCGGTGACCTACCTGACGCTGGCGGCAATTCTCGGACGGGTGCACAGTTCCCCGCTTCTCAAGGCTTACCTCCTGATCGTCGCCGGGTTCATCACTGTGCTGGTCGGCGTGAGCCGTGTGTACCTGGGAGTCCACTGGCCCACGGACGTTCTTGCCGGCTGGGCGGCGGGCGCCGCCTGGGCCGCGTTCTGCTGGCTGGCGGCGCGCTGGATGCAACATCGCCAGATGGTGGAAGCGCCGGACCAGAACGGCCCGTAAGCGTCCCGTGGGCGGAGTCCCGGCTACCTGGAACAACTTCCGCGCCGGTTGTGTCCATTTCAAGCGCTGACCGGACCGGTGGCACGGCAATTGACAAAAAGAGAATGAACGTTCATTCTCCGCGCCCGGCCATTCACAGCCGCCGATTACCTGATCCGAGCTTTCACTGATGAGCCATTCTTTGCGCGCCCCGCTACTTCTGCCTCTCATGCTGTCGCTGCTTTTCAGCGCCTGTACCGATGAAGCGCCTCCGCCGCCGCAAGATCCGCCGTCGGTCACGGTGCTGACTCTCCGGACACAATCCGTCGAGCTGACGCGACAGCTGCCGGGAAGAACAAGGGCATACGTTATCGCGGAAGTT
The DNA here is from genome assembly GCA_040904985.1 of Woeseia sp. Classification (GTDB taxonomy): domain Bacteria; phylum Pseudomonadota; class Gammaproteobacteria; order Steroidobacterales; family Woeseiaceae; genus IDS-8. The sequence continues at coordinate 714 of JBBDSK010000166.1, read as the reverse complement.
CGCCCGCAGGTTACCGGCATCGTCAAGGAGCGGCTTTTTACGGAAGGCAGCGTGGTGGAGGCGGGACAGCCTTTATATCAGCTGGACGATGCCACCTATCGCGCCGACTACAACAGCGCCCTCGCTTCGCTCGACCGTGCGGAAGCGACCGTGGAAGTCGCACGCCTGAATGCCGCGCGCGCGGAAGAACTGGTCGGTACCGACGCGATCAGCCGGCAGGACTACGAGAATGCCGTGGCGGCATTGCGCCAGGCGGAGGCGGATGTCGGCGTGGCGGAAGCGGCAGTGTCAAGCGCCCGGGTACGGCTCGACTACGCGCGCATCACCTCGCCGATCGGCGGCCGCATCGGCGTGTCCTCTGTCACTCAGGGGGCGCTGGTAACGGCGGACCAGCCGCAACCGCTCGCGACGGTACAGCAGCTGGACCCGATATATGTGGATCTCACCCAGTCGAGCAGCGAGCTGCTGCAGTTGCGCAAAGCCGTTGCCGCCGGCAGCGCCCGCGGCACAAACAACACGCCGGTGACGGTACTGCTGGAGGACGGAACGCGCTACGACCACCAGGGCGAACTCGGTTTTTCCGATGTCAGTGTTGACCCCTCCACCGGCAGCTATTCGCTGCGCGTCACGGTACCGAACCCGGATCATCTTCTTATGCCGGGCATGTACGTACGCGCGGTGCTGCGTAATGCAGTGCTGGAGGACGGAATACTG
>JBBDSK010000165.1:0-6219 GCA_040904985.1 Woeseia sp. | reverse complement strand
TGAAGCCGCCACTTTTCGCTGCGGCGCGTCTGCGGTTCCCCGACCAGATGGGGAGTAATCGGCCGCTTATTTTGGTTCGGGGCGGCTTTGCCTGCGCAATTTGAGTAGACTTCCCGCCATGTCGTCAAAGAGCATTTACAAAATCGTCTTCATGAGCCAGGGCCAGGTCTATGAGATTTACGCCCGCCACGTCGGGCACGGGTCGCTGTTCGGCTTCGTCGAGGTCGAGAAACTCGTCTTCGGCGAGCGCAGTTCAGTCGTGGTGGATCCTTCCGAAGAGAAAATCAAGTCGGAATTTGGAGGGGTCAAGCGCACTTATCTGCCGATGCACTCGATAATTCGTATCGACGAGGTGGAAAAGCAGGGCACCAGCAAGGTGTCGAAGCTCGAGGGCGGCAACGTTGCCCAGTTTCCCGTGCCTGTCTACACACCCGGGACGCCGGGCGGCGGCAGCAACAAGACATAGGGGGTCCGGACGGTAGAACTGGTTGCGACTGCAAATGCGCCACAGCCGCTATTTTTCCGTTCTTTTTCCTTGCGCAGAATGACTGCGCGCCTTAAAAGAATGAAAATGCGTCCTCGCTGTGGCACATTTTCGCTACCGATATTTGTACCGCACAGATCTTCAGGACCTTTCCCCGCTTGACCAGTCTCGAAGCCGATATTTCTGTCAGCTCCGCCGGGCGCGCCGGCAAGCGATCGAAAGAAACCATGCTGGAACTGCCGGGGCAGCAGGCGCTGTCGCGCTTCAGGCTGGCGCGGCAGCTTGCGGAACTGCGGCGAAACGACAGTCGCATTACGGCACTGCAGGCTCGCTACAGTTACTTCGTCCACCATGTCGGCTCCCTGGCGGCAAACGATGAAACCAGGCTGGCCGACCTCCTGCTGGCCGACGAGTCCGTTGCGGAGTTGCCGGCGGCTGCGCATATTTTTTTCGCGGTTCCGCGCTTCGGCACGATCTCGGCCTGGTCCAGCAAAGCGACCGACATCGCGCAAGGCTGCGGTCTCCGTAACATCGTGCGCGTCGAGCGTGGCATCTGCTATGCGCTGACGGCAGAGGTACCGTTGCCGCCGCAGGACGTCGAGTCTGCCAGTCGTACGCTGATCGACCGGATGACCGAAACGTTGGTGGCGCGGGCGGAAGATGCCGTTCGGCTTTTCGAGATGCACGCGGCGCGAAGCTTCGAGCGCGTACCCTTGCTGCGCGATGGCCGACCGGCGCTTGTCGAGGCGAACCGTGCGCTGGCGCTGGCGCTTTCCGCGGATGAGGTCGACTACCTGCAGGAAAATTACGCGAAGCTGGGAAGGGATCCCACCGATGCGGAACTCATGATGTTTGCACAGGCGAACTCGGAACATTGCCGGCACAAGATTTTTCGCGCCGGTTGGATCGTCGACGGTATCTCACAACCGGAAAGCCTGTTCGACATGATTCGCAGCACGACGGACGCGAGCCCTGCCGGAGTCATCTCCGCCTATTCGGATAATGCGGCTGTCATCGAGGGCTGGCACGGGGTGCGGCTGTCACCGGGCTCGCGCGGAGGCGCCTATGCCTGCACGGAGGAACCGCTCCACATCCTGATGAAAGTGGAGACGCACAACCATCCCACGGCCATCTCGCCCTTCCCCGGCGCGGCCACAGGTTCCGGCGGGGAAATCCGGGACGAAGGGGCAACGGGCCTCGGCGCAAGGCCAAAGGCCGGCCTGACCGGTTTCAGCGTGTCGCATCTGCGCATTCCGTCATTCGGCCAGCCCTGGGAACGCGAGCGCAGCCGCTCCGGGCGTCTCGCAACGCCGCTGGAGATCATGCTGGACGGTCCGGTCGGTGCGGCATCATTCAACAACGAGTTCGGCCGGCCGAACCTGCTCGGCTATTTCCGCAGCTTCGAGGCGGAGCTCGCCGGGCTGCCCTCCGGTGAATTTCGTGCGTATGAAAAGCCGATCATGCTCGCCGGCGGCGTCGGCAACGTGCGCGCGGAACACGCGCAGAAGATCGACGTTCCGGCCGGTGCCGGCATTGTCGTGATCGGCGGGCCGGCCATGTTGATCGGCGTAGGCGGCGGTGCCGCTTCCAGTCTAGCGAGCGGCAGCAGCACGGAAGATCTCGACTTCGCATCGGTGCAACGCGGCAATCCGGAGATGCAGCGGCGGGCGCAGGAAGTCATTGACCGCTGCACGGCTCTGGGCGGGCGCAATCCCATCCTGCTGATTCACGATGTCGGCGCGGGCGGCCTTTCCAACGCCGTACCGGAGGCGGTTGACCACAGCAGACTCGGCGCACGCATCGACCTGCGCTCGATACCGAACGCCGAGCCGGGGATGTCTCCTCTTGCCATCTGGTGTAACGAAGCGCAGGAGCGTTACGTGCTGATCGTGGCCGAAGACCGCCTGACAGAATTCTCCGCGTTGTGCGAGCGCGAGCGCTGCCCGGTGGCCGTCATCGGTACCCTTACCGACGAGCAGCGGCTTGTCGTTTACGACAGCGAGTTCGATAACGACGTCGTGGATATGCCGATGCAGATGCTGCTCGGCAAAACCCCGCGGATGACACGCGTTGCGGTGCGCAAGCCGGTGCCGGAATCCCGGCTCGATCTCGGGGGCATCGAGCTTGAGGAAGCCATCCACCGCGTTCTGCGATTTCCCGCCGTTGCCGACAAGTCTTTTCTTATCCACATCGGCGACCGCACGGTGGGCGGCTTGAGCGTGAGGGACCAGATGGTGGGTCCCTGGCAGGTGCCGGTGAGCGACGTGGCCATTACGTCGAGCGGCTTCGACGGGGTCACCGGTGAAGCGATGGCGATTGGCGAGCGAACGCCGCTCGCGGTGCTGAACGCCCCGGCATCCGGACGCGTGGCCGTAGGAGAGGCCGTAACGAACATTGCTGCGGCTGCGATAGACGACCTGCAAAAGATCCGGCTGTCTGCCAACTGGATGGCCGCCGCGGGCCACCCGGGCGAAGACGCAAACCTGTTCGACACGGTCAGGGCGGTGAGCCACGAGTTTTGCCGCAAACTGGGCATTGCGATTCCGGTCGGCAAGGATTCCCTTTCGATGCGGGCGCGCTGGTCGGACGAGTCGGGCGATCATCTTGCCGTTGCTCCGGTGTCACTGATCGTCTCCGCGTTTGCTCCCGTGCGGGATGTGCGGCGGCATCTTACTCCGCAAATGCGTTCCAGCGGCGAGCCGACCCGGCTCGTACTGCTGGATCTGGCTGATGGCGCCGATCGACTCGGCGGCTCCTGTTTATCGCAGGCATTCCTTCGGTCCGGCGGAAGCACGCCGGACGTCGACTGTCCGGCCCGCCTGGCGCAGTTTTTTGCGGCCATTCAGGAACTGAGCCGGCGCGGTCTGCTTTTGGCCTATCACGACCGCTCCGACGGCGGACTTCTTGCGACCGTGTGCGAGATGATGTTTGCGGGCCGGCTTGGCGCGTCCCTTTGGCTGCCGGATGCCGATGTTTTGCCGCGTCTGTTCGCCGAGGAGCTCGGCGCCGTCCTGCAGATCGCGGAGAGCCGCGTGGCCGAAGCCCGCGAGGTCGCCCGGCCGTTCGGATTGCCCTGGGTCGACATAGGGCGCGTCGAAACTCACGATCAGCTTGTGATCTCGGCCGGCGGGCGCACCGTTTTCAGTTGTGCAAGAGCCGAACTGCAGCGGACCTGGTCCGAAACCAGCTTCCGGCTGCAGGCCCTGCGCGACAACCCCGATACGGCGCGGCAGGAATACGATCGCATTCTCGACGGGAGCGACCCGGGCCTTTCCTGCCATCTCACCTTCCAGCCGCAGACGGCGGTGCCGCCGGCATTTATCGGGCGCGCAAAACCCCGCGTCGCCATTCTTCGCGAACAGGGTGTAAACAGCCAGCACGAGATGGCGGCCGCGTTCATGCGCGCCGGCTTCGATGCTTTCGATGTTCATATGAGCGATATCCTGGAAGGACGCGCGGAGCTGCACCGGTACCAGGGGCTCGTCGCCTGCGGCGGCTTCTCCTTCGGAGACGTTCTCGGCGCGGGCGGCGGCTGGGCCAAATCCATCCTTTATAACGACCAGGCCCGCGATCGGTTTGCCGCCTGGTTTGCCCGCCCGGACACGTTTGCTCTCGGCATCTGCAACGGCTGCCAGATGATGGCGCGCCTCACGGACCTGATCCCCGGCAGTGCGCACTGGCCGCGTTTTCTCCGTAACACCTCCGAACAATTCGAGGCGCGGCTCAGTCTTGTCGAGGTGTCCGACAGCCCCTCGCTCTTTTTCTCAGGGATGGCCGGGTCGCGCATACCGATCGTCACCTCGCACGGAGAGGGACGCGCGGTCTTCCGCAGCGATTCCGCAAGAGAGGCCGCCCGGCCCGTGGTCGCCCTTCGCTACATCGACAACTACGGCCAACCCACTGAAGCCTATCCGGCGAATCCGAACGGTTCCTCCGGCGGAATCTGCGGCCTCACCACGGAAGACGGGCGTGTCACCATCGTCATGCCGCATCCGGAACGGGTTGCGCGAACGGTGCAGAATTCCTGGCATCCGGAGGAGTGGGGCGAGGACGGGCCGTGGATGAACATCTTTCGCAATGCCCGCCGGGCGGTGGGGTAGTTGCTTCCGGCCGCGCAAAGATCCCCGAAAGAACCTCCGCTAAAAGGTTGCGGCGTTCGTGGCGGCGGCGCATTTCGCGCGTCAGGAGAAGGGCGGGTCCTCAGGTTAGCGGCTAAGCGCCCGGTCGGAGGGAGGGGAGGCTTTCCTGGACGAAGAAGCGGCGCACTTTGATGGCACGGGTGAGTTTGCCGCGGCGTACGAAGCACTGGTACAGCAAGTCTTTCATGACCTCGAGCAGCACGCCGGCCTGCGCTCTGTTGAGTAGCGGCAGGTCCTCTTCATCCCTCGCCTCGAACAGCACCCGCTTGACCGGTGCAAAGGTTTCGTCGTCGATCTCGGCGATATCCTGCGCCATCATCACTTCGTCGTAGGCGCGAAGCTTGCCGCTGTCGCCCATTGCGGTAAAGGCGCTTTTCGCCGTGCGCCGGCACATCGAGGCAAAGGCATTGAAGTTGTTGCCGGAGTAGCAGGACAGCGCTTCACGGAACAGCACTTCGGCTTCCTTCGGTAGATACGAAAACGGAAAACGTTCCTTCGGCCGTTCCAGTTCGAGGAAATTGCGGTTGAGTTCTATCTCGTCCTGCCCGAATGCCTTGACGGCAAAGCGCAGGAAAATCGGCGCCTGGCAGGCATCGCACTGGTAGACAAGGCCGACGTGCTTCGGCCTGTCCCGAAGCACTGTCTCCACATGGGGCAGCGACTGCGGCGTTACATGGGCGTAGACGCCGCAATAGGGACATTCGAGGCCGAACTGCTCCCCGCTCGTGTCCTGCACGGTTCTGTCGTGCTTTATGAGAATTGTCATGGCGTGGCCATTGTTATTTTTTATTGTCGACGGCTGCGCCGCTTTACGGTCCGGACCGCAGCCCGGACAGTATAGTCCCTGGAACTGGTGGGAACATCCTCGCGTTAAACATAATATGGAGGAACGTCGCCTGCCGCACGGCGCAGTGTGTGCGGTCCGGCAGTAGCCTTGCCGGCAGGGCGCTCAGCCATCCTCTCGTGCCGAGGTCGGCATCGTCCGCATTGCGCCTTTACCTTCAGCCGGAGGCGAGGCGCTTGTACTTTATGCGGTGAGGGGTATTGGCCTCGTTGCCGAGACGGCGCTTTCGATCTTCCTCGTAGTCAGCGTAGTTGCCGGCGAACCAGACGACTTCGCTATCGCCCTCGAAGGCCAGGATATGGGTCGCGATGCGGTCGAGGAACCAGCGATCGTGCGAGATCACGATCGCCGAACCCGGGAATTCCAGCAGCGCCTGTTCAAGCGCCCGCAGCGTCTCCACGTCGAGGTCATTGGTCGGTTCATCCAGCAACAGCACATTGCCGCCGGATTTCAGCATCTTCGCCAGGTGCACCCGATTGCGTTCGCCGCCCGAGAGCAGGCCGATTTTTTGCTGCTGGTCGCCGCCGCGGAAGTTGAATCGGCCCACGTAAGCTCGCGACGGAGTTTCGAAGCTGCCGACCTGGATGATGTCCTGACCGTCCGAAATTTCCTCCCACACCGTCTTGTCGTCATCCAGGCTGTCGCGAGACTGATCGACGCTGGCCAGTTGTACACTGTCGCCGAGGCGGATGCTGCCGCTGTCGGGTTCTTCACTGCCGGTAATCATGCGAAAAAGCGTCGTCTTGCCTGCG
>JBBDSK010000164.1:0-6241 GCA_040904985.1 Woeseia sp. | reverse complement strand
GACAACTCGCTTTTGGACTGAGGGTCGAGAGTCGCAGTACAGACTATTCCGATTCAGCCGGTCTGCGCCTGGATCCCGGCGAGACGATGGTCGGCGGAGAAATAACTTACCGTCACACATTCGACGATGGGCTGGTGTCGTATCTCAGCTTGTCACGCGGCTATAAGGCCGGGGGCTTCAACCTCGGTCTCGTGCCTGGCGGCAGGCGTGAATTCGAACAGGAGTCGCTGTGGAGCTTCGAGGCCGGCATCAAGGGTCAGATGCTGGAGGATTCGCTGCGATTCAGTGGCGCCGTCTTCTACAGTGTGAGGCAGGATCAGCAGGTGAGAACATCGGCGCAGCTTTCGCCAAACGATCCGGCGTCTTTTGTATTCTTCACGGACAATGCTGCGGAAGGTCGAACATCGGGACTCGAAGCAGAACTGCGCTGGCTGCCGGCCGACGCCTGGGAGTTTTACGCGAACCTCGGACTGCTGAACGCGGAGTTCGAGGACTTTGCCGGCCCTGGCGGTGATCTCAGCAGCCGCGATCAGGCTCATGCACCGAATTACACGCTGGCTGTTGGAGGAACCTACCGCCACAGTGAGGGGTTCTTCGCGCGGCTGGATCTCTCTAGCCGGGATGAATTTTATTTTGACATTAGTCACAACCAGAAGTCCGACCGATACAGTCTGGCCAATGCTCGTGTCGGCTTCGAACGCGAGCGCTGGACCGTGCAGCTGTGGGCCCGGAATCTGCTGGATGAACGCTACGCCGTACGCGGCTTCTTTTTTGGCAACGAGCCGCCGGATTTTCCCGACAAGTTGTACGTTCGCCATGGAGACCCGCGTCAGTTCGGGCTCACCTTCGATATGAGGTTCTGATTATGCAAGTTGCTGTCGATGTCAGCCTTTATCCTCTGGCTGAGGAATTCCTGGAGCCTGTCAAGGATGTCATAGCGCGTCTCAACAGCTACAGCTCGCTGGAGGTGCGGACGAATCCCATGAGTACGCAAATCCGTGGCGATTATGAGGACGTCATGGCTGCCCTTGGGCGGGAAATGCTACAGACCTTCGAATCCGTGCCCAAGGCGGTCTTCGCTATTCGCATATTGAACAATCCGTTGCCGGAGTAGCGAAAGCAGGATGGGCGCAGGACTTGCCGAGCAGCTTTATGCCCTGTCCATGGCGGAGGTCATCGCCGTCGTGACGGCCGTGGCTTACCTGCTGTTCGCAATTCGACAAAATATCTTGTGCTGGTTCTTCGCATTGGTGAGCACCGCTATATACGTAGGGCTTTTCATCAGCGCAAAGCTTTACATGGAGTCGCTGCTCAACGTTTTTTACTTCGTGATGGCTCTCTACGGCTGGTATTTCTGGTATTGCGGCGGTGACAGGACGTCGGAGGTGCCGGTGACGCGCTGGCGCTGGCAGGTCCATGCAAAAGCGCTTGCCGGTGTTTCTTTCCTTGCGGTGCTGTTCGGGTCGTTGCTCGAGCGATACTCCGATGCCGCGTACCCCTACATAGACTCGATGACCACGTGCGCGGCTATTTGGGCCACATTCCTGGTGGCGCGGAAGGTGCTGGAGAACTGGTGGTACTGGCTGGCGATAGATATCGTTTCGGTATTCCTCTACTGGTCGCGCGACCTTCAACTGACATCACTTCTGTTCGTTGCCTACGTGGTGCTGATTCCATTCGGAATGATGGCGTGGACGCGATCCTTCAATGAGCGGCAAACCGCCAGCGCATGAGCCGCTCATGTCGCCGCAGGACGCGCTGGCACGCGTTCCTGGCTGGAGCGGCGACTACTCCTGCCGCAAAATCAGCGGCGGGCTCACCAACAGAAGCTGGTGCGTCAGTTCCGCCGCGGGCGAATTCGTCTTGCGCCTCGATGCTGCGCACACGGCCGCTCTCGAACTTGACAGGGGCACGGAGCTCAAAATTTTGCGTGAGGCATCGAAGGTGGGCATTGCTCCCGAGATTGTCTGGTCGGACCCGCCGGCGGGGATTCTCCTCTACAAGTACCTGCCGGGACCCGTCTGGCAACGTGAGTCTCTGGACCAGCCGCACAACCTGGAGAGACTGGCCGAGTTGCTGCGCAAGGTGCATTCACTGCCAGCGGCGGGGGTGCCGCTCGATGCCGTAGCCGCGGCATCCCGCCTTGCGGCCGCGGCGGGAAAAGATCCTGCCCTGACGCCGTTTGCCGAGCGATGCCTCTGTCTTGTGACGGAACTCCCCGCCGTGGAAGCCGTCTGTTGCTGCCACAACGACGTGATTGCGGCGAACATCGTCGAGTCTTCGACAATCTGTTTGCTCGACTGGGAGTATGCCTGCGATAACGACGCCTTGTTCGACCTGGCCTCGCTAATCGGCTATCACGACCTGAAGAAAGCGCAGGTAAGCCGACTGCTGGACGCGTACGCGGACGGACAGGTAGCGGAGGCGAGAGAACGTCTCGAGATTCAGTTAAGGCTTTTCGATTGCCTTCAGTGGCTCTGGTTCGCCGCGCACGAGTCCCTTCTTGCGAGCGATCAACACCGTCGGCGCCTGGCCGAGCTGCAACAACGCATCTCGCAGTCATGCGGCGGGTCTACCAGGCATTCCTGAGTTCACGCAGCTTGAGAAATACGGTCCGCGCGTCCGGTTTGTCGCCGATGTCGGGAAAGTCCTCCCGAAGCCGCGCGATTACGCCGGGACTCAGGAGTCGAAAAAAAACGTTGATCTCCCGTTCTTCCGCGAGTGTCGTCACATGTGCGCGGGCGGGATCCTGGTCAGCGTACGTCCCCAGCATAGCTCTCGCTGCAGCATTGTCCGGCTCCCGGTCCAGAGTGAACGCAAGATTGTTCGCGAGATAGTCGTGCCCCGGATAAACTCTCGTGCTGTCCGGCAGTTTCTCGAGTTGCGCCGCGAAGGTCTCATACAAGCTCGACGGATGGCCGCCGTTGTGGCAGTTTCCGGCACCCGCGTTAAACAATGTGTCGCCGCTGAACAGCGCAGGCTGGTCCGTGTGTGACAGGACACAGATGTGGCTCATGGTGTGGCCGGGCGTGTCCAGGCACTCCAGCTCGACCGTCTTCCCGACGCGCACGATGTTCCCGTGTTCCAGTCCACGGCCGAATTCGGGGATTCGGCCGGCGGCATTCCGGTGAGCGAGGACCGTGGCACCCGTCGCAGCGACCATCGACCGGTTTCCGCCGGTGTGGTCCCCATGCTCGTGTGTGTTCAGTATTTGCGATATCGTCCACCCTTGCTCGCTGGCAGCGGCGAGGCACTTTGGCACATCGAGAGGGTCAATCGCCAGTGCGTCTCCCGTCTCGGGGCAGGCAAGCAGGTAGTTGAAATTTCTGTACGCGTTGGCGGTCCAAATCTGCTGAACAATCATGATTCAATTCCGTTGCCCGGACCGGCCGGGCGGTCCATTGGCTGAATTACCGAAGAATGTGTCGAAGAGGCACAGGTATGCCTTTGTATAGACATAAAAATAAGTCGCGTGCGTCCGTCGGTAGCTATTCCGGGCAGGGTCCTTCCGGCTATGACGAAAGCGCCGCCCGAGCCGGACATTCTAGAGCTTCGGGGAGAAAATTTTAATGAAAGAAATTGTTGTGTTCATGGCGTTGAGCCTGTTCTGCGTCGCCTGCGGCCCATCCGAGCAGGCGCGGGGTGATGCTGCCGAAAGCGAGAGGAGCGACGAGCAAATGTCACGTATTTTCGAGATGCCCTACCTGATGCGCGACCTGGAGAACGGATTGCGCGTGATTGTGGTGCCGACGGATTACCCGGACATAGTGACACTGCAAATACCGGTGCAGACAGGCTCGCGTAACGAGGTAGAACCGGGCAAGTCGGGCTTTGCACATTTCTTCGAGCATATGATGTTTCGTGGGACCCGGAAATATCCGGCGCCGGTGTACGCCGATATCCTGAAAAAAGCCGGGGCCGATCAGAATGCATACACGACAGACGATTACACCAATTACCACGTTACGTTTACCAAGGCGGATCTCGAAAAAGTCATCGAGATCGAGGCAGACCGGTTCCAGAACCTCGACTATTCCGAGGAGGCGTTTCGAACGGAGGCGCTCGCGGTAAAGGGCGAGTATCTGAAAAACTATTCCAATCCCGTCGCCAAGGCGTACGAGCGTGTGCGCGATCTTGCCTTCGATACACACACCTATCAACACACCACGATGGGCTTCATCGAGGATATAGAGGCGATGCCGGACCAGATGGAGTACTCGAAAACGTTCTTCGATCGCTGGTACCGGCCGGAAAAGACCAGCGTGATCGTGGTGGGCGACGTCGACCCCGAGCGGACGTTCGAGCTGGTCAAAAAGTACTGGGGAGAATGGAAACGAGGCGACTACTCGGTTGACATACCGCAGGAGCCGCCGCTGGAAGGGCCTGTCTACGAGCACATCAAGTGGGATGCGCCGACGCAGCCCTGGATGTTCATGGCCTTCCGGGGGCCAGCGCTCGATCCTTCGGGCAAGGATATGCCGGCGATGGATCTTCTTGCGTCGATTTATTTTTCCGACTCATCCGATCTGTACCAGAAACTCGTTCTTGAAGATCAGTCGGTCGACGAACTGACTGCATATTTCCCGAATCGGAAAGATCCGAATTTGCTGATGTTCTATGCCAGGCTTACCGATGAGAAGCACGCGGCGGACGTCGAAGGGGCAATCAACGCGACCCTCGCGGAAGCAAGAACAAAGCTCGTCGACAGCAAGAAAGTCGAAGAAACAAAGTCGCGCCTGCGTTATCTGTTTACATCGCAGCTGGACAACGCAGGCGACATCGGCAGCGTCCTCGCCGCCTATGTGCAATTCGAACGCACCCCGGAGACGATTAACGAAGTCTATGCAAGTTACGAGCGCCTGAGTGCCGAAGATATTCGCGAGGCCGCAAACCGCTATTTCGTCGATGCGCGGCGGGTGACCGCCACATTATCCAGCGCCGAAAGCATGGCGGGAATCGATGGCAAGGCGACGCTCGACCGGCTCGTCGCGGCGACTGGCGGGGCGGAGCGGGAGGGGTCTTCCGGAGTCGACGAGGGTAGCTTGAAACCGGCGTCAGACCCGCAGGCGAGGAGCGCGGCTGCGCCAGGCGGCAGAGATGCGAAGTCGCGAGTGCCGGTCTCGCTTGTAACGCAACGTTCCACAACGTCGCCCCTCGTGGACGTTTCGTTTGTGGTGCAGGCGGGCGCCGCCAGGGATCCTGAGGGAAAGAAAGGTCTGGCCTCCCTGACGGCCGCGATGATCACTGAAGGCGGTTCCGAGACGCATAGCATCCAGGAGATCAACGATGCGATGTACCCGATTGCCGCCGGCTTTGATGCCCAGGTGGACAAGGAGATGACGCGTCTTTCCGGCCAGGTGCACAAGGACAATCTGGAGACCTGGTACGGCCTGGTGAAAGGGCAACTGATGGCGCCGGGATGGCGGGAACAGGACTTCCGGCGGGTAAAAACCCAGCTCGTAAACGCAATTCGGACGAGTCTGGTGGGCAACAACGACGAGGAACTCGGCAAGGAAATGCTTTACATCGAACTATACGGACATAGCCACCCCTACGGTTCGCTCAACCTGGGCCATTCGGACGATATCGAAGCTATCACCCTGGCGGACGTAAAGAAGTTTTATGAAACCTGGTACTCGGTCGGCAATATGACGGTCGGACTGGGCGGCGGGTATCCTGAGGAATTTGCGGCAACCGTTGCGGCGGATCTGCAGCATTTGCCCTCGTCCGGGCGCAGCCGTCTGGAACTGCCCGACGCGCCGCTGCCGGGCGCCAACAGGGCCGTCATCGTCGAGAAGGAAACTCCTGCTGTCGCGGTGTCGCTGGGGTTCCCGATCGACCTCGTCCGCGGGGACCCTGACTGGATCGCGCTGTGGCTTGCGCGTTCCTACCTGGGGGAGCACCGCAGCACCAACGCGCATCTCTTTCAGCGTATCCGTGAGGAACGCGGCATGAACTACGGCGATTACGCGTACATAGAGTATTTTCCGCGCGGCATGTTCCAGTTTCATCCGGACACCAATCTGGCGCGGCAACAGCAGATATTCCAGATCTGGATCAGGCCGGTGCGCAACAACAATGATGCCCACTTCGCGACGCGCACCGCGCTCTACGAACTAAGGAAGCTGATCGAGGAGGGCCTCACCGAATCCGACTTCGAAGCCACGAGGAGCTTCCTGTCGAAGTTCGTCAGCCTTTTGACAAACGGGCAGTCGCGCCAGCTGGGCTACGCCATCGACGA
>JBBDSK010000163.1:0-6280 GCA_040904985.1 Woeseia sp. | reverse complement strand
TCCCCTCGGCAGCGTCACGGCAAAGATCCGCCTGCAGGATGGCCATTTGCTCGCCGAACCGTTCAGCATGGAAACCGCCGATGGGAACTCCACGCTACGGGTCGACCTGCATACGCGCCGATCACTCCTGGAAGGCGTTGTCGATATCAAGGCGCGCGGTCTGAATCTGTCCGACATGCTGGCGGATCTCGATATTGCTGCGGACAGCTTTGGCATCGTCAACGTCCAGGGCAAGTTCTGGGTGCAGGGAGACTCGGTGGCCTCCGTCGTCGGTTCAGCCGACGGCGGACTGATGCTGCTGATGACAGGCGGCCAGCTTGACGCCCTGCTGATCGAAGTGGCGGGGCTGGATATCGGCGAAGCTTCGCTCGCTGCGTCAGGACTGTACAACCCGGCGAGCATCGACTGCGCCTATGCCAGTCTGTACAGCACCGACGGCGTCCTCGATATTGACCAGTTCGTCATCGATACAAGCGATACGACGTTCTTTCTTAACGGGACCGTGGACTTCGGCGAGGAAACGCTCGATCTGGCCCTGTTTCCCGGAGCCAAGGACGTGAGCTTCCCGACCGCGGACTCTCCCCTGGCCTTTACCGGCTCACTGAAGCAACCGGAGGTGAACCTGATCTCAGGTGAGTTGGTTGCGCGTGCGCTGAGTGCCGCCGCACTGGCTGCACTGGCCGGTCCTGTGGCAGCGCTCCTGCCATTCGTCGAGACCGGCCTGCAAGAGGAACCGGATGAATGCAAGGGTTGGGTTGAAAAATTGGAGAGTGAGCAAAAGGATGAGTCGTGAAAAGCGCATAATTACGCTTCTGGCCTCGCTCGTGTGCAGTAGCTGCGCCATCTCGGACGTGCAGAAGCCGGAAGAGGAAGACGACGACGCCGTCCGCGCTCAGATGCAAGTCAAAGCTGCCCTGCTCGAAGCGGAGCAAGTCGCGGCTGCGCCGGTCCGGGTGGAATACGAATCCGGCCGCGTGCGCCTGACCGGATTCGTCGAAACCGAAGCCGAAAAAAAACGTGCGGGCGAGGTAGCGAAGCGTGCTGTGCCGGATGTGGAGGTCGTCAATGATTTGCGCGTCTGGCGCCCTTCGGAGGAGTCTATTGCGCAGTAGTGAGCGCGAGCCGTTTCAACGGCATTTTGCGTCGGCCAGCAGGACATCAAGCGGCCAGGTTGCGCGCATCCAGCGCGCAAAGCCGTTTCACGCCGTGAAAACTTCCGCCCGGGCCGGAGCCACTCGCATAGGATGGTGCCCACGTTCATGACGCGCCCCGCTCGCGCTCCTCGACCTCGCCTTGGCGGCGCCCGGCACTTCTGTTGCTCTGCACGTCGCTCGCCGCCGCTTCCGGTCCGGGCCGGCCCCTGACTATCGACGATCTCCTGTCGCTGAGCGGAGTCTCCGACCCGAGAATAAGCCCGGACGGTGAATGGATCGCCTACGTTGTAGAGCAAGTCGATGCCGATAAGGATGAATTGGTCGCGACCGTGCACCGATCAACAACTCGGAGCAGCTCTACCAGGCGCTGAAGCGCCTCGGCATCGACACGCAGCTCGTCGTCTACCCCGGGGAGACGCACAGCATCACACGTCCGAGCTTCATCCGGGACCGTTACGAGCGCTATCTCGACTGGTACGACCGCACGGTTCGCGGCGGCGACTGATTTACCCGCGAGACGAGCCGGCAGGGAGCCGCTCAGGCGGCGCTGGAGACGCCGTTCGCAGAGCGGCGTTTACCGTTGCGGTAAGCAGCGGCGCCGATAGCCGATGCCGATGAGGCCGGCGCCGAGTAACAACAGGGTAGACGGTTCCGGCACCGAAACCGGGACCGACGGCACCGTTGTGATCGCGCCGACGGCATCGATATCCGCACCGACGGTGATACCGCTCGTGCCCCCCTCCGAGGCCACATCGACGAGCCGGACGTAGCCGAAGGTATCGCCGATGCCGTAGCCGAATGCGTCGATGTCGATACTGGAAACCGAGCCGCCCACCGAGCCGACACTGAAGAACGTCGCGCCGTCGCTGCTGATGTAGACGTCCGTGTCTTCGACATCCGGACCGATCTCGAAGATGTGCAGATCGTCATCGGAATTGCCGCTGCCCGTCAGCAGATTGTCCGTGAAGCGCAGCGTGAGACTGCCGCCGACGCCCAACGACACGAACGTGCACGACGCCTGGTCGGCGCAGGTGTTGGCCCCGCTGTAGTCCGGAAGTCCGGTCGCGTTGAAAGCGCCCTGGTAGGGTGACGTTGGAGCCGCGCCTTCGAGCCCGGGCTGATAGTCCACCACCTCATCCGCCAGCGAGATCGCGCCGTCCGGGAATTCCACCGTCCCCTGTGTATTGCCGATGGGTATGGCGTGTGCTTGTGCCGAGATGAGCAGCCCGCCGAGAGCCAGGGCGCGCGCGGCAATTGTTCCGATTCGAATCTTCGTCATTGTTTAACCCCAACTTGACGTTTTGCTTGTCGTCGTTAATTGTTTTGCTACAGGCAGCAAGTTGCATGCCAGCCGACTTGATTCCACCGGTAAACAAGTAACTACAGGAAGACAGGAACCGCGGCCGGTACTAGCTGTAAAGAATACCGACACTTTTTACGGTCAAGGTTTCTGACTTGCTTTTTGAGCCGGGGGCCGGTGCCGGGCGTTCGCCGGATCGAGCCAGCCGGCGGCGATCTGGCGTTTATGAGCGGTGATGGCGTTGCGCATCAACATCGCGACGGTTACCGGACCCACGCCGCCCGGCACCGGCGTGACCCAGCTCGCGACCTCCTTGACGCTGTCCGTGTCGACGTCGCCGACGAGGCGGTCGTTGCCCTGCTCGTCGATCACGTGGTTGATGCCGATGTCGATGACGGCCGCGCCCGGCTTTACCATGTCCGCCTTGAGGAAATGCTGCTTGCCGACCGCAACCAGCACCGCATCCGCCCGCCGTGAGTGCGCCGCCACCGAACGCGTCAGGTGATGACAGACGGTCACGGTCGCGCCCTCCGCCATCAGCATGAAGGCGGCCGGCTTCCCGACGATCTCCGAGTGCCCGATCATCACGACCTCGAGGCCATGAAGGTTCAGCCCGGTAGCCTTGATCAACTCCACCGATGCCGCCGCCGTGCAGGGCGCCAATGCCAGGTCGTTGTAGACAATGTTGCCGATCGAAGCCGGGTTCATCCCCTCGACGTCCTTCAACGGATGTATCGCGGACTGCAACGACCGAACGTGAATCTGCTCCGGCACCGGCCGCTGCAGGATCACGCCCAGCACCGCAGGGTCGTCGTTCATCGCGACGAGCCGTGCTTTGGCTTCCTCCTGCGACAGATCCTCCGGCCACACCTGCTGCTCGAACGGAATGCCCGCCTTGCGCGCACTGTTCTCCTGGTTCCGAATGTAGACGGCGACGTCCGGGTTTTCGCCGATGCTGATCGAAACGAGGTGGCCGAGCGAATGGTTCTTCGAAGCCGCGGCCACTTCATCGGCCACAGCGGTGAGGATGCGGTCCCGCAGCGCGGTACCGCTGAGAAGTCTGTTGTCTTTCAAGTCGAGTGTTTCCAGCCGGTTCGGGGGCGGCTATTGTAGACGGACCAGCCAGCGAGGCCCGAGTATTTGCCGTGGGCCTCGCCACATAATGAAACCGTTACAGGCAGATCGTACAGGTTGCAGTCGGAACAGCAGGAGAACCCAGCGAGGCAGGTTATGACGGAAAAACGAATACCGGGACCGAAGACCCGTGAGTGGCTGGAACGTGGAATACCGCTGTTCAAGGACGGCCTGCGATTCCGCGAAGAACTGCAGAAATCGGCGCGCGAGGGTTTCGGCGTGGCCAGCCAGATTGTCGTCGACCGGGCGGAGGGCGACTTCGTCTGGGACGTCGACGGCAGACGCTACATCGACTTTCAGAACGGCTGGGCGACAAATCCCGTCGGCAACGCGAACCCGGAGATTATCGACGCAGTGGATGCCGCGCACCGTCGCTACGGCTTTCATTACGATCACCCGCTGCGTTACGAGCTCGCGGAGCGGCTGGCGGAGATCATGCCCGGACGGGCATTGCCGCGCTTCAACTTCGAGGTATCCGGAACGGACGCCGCCGAGGCCGCGGTGCACCTTGGCCCTGACTCATAAGCGGCGCCGCTACGTCATCACCTTCGGCTCCGCGTACCACGGCATGGGACTCGCCACCAAACTCATGTGCGGCTTCGACAGCCGGTTGAATCGATACCTCGAGGCATGGACCGGCGGCGTGATCAACGCGCCCTACCCTTTCAGCGACCGCCGCCCGGCGGACATGGGGCTCGAGCAGTACGCCGACTACTGCCTGTGGTACCTCGACAACCACGTTCCGCAAAGCATCGCGCCTCGCGACTCGATCGCAGCGGTCATCGTGGAACCGGGTTTGGCCGAAGGCGGCAACTGGATTCCGCCGAAGCGCTTCATAACCGGCCTGCGGGAGGTCTGTGACCGAAACGACTGGCTGCTCGTCGTCGATGAGGTCCTGACCGGGCTCGGCCGAACGGGAAAGATGTGGGCGATCGAGCACTACGACGTGCTGCCGGACATCCTGGTCGTCGGCAAGAACCTGTCCGGCGGCATCGCGCCCTGCGCGGGCATTGCGGCGAGAGACGAGATACTGGGCGACTGCCCCGAATTCCATTCCGGCTCGACTTTCGCCGGCACGCCGGCCGGCTGCGCCGCGGGCCTGAAAACGCTGGAGATCTTCGAACGTGACGGCGTAATCGAGCACGCTGCGAAGCTCGGCGATCTCGCCGCGGAAATCATGCGGGGCTGGGAGCGGTACGACATTGTGCGTGAAGTGCGAACGAGCGGGCTTTTGCTCGGTGAGCGAAAAGGACTGGTGGTTCGCAAGAGCTGTACGCAGCCGGATGCTGGAGAACGGTGTCTGGGCCATCAGCGATCGCGAGAACGCCATCCGGATGTATCCGGCGCTCAATATGCAAGAGCAGACATTGCGCAACGGCCTCGACATCATGGAAGAGGCCATCGACTACGTCGACAAGCACGGCCAGCAATTCGGCGACAGCCCCGCCTGGCCGACGGGAGACGCGGGATTCTGACCGGCTGCAGCCTGTGCAGCGAAGCTTTTTGCAAACGGCCGCAAACCAGGAGCGCGAACAGCTTTCTGGCTCAGCCCGCGGTTCCGGCAATTGTTCGCTCCTGCCCGCCGGCAGCCTCCGCAATGCGGCGGCGGTACCTGGCGGCCATCAGGACATTCCCGGTAACCGGACCCAGGATCAGGCCCCACCATAGTCCCACTGCGCCGAACTCCAGCGGGAAGCACAGGATCGCGCCTGTGCCGATACCGACGAACCAGTAGCTAAACAGCCCGATCCACATCGGCGACCGGGTGTCACGCAGCCCTCGAAGGGCATTTGCCAGGACAATGAGAACGCCATCGAAAACCTGGAACAACCCGGCGTAGACGGACAAATTCACCGCGAGCAGCAGCACACCCGCATTGGCGAGGGCGTCGGTATCGAGGAAGATGCTGACAATCAGTTCGGGAAAAAGCCAGAGCGTCGCGGACGCGAAGACAGTAACCGCCGCAGCCATGCTGAGGCCGATCATCGTCGAGGCCCGCGCGGCCTCGACGGACCTGGCTCCAATGCCGTAGGCAACGCGAACCCGTACAGCGTCGCCGATGCCCAGGGACGTGCTCAGTGCAACATAGATGACCGTGTAGACAATCTGCTGCGCCGCCAGGAAATCCGCGCCCAGTATGCCGATCAAAACGGCACTGGCCGTGAACATGCCGGCGCCGAGCAGCTGTGCAGCAGTGATCGGGAGTCCGAGCGCGAAAATGTCGCGCAAAACATCGGGGTCGATTACTCGCGGGATCAACCGGGGCCGATACGTTGCAAAGCGCTTCGCGACGACAACGTGCCCCGCCAGGAGACAAAAGATGGTCCAGTTGACGATCGTGGTGCCAATACCTGCGCCCACGACACCAAGCGCCGGCATGCCGAATTTGCCATACACCAGTGCATAGTTGAGCGCCAGGTTGAGCAGCAGTGCACCAAACGTGATGGTCATGACCGCGGATGCCTTGGCAACGGCGCTCAGGTAATTTCTGAGGACGGTGAACCACAGGACCGGCAATACCCCGGCCGTCAGCGGCTGCGAGTAAGCGGTAATGAGTCTGACGACATTGGCGTCCTGCTCAGCCAGTCGCAGCGCCGGTCCCAGGTACCAGACGGCAAGCATGACCGGGATACTCATAATCGTTGCCGCGATCATCCCCTGCTCGACCGCATTGGTAACGCCCTTTCGATCG
>JBBDSK010000162.1:0-6318 GCA_040904985.1 Woeseia sp. | reverse complement strand
GGCACGCCTTCCGCCTTCCAACGGACCGTAGGGAAATACCGCGGTGCTGCTGACGGCTTCGCCGCCAATGCGGCGATACCCGCCGCCAAACATCCAGTCGAAGCCGCCGGCGCTCGCGCCGCCAGCGGCGCTCACCGAGCCACTGTCCTCGGTGGCGAGCTCCGCCTGCAGGCTGCGCAATCCCGGCATCACCGAGACCGGCGTCTGCACGTCGACGACACCCAGCACGGAATTGGGGCCGTACTCGATCGGCGCGGCGCTGGGCGTAAGCCGCACGCTTTCGACGATGCCGGCCGGCAGCGCGCTCAGGTCCACGCGACCATCCCACGGCACGCTGAGCGGCGCCCCGTCGAGAAAAATTCCCGTCTGTCGTTCTTCGGAGCCTCGAAGGCGCAGCACCGCCTCCCCCCGGGAATTGGTGCGAATGCCAACCGACGGCAGGCTTTTCAGGACGTCGGTAAGCGCGACCGGTGCCCGTTCGGCGACCTGTGCGCGATCAATTTCCACAGCCGGCTGGAGCGCACGTCGCTCGCGCTTCGACGCAGTGACGACTACCTCTTCAATGAGCGTTTGTCCGAAGGAGTTGCTCGCGATGCTGAACGCCGCTAACGCAAAGAAAAGCTTTATTGCGGCGCAGCGATATGCAGAGGGCAGCGCTACCACAGGGATCGGTACTCCACAGTCCCGGCGTCGAATCGTTCGCCGGTCTTCAACAGCCGATGCATCGTATTGTGCCTTCCCTTACAGTTGCCTGTCGTTTCAATGGTCGATGAGAGAAAATAGCGAGCGCCCCCGAACCTCCCGGGAGGCTTCTGATGCGGCAGCCGCACAATATCCTTCGGCCCTGTCGCCACGCGAGATTTCAGGTTGCCAGTTTCCGATTTATCGGCGCGATCTGAAAGCGGCGCTTCAAATTATGAGACGCCACGCCGTAATGCTGTCATTCCGGGCATCAGGGCGTTAACGTTATGCAGCTGTGAATTATGCCAGTCTGCGAACGCCAATTTCAGGATCCGGGGAACCATAGTATGAACGATAGCCTGCGCCGCGCGGTATACGCGCTTTCGGTATTTATTTTTTGGGCCACAAGCTCTGTTTTCGCACCGGCTCAAGCCGTTGAAGAAGCGCTGATCGACGGAGTCGACTACCGTCTCATCGGCCCCTGGCGCGGCGGCCGCGTGACGGCGGTAGCCGGTGTGCCGGGGAACCCGCAACTCTATTACATGGGCGCCACGGGCGGCGGAGTCTGGAAAACCGAGAACGCCGGCGTTACCTGGGCGAATATTTCGGATAAACAGATTCCGGTCGGTACGATCGGGGCGGTCGCCGTCTCGGAGTCCGATCCGAACGTCATCTACGTCGGCACCGGCGAGTCACCTATACGAGGCGTTACCACGAGCCAGGGTGAGGGCGTCTGGAAATCCACTGACGCCGGCAGAACATGGCAGTTCATTGGTTTGCCAGCGGCCGGCCAGGTGTCGCACATCGAGGTTCACCCGACTGATCCGGACATTGCCTACGTCGCCGCGCAGGGCCAGATCTGGGCGCCGAACGAGGAACGGGGCGTCTACCGCACGACCAATGGGGGCAAGAGCTGGGACCACGTTCTCAAGGTGAATGCCGACACCGGCGCCTCTGACCTGTCGATGGATCCGACCAATCCGCGCATCCTCTACGCCGCGATGTGGCATCACGGCAGGAAGCCGTGGTTCATCAAGTCTGGCGGGCAGGGCGGCGGCATCTACAAGAGCACGGATTCGGGCGACACATGGGAAAAACTCGAAGGCGGTTTGCCGGGTCTCGTCGGCAAGATCGGCGTCGACGTGTCCGCGAGCAAGCCTTCACGCATCTACGCCATCATTGAGGCAGAGCCGGAAAAGGGCGGTCTCTGGCGCAGCGATGATTACGGTGAAACCTGGAAACTGATCAACGGCCACCGCGTACTGCATTCGCGCGCGTGGTATTACATCCACATAAGGGCGGATCCGAGCGATCCGAACACGGTCTGGGTACTGAACGTGCCACTGATGAAGTCCGTAGATGGCGGTGCGACCTGGGAAAAGATCGGGACGCCGCACGGGGATCATCACGATCACTGGATCAATCCCGACAACAGCAACATCATGATCAATGGCAATGACGGCGGTGCGACAGTCACTTTCGATGGTGGCGAAACGTGGTCGAGCATCTATAACCAGCCGACCGCACAGTTCTACCGCGTCATCACCGACGACCAGAAACCCTACCACATGTACGCCGGGCAGCAGGACAACTCCACGGTGGCGATCGCCGCGTGGACGTGGGACTCCGGCATCGGCGAAGAGGACTACCATTCTGTCGGAGGGGGCGAGAGCGCGCACATCGCGTTCGACCCGGACGATCCGCGCCTCGTGTATGCCACGACGATCAACGGTACCCTGACCGAGTACGACCACGAGACGAAGAAAACCCGATCCATTATTCCATTTCCGGAACTGGTGTACGGCAAGGACTCGAAGGATCTCAAGTACCGGGCCAACTGGAATGCGCCGGTGATTACCTCACCGCATGACCGGGAAGTGATCTATTACGGTACCCAGAAACTCCTGAAAAGCAGAGATCGCGGCCTGCACTGGGAAGAAGTGAGCCCGGACCTGACGCGTGCCATCCCGGAACGGATGGGTCGAAACGGCGGGCCGTTGACGCCGGAGAATGTCGGCGCCGAGTTTTACCATACGATTTTCTACATCGTGGAATCGGAAACGGAACAAGGCACGATCTGGGTCGGCGCCGATGATGGCCTCATGCACATCACGCGCGACGGTGGCGAAAACTGGACCAACATCTCGCCGCCGCACCGCGGCGAGGCGATGATCAATGCGATCGAGCTGTCCCCGCACACGGAAGGGACGGCCTATGTCGCCGTTACCGGTTACAAGCTAAACGACTTCAGCCCTTACATTTACAAGACCACGAACTATGGGCGCAACTGGAGGCGGATCGAGAAGGGCATTCCAGAGGGTTCGTTCGTGCGCGTGGTGCGCGAGGATCCGCTGCACCAGGGACTGCTGTACGCAGGCACTGAAAAGGGCATGTTCGTCTCCCACAACGACGGTGGGGACTGGCAGTCGCTGGCCCTGAACCTGCCCGCGGTACCGATCACCGACCTGCGCGCCAGGGAGGATGGCCTGGTGGTGGCAACTCAGGGCCGCGCATTCTGGGTACTGGACGACTTGTTCGTTGTTCGCCAGGCGCAGGACAGTCTCCTCAAGAAACCGCTGCACGTCTACGCCCCGCCCGTGAAAGAACTGGGCCGAAGTGGCGGCAAGGGCGGGCAAACCGAAGGCGCCAACCCACCCGCCGCGGTTCCACTCTATTACCACCTGGCCAGCGAACCGGATGAAAACGCGATCCTGACCATCGAAATCAGCGACAGCAACGGCGAACTCGTGCGCAAGTATTCCAGCGAGGAGTCCGACCAGGATCGCTGTGAGATTGCCAACATGGATCCACGCCGCCCGTTCGAACTCGAGTACCCGAAAATGGAGAAGGGACTCAACAAGTGGGGCTGGAACATGAAGAGCGAGGACATCCACTGCGTCGAGGGCTACCTTTTGCAGGCGGGCTACGACGGCCCGAGTGTTGCAGCAGGAGAGTACCGCGCGCGGATCGCCCTTGGAGACGCCTCCACGACGACCACCTTCACCGTGGCCAATGATCCGCGTTCGTTCGCAAGCGACCCCGAAGTGCAGGAGTGGGCCCGAACGCTGCAGGAGGTCAAGGGTTTGCTGAACGACGTGCAGTTTACGCTGGAGGCCGCGAAACAGGCCCGGCTGCAAGTCGAGGCGCTGATGACCGCCCACGACGACCGCGAACTGCAGCAACTTGGAAAAGCCGCTGTAGAGGATATCGAAAGCTGGGAGGGCCTGATTAACCAGCGCAAGCACCAGACATACGAAGACGAAGATGCCTGGGCCTCTATGCTGGATGGGCAGTTACGCTATGTCCTGGACGTCATTGACGACTCCGGCGCGCCGGTGACTGACGGGGTCAGAACCCGGCTGGACACGCTGGAGGCGGAATGGGCAGAGCGTCAGTCCGAGCTGCGGCAGATCACGGAAAGCCGAATTCAGCCCGTTAACGGCTGGGCGAGAGATCGTCAGATGGGCCACGTTGTTCCACCGATCCGCTGACGCGAAAAAGGGATGGATGCAGTCTCCGGAATGTATCCTCCCTGTTCACGACCGGCGTTCGCCGCAGGAATCGTGCCGAGTTACCGGTTATGAAAAGCCGGGTTTGGTCGTGCCCTTGCGCTGGCGGCTCATGAGATGCGGGGCTTACACCGCCGGTGTCGCGGAAGAGTCCGGGCTTCGGCTCCCGGAGGGGTCGGTGTACCGGTCATTGAGTTCCTGAACGGCGCCGTATGCCTCGTTGAGGATCGAGTCGAGCTGTCGTCGCGTCCACACGTTCCAGCCGACCGGCTGGGTGAAAACGAAGGGCCACCAGGAGCGAACGTTCTTGTGAAACGCTTCGGCAACACCGCCGGCACTATCCCCCAGGGATTTGTCCTGACGAATCTTTTTCAACACCATGCGGCCGGCGATATTGCGTAGATACCGGTGTAGCTGCACTGCGGCCAGAACGATAACGGCAATCGCGGCCCACAGCAGCAGAGGATTCTGAATCAGCGAATCGATCCATGGCGGCCGGAACCGGACGCCTTCCCAATAGCCGAGAGCGCCAGTAATTACGAGTAGCAGAAGAAAAAGGCCGCCAAAGGCGAGGCCGTCGAACAAGAGTACTCGCCGTCGCCAGGCGCGGCGCGCTTCCCTTAGCCTGGGTACAAGTTGCTCGCGAATGCTCTTGGCAGTGTGTTCGAGTTTCCCGACCGCGCGGTAGGAGCGCTCGACCTCCAGTTCTGCGATGCGGTGGAGAATTTCGGCCATATCCTCATCTCGCTTGGACTCGAAGCGTTGCTTGAGATGTTCATCTTCGATCGGCATGGCGGCGTCGGGATCGTAGATTCGATAAAAGCGCCCGGCCGTAAGCCCTTTTTGCGCGAGCGCGCGCTGCCAGGCGGCAAAAACTTCCTCCGGGTTATCTTCGCGTGCCGCATTGTCGATCTGGTTGAGGATGTGCAGAAACTTGTTGAAGTCCGGTCGCTGTAAGGTGCTCGAAACGAGATAATCAAGCGTGTCTCGCATGGCACCAGGTTCGGGATGGCGCGCGTCAAAAAAGACCAGCACCAGGTCGGAAAGATTGATGATGTGGTCCGTAATCCGCAGCGTCGATGTTCTTTGCGCATCCGCGTCGAAACCGGGCGAGTCGATAACGATCTTGCCACGCAGCTGCTCGCTGCTGCAGGTCTTCAACTGCAGGTAGGAGTCCAACCGCTGCCCTTCACCCTCGATTACCTTGTTGATCTCGCGGCTTATACGGTAGAAGGGGAAGCGGGGGTCGCTGTCCAGCGCGATGCCCGGCAATACTCTCGGCGTGTTTTCCGGGCTGTAGCAGAGGACCGTGAATTTGTCATCGACAGCCTGATTGCCGGTCTTTTGCAGCGGCTGTCCGAGAAGCTGGTTGATGAACGTGGATTTGCCCGAGGAAAACGTGCCGAGCACGGAAATCAGCGGCCACCACGGAATCCGCGTTACATAGGACCTAGTCCTGTCCAGCAGCCCGAGGCTGTATGCGACTTTGTCGAGACGGCGGAAGCTCTGGACGACGCCCAGCAGTTCCGGGTGTTCTGCCTGGATGTGGTTGACGAGCTTATTAACGTGCTCCTGCAAACCTGCCCTTGTGTTTTCCGTCATTAGTGATCTCCGCTGAAGCGACAGCGGCGCGAGCCGCCCGAAAAAGGTCATCTTCGGGTATTGCTGTAATTGCTGTAACAGGGGGAATTCAGGAAGTTCCTGAGCCTGAAGCTTTCGCCGCATCGGTAATGATGCCAGAGGAGTAAAGCCTACTGCACCCGGGGCCTGCGGGGAACTGCCCGCTGACTACAGCGTCAGAACCTCGAGGCTTCAGCTAAAATTTGCGCTGCTTCTTCAGCGCCGGCACTGCTGCAACAGAATGCACAATATCATGCTGCCGTTGTTCGTACCGCTCGATCCTGCGGAAAGAAGCGCTGCGTCCGGTTCGCAAACGCCACCAGCGACAGCATGACCGGCACCTCGACCAGGACGCCGACCACCGTTGCCAGCGCCGCGCCACTGTTGAGCCCGAACAGGCTTATTGCCACAGCGACAGCCAGCTCGAAGAAATTGGAGGTGCCGATCAGCGCGCAGGGAGCGGCAATGTTGAATGGTACGCGCCACGCCCAGGCGGCCGCGTAAGCCA
>JBBDSK010000161.1:0-6353 GCA_040904985.1 Woeseia sp. | reverse complement strand
CTGGATTTACGAGGTAATCTGTCCCTCGGCATGCACCCGGAGTTTCGCGACCCACGTCGAAGCCGTGTCGCCCCCGTGTCAGGAAGAGGGCCCATGCCCCGTTCCGTGACCGTAGTGTATGGACTCGAGACCAAAAAACAATCGCCCCGTTCCCTTTTCCTCAGCCCGGCCTGACGGACAGCTTGCTGCAAATTTCTACCTTTGCGACGCTTGCTACGAAATACGAAGCCAGGTACAGTCTGCGCTACTGATTCAGTAGCGCAGTGACGAGGCCGTTATGACTAAAGGGCTGCAGGCCGCCCGGACCGCTCCCACATCGACCCGGATGGCGACACTTCTGGCGCTCTCGGGCCGACGCTGGTCACTGCGCGTTCTGTGGGAACTGCGCCGCGGGCCCCTCAATTTTCGCGCCCTCCGTGAGGCAGGCGGCGGGATATCGCCGGGAGTCCTGCAGTCGCGCCTGAATGAATGGCGGGACCTGGCGGTGATCGAAACGATTCCCGGCCTTGGCTATCGCCTGACAGCCCGGGGCGAACAGTTATTCCAGACGCTTGCGCCGCTGGTGAAATGGGCGGAGGCGGCGCAGGAACTGGACCGGGAATCGTCCGACAAAAAGCATTAATAAGAGGAGGTAAGTACCGGTAGTTTCAGCGATTCCCGGATTTCAACACCCGCGCCTTTTCGCGCTGCCAGTCTTGCTCTTTTTTAGTGGCGCGCTTGTCGTGCTGCTTCTTGCCCTTCGCCAGGCCGATTTCCAGCTTGGCGCGCCCCTGTTTGAAGTACAACTTGAGCGGCACCAGCGTGTAGCCCTTGCGCTCGACCGCGCCCACCAGGCGGTCAAGCTCGCCGCGATGCAGCAGAAGCTTGCGCGTGCGGGCCGGGTCCGGATGAACGTGCGTCGATACGGTAATAAGGGGGGTGACGTGGGCTCCCAGCAGCCAGGCTTCGCCCGAGCGAAGGTGCACGTAAGCCTCTGTCAGCTGCGCACGGCCGGCCCGGAGGCTCTTTACTTCCCAGCCTTCCAGGGCGATACCCGCCTCGAAGGTTTCCTCGATAAAAAAATCGTGGCGCGCCTTCTTGTTGAGTGCGATTGTGCTCGAGGCTTTCCGTTGCTTGTCAGCTGCGCTCATGGGCCTTCGGTGAATTCACGTGGGTGCCAAACGGCGGGGCTCGCGATTATACGGCAGTGGGGCCGGCCTGCTGTCTGTTGTGTGGCCCTGGAAATTCATCCAGAATCCCGGCATCTCAACGCACAGAGACGTGCATGCCAAATCAAGAAGCAGCCACCAAGGCGCCGCGTACCTCGCTTCACGGCAACTGGTCATCCCGCATGGCCTTTATCCTGGCCGTCACGGGGGCGGCTGTCGGTCTCGGCAACATCTGGAAATTTCCCTACCTGGCCGGTGTAAACGGCGGCGGGGCCTTCGTACTCGTTTACCTGCTGTGCGTGTTCGCCATCGGCATGCCGGTGATGATGTCGGAAATCCTGATCGGACGCCGCGGCCGGAGAAACCCGGTGGCAACCATGGCCCTTCTCGGCGAAGAGGAAGGCAGCTCACGCCATTGGGGCTTGGTAGGTGCGCTGGGAGTCATCGCGGGCATCCTCATCCTGTCCTACTACAGCGTCATTGCCGGCTGGACCATGGCTTACACGGTGAAAAGCGCCAGCGGCATCTTTTCAGGCATAACAGCCGACGAGGTGGGTGCATCCTTTGCCGGCTTTACGGGCGACTGGCGGCTCGTCGCCCTGTGCCACACACTTTTTATGGCGACGACCGTGTTCATCGTCGCGCGAGGCGTAGAGCGGGGGCTGGAACAGGCGGTTCGTTTCCTGGTGCCGGCATTGCTGGTACTGATTCTTGCCCTTCTGGGCTATGCCATGACGTCCGGGCACTTCGCCGAAGGCGTCGCGTTCCTGTTCACGCCCGACTTCGATGCCCTCACCTGGGAGAGCGTCCTGGTGGCGATGGGCCAGGCGTTTTTCACTTTGAGTATCGGTATGGGAGCCGTGATGGCCTACGGGGCATACCTGCCGTCCGAAACCTCCATCACCGGCACCTCGGCCGCGGTCGTTCTGGCGGATACCGGCATCGCGCTGTTGGCCGGGCTGGTCATCTTCCATCTGGTATTCGCAAATGGCCTCAACCCGGGAGAGGGCCCCGGGCTGGTGTTCTTTACCTTGCCGCTCGCCTTTGGCCAGATGCCGGGAGGCGACTTCTTCGCCACGATCTTTTTCGTGCTGCTGGTTTTTGCCGCCTGGACCTCGGCCATCGGCCTGATGGAGCCAGCCGTCGCCTGGCTGGTCGAGAGGTTCAACCGTACCCGCGCGCAGGCGGCTGTTGCCGTAGGGGGAGTTATCTGGGTCGTCGGCTTTGGCACGGTTCTTTCGTTCAACGTGCTGCAGGACTTCAAGTTCTACAAAGGCACTATTTTCGACAACATCGATCATCTGACGAGCAACATCATGCTGCCCCTCGGCGGCGTGTTCATCACCGTATTTGCCGCCTGGGTGATGTCCCGCAACTCATCCGCGGAGGAGCTTCACGGCGCCGGAGGGCTTTACAAGCTGTGGCGTTTTGCGGCTCGGTTTGTGGCGCCGGTGGCGATTCTTTTCGTCTTTCTGAAAGCGGTCGGTCTGTTGCCCGACCTGTCAACAAGCGGATGACGCCACCTGTCGGGCCGATGCGCAAGGTAGATCGCAGCGCGCTGGTGCCGTATAGCCCGGCTGAGATGTTCAGCCTGGTCGACGATATAGACGCGTATCCGCAGTTTCTGCCATGGTGCAACGACGCCACCGTCGAGAGCCGCGCCGGCGACTCCGTGGTCGCAACGCTGGAGCTGCATAAAGGTCCAATCAGCAAGCACTTCACGACCCGAAACACCCGCAGGGAATTCGAAGCAATCGATATGCAGCTGGTTGGCGGTCCTTTTCGTCACCTGGAAGGCGGTTGGCGGTTTCGCGAACTGGAGGGGCAGGGCTGCAAGGTATCGCTTGAACTCGACTTCCAGTTCGAGAGCCGGCTCATCGACATCATGTTCGGGCGTTTTTTCAAGGATGCCGGAGACTCGCTGGTAGACGCGTTCACCAGCCGCGCCAGGGAAGTTTTCGGTCCTCGGTAGTCCCGCTGTGTCGGAACAGAAGAGAAGCCTTGAGGTCGAGGTTGTGTTTGCCCTGCCGGAGAGGCAGGAAATTGTCAGCCTGCAGCTCGATGCCGGTGCAACAGTGGCCGAGGCGATCGAAGCATCGTCTTTGGCCAGACTGTTCCCGGACGAGGATATCCAGCAGTGTGCGGCGGGGGTCTGGGGAAATCCCGTCCCGAGAAGTCACCTGCTTCAGGATGGCGACCGGGTCGAACTGTACCGGCCGCTGCAACTCGATCCGCGCGAGGCACGCCGCAAGCTGGCGGCGGAGGGGAAGAGAAAGAGCTGATTCTCGCTGGCGACTCGAAAGCGGCTTTACGAAAAAACTAAAGATCCGGTTTCAGTTCCTGGTCGTCGACGATGTCCCTGACCGTGTCACCGTCGAAGTAGATGGACACCCAGCGCTTGAATGTCGCCTTGTCCCGACCGACTCTGAGATAGTAGACGTAGTCCCAGCGCTCTTCATGGAACGGATCGTCGATCATCGGCGTGCCGAGCAGGAAACGAACCTGGCTGCGGGTCATGCCCACCTTCAGCTGATCGAGATCTTCCTGTTTCAGCAGGTTTCCCTGTGAGAGGGATGCCTGGTAGACGCAACTCGACGCGATAGGCAGTGTGAACAAAATCAGAAAAACAATCAGGAGTTTTCGCACAGTAATTTGGCTCTTTGCGTCCGCGTTCGTGGTTGCGCGTTCCGGTCGCCGGCATTTCGCGCGTGAAGTATGAGTCGCAGGAACACAGCGCTGCAAATCTTCGACTTGCAGCGCTCCGCTCCGCGGGCGATTCGCTGCCTTGCGGTGGAGCGCCGTAATCATCCGGGTATAATAGCCGCGCATCATACCTTCTCGCCCTGCGTCGCGATAGTTGCCGCAGGTTCGCGTCGCCATGAGGATTTCCTCCATGTTTCAACGTCAGGAACTACGCAAGGCCGGCCTCAAGGTCACGCTGCCGCGACTGAAAATACTCGAGATTCTCGAGAGCAGCCAGACGCGCCATCTGAGCGCTGAAGATATTTACAAAGAATTGCTGGAGATCGGCGAAGATATAGGGCTGGCTACCGTGTATCGCGTTCTGACCCAGTTCGAGTCGGCCGGCCTCGTGACCCGCCACAATTTCGAGGGCGGGCACTCCGTTTTCGAGATGGACGAAGGCGAGCACCACGACCACATGGTTTGTGTGGAGACGGGCGACGTCGTGGAGTTCATGAATGACGAGATCGAGCGGCTGCAGCGCGAAATCGCCGAAAAGCACGGCTATGAGCTGATCGACCACAGTTTGGTTCTGTACGTTCGCCCCCGGGAAAAGAAAAAACCCAGGTGAGCTCGGGTTACGAGGTGGATTCCTCGCCTCGCTCGCGGGAGGTTGTGATCGCGGAGGCGCTATGTCTCCGCCGCCCTCGCGGCGGCTTTGCCGCCCTCGCCGGTCCCGGCCTGCAGCATTTCGGCGGCATGATCGCGGGTTCGCCGGGTTATTTTGACGCCGCCGAGCATGCGCGCCAGCTCCTCGATACGCTGCTCGCGGTCCAGCCGACCCACTAAAGTCGCAGTCGACTTGCCGTCGCTTGTTTTGCTGATGCGGAAATGATGATCGGCAAGGCTGGCGACTTGCGGTAAATGCGTTACGCACAGCACTTGCCGGTTTGCGCCCAGATCCTTCAGCCGGCGCCCGACCATCTCCGCGACGCCCCCGCCGACCCCGCTGTCCACCTCATCGAACACCATCGTGGGAATCAGGCTGCCATCGCTGGCAATGACCTGGACCGCCAGACTCATACGCGACAGCTCGCCGCCCGAAGCGATCTTCGCCAGCGGCTGCGGCGATTGCCCCGGGTTGGCGCTGATCAGGAACTCGACGTGATCGAGCCCGGACGCTTTACCCTGGTCCTCGCCCAGAGGCCGCAGCTCAACCTCGAATGCGCCGCCGGGCATGCCAAGGCCCTGCATGGCCTTCTGGACGCCCGCGGCGAATTTCGCTGCCGCCTTTCGCCGCCCCTGCGACAGCACTCGGGCCGCCTGCAGGTAGCGGGACTTCGCGGTTGCCGCATGCTCCTCGAGCCGTTTGCCAGTCGCTGCCGCGTCGGACAGATCCTCGAGCTGCTTTGAAAGGCGGAGCTGCAGCTCCGGCAGTTCGCCCGGCTCGACCCGGTGTTTGCGCGCCACGACCTGAATCGCGTCCAACCGTTCCTCGACCCAGTCACGCCGGCCCGGATCCATCTCCAGCGATTCCTGGTAGCGGTGCAGGCTGTCCGCCGCCTCGGAAACCTGTATCGAGGCCTCTTCGAGCATCAAGTGCACGGCTTGCAAATCCGGATCCAGCGCACTGCTGCTCTCGATCACCTGGCACGCGCTGGCCAGCAGGTTTTGCGCATTTGCCCCATCGTCATCATAAAGAGACAGCAGGGCGCGGGTCACGCCATCGGCAAGCGCAGCACGGCTTTTCAGCCGCTGGCGTTCCGAAGAAAGCGCGTCATATTCGCCGGCGCCCAGGTCGAGCGCGTCGAGTTCCCGGGTCTGGAAGCCGAGCAGATCCAGCCGCGCAGCCCGGTTCTCTTCGGCCTCCTGCAGGTCTTGCAGGCGTTTCACCGCCGCCTGCCAGTCTGCAAAAGCGCCGGCCGTCGCGGCCCGGGCCGATTGCAGGCCGCCGAAATGGTCCAGCAGGTCCCGTTGCACACTGCGCCGGCCGAGCGACTGGTGTGCATGCTGACCGTGAATGTCGAGCAGCTTTTCGCCGAGATGCTGCAGGTTTTGCAACGGCACGGCATTGCCGTTGATGAACGCCCGCGAGCGGCCGTCCTCGCTGATGACACGCCGCAACAGGCACTCGTCCTCCGAGTCCAGTGCCTGTTCGCACAACCAGTTCCTGGCTTCTTTTTGTCCTGACAGGTCGAACTCCGCACTGAATTCAGCACGAGGTGCACCCGGCCGGACGAGGCCGGTGCCGCCGCGCTCGCCCAGCACCAGGGCCAGGGCATCGACCAGGATGGACTTTCCCGCCCCCGTTTCGCCGGTCAGAACCGTCATGCCGCCGTCGAATTCCACCTCGATCCGGTCGATGATGGCGAAGTTCCTGACGTGGAGGCGCTTCAGCATCTGCCTGATCAGTCCCGCGGGCCGCCGCGGACACGGCTGTCGCGGCCCCAGTGCAGTTTCGAACGCAGGATTTCGAAGTAGTCGTAGCCGGGGGGATGGATAAGCGTAATGCGGCAGTCCGAT
>JBBDSK010000160.1:0-6400 GCA_040904985.1 Woeseia sp. | reverse complement strand
CCCCCCCCCCCCCCCCCCCCCCCCCCCCCCCCCCCCCCCCCCCCCGCCCGGGGGGTCGTGGTTGCTCGTGCTGTTAACCTTCACGGGCCGTTGGATCAGCGCGCATTCGTCACCGATTGCGCGGGCTCTCGCTTGTCCGCTCGCTCAGCCTGAGGTCGGCCCACAGCGGCAGGTGATCGGAGGCGCGGCGGGCGGGCGTATGGACGGCGCTATCGATAAGGTCGACGCCTTGTCCGAACCAGATGCGATCCAGAGGCAGGAGGGGCCACAGCGAAGGATAGGTCGGCAGGCGCCCCGCCGAATGGAACTTGCGGCTCAGCATGCGCCCTGCCGTGCCGCGGCCGGTCGGCTCGTTGAAGTCTCCCAGCACGACCGTCGGCAGCTCCTCGGCTTCCGCAAGAGCCATCACCGTGGCCGCCTGCGCGCGCCGTTCGCCTCGATTAAGACCCAGGTGAGTTGCGAAGATACTGATCGGTCCATGGTCCGTCTCGATTCGCGCCTCGATCAAAGAGCGCGGCTCGCGTCGGCCGAAACTTAAGTCATGATGTGTCCAGGAGGCAATTTCCCAGCGGCTCAAAAGCATATGCCCGTAATCGCCGTCGGCGGTGCGAATGGTGCGTACCGTGGCACGGTGGCTGCCAAGGCAGTCGCCGAGAAGATCGAAACCGTCACGCAAATCGCG
The DNA here is from genome assembly GCA_040904985.1 of Woeseia sp. Classification (GTDB taxonomy): domain Bacteria; phylum Pseudomonadota; class Gammaproteobacteria; order Steroidobacterales; family Woeseiaceae; genus IDS-8. The sequence continues at coordinate 5,718 of JBBDSK010000160.1, read as the reverse complement.
CCGACTGTCCACCTCCTGCAAGGCGGCGATATCCGGATCGAGCGAGAGGATAATGTCTTTCACCCGCTCCGGGTCGAAGCGGCGGTCGATGCCGATACAACTGTGAACATTCCAGGTAACGACGCGTATTTTGCCTTCAGCCACGCTTCAGCTCTCGCGCCTCGAGAGCCGCGATACAAACCTTTGCAACAGGAACGCGAGTCCCAGCCAGATGCCGATCACCAGGCCGAACAGCAGGACGTTCGCGAGCGCAGGATCACGCCAGGCTTCCCGCAGTCGATCCCCGAGCATGGTCAGAATAAAGGTACCCGGCAGCATGCCGAGAAAAGTTCCGGCAAGGTACACACGCGCACGCACGCCGGCGGCGCCGATGGCCAAGTTGACAACAGTGAACGGTGCAACCGGCACCATGCGCAGGGCGGCAACCGCGATCATTCCCCGGTTGCGTAGCGCCGCGGAGACGGCCCAGAATGCCCGCCCCGAGATGTGCTGAACAGACGTGCCGCCGAGCCAGCGTCCGGCGCCATAGCCAATCCAGGCGCTCGCCAGGCAGCCCACCATGGCCCAGAACCATCCGGACAGCGGCCCGAGAAGAAGTCCCGTGACGGCAATCAGCACCGTGACCGGAAACAGGACCAGCCCGCCGAGCATGTAAAGGCCGAGGATCACAGGATAGATCCACCAGTTGCCGCGCAAGCCCTCAAGGGCGGTCACGAGGGCATCGGGATCGGCAAGTTCGGCGAGAGGCGTGAAATTCCAGGCAAGAACCATCCCCAACAATACAATGGCCACTGAGGCGAGCCGCAGGATCCGGCTGAAGGCGGTGGGTTGCCGCTCGTCCGCGCCAAGCATGTCACCAACGAAATCCACCGGGCGGATCGGCTCTTCCGGATCAGCCACCAGGATGAGCGTCTCTTCCAGAGCACCATGCCCGCCCTTTACCTTCAGTGGCGAGAGCCGGCGCTCGTGACCCGGACGACCTCCGAGCGACTCCGTCACCTGGATGATCGAGCCAGTCGCCTTCAGTTGGTCCGCCACCTCGCCTGCCTTGACGCCGAGGTGCTCCGACAGCAAGCGATGCAGGACTGAACGAATTCCCTCACGCTGCTTTTCGGTCTCAGCGGTCGCGACAAGGTCGCATTCTGTGTCGACGCCCATTGATCGATTGTTGAGATTCGAGGACCCGACGCGGATAAGAACGTCGTCCACAATCATCAGTTTCGCGTGCACCAGTATGGGTACCGGCTTACCGGAGCCGACTGATGGATAGAGAAAACGAACGCGGGAACTGAAGTCCTGAGTCAGCAACTGCCGCATGATCCTTTGCTGCCCCGCGCCCATTGTGCGCTTCTCCAGCCATCCTTCAGGCGCCCGCGGCGTGACCAGCACCAGCTCGAGATCAGGGACTTCACGCAAGCGCTTTGCCATCGCCTCCGCGATGGCGTCTGAAGTCAGGTACTGATTTTCGATGTAAATATAGCGGTGCGCGGCCTTCACCGTCGCCAGGTAAAGCTGCAGCACTTCTGTCACGGCAGCGCTCCGTTCGGTTTCCGGCATCGTTCTGGCAATTCCGACCGTCACATCCTCGCAGTCCGGAACGAGGCCATCGGGCCACTGCGGTTCGGAATCCGCGACGGAGAACCGCTCACCGGTCGCCGCCTGCCAGCGCTGTATGCTCACTTCAGACAAGCGCCGGCCAGCCTCCCCATCGACGAACATCTGTACATCGTGGACCGGCGGGTAGGGCTCCTCGTCCGCGTCGACGCGTCCGGGATGAAGTGGAAGATGTTCGGAGGTATCCCAGCGTTTGAGGGTAATATCGATCCCGCCACAGAACCCCAGCCTGCCATCGATAACCACGATCTTCTGGTGATGACTGGCGCCGAGCGGCAGGCAATCGTCCAGCGCCACGCTCACCTGCGGCGGCGTTCGCCATCGCAGGTTTAGCGACGGAAGCGGCTCGCGGTCAAGAGCATAAAGAAGCGTGTAGTCCCACAGAAGCAGACGAATGTCGAGCTTGGGTCTCCTTTTTGCGAGAGCCTCCAGAAAGGGAAGAAACGTCCGCGGGGCACCGTCCTCGGCTTTTCCCGAGCGCCCCACCAGCGGCGTGCGGCTATCGATGTCCCAGCCCAGCACGACGATTGAGCGGCGCGCGGCCAGCATCGCCTTGCGTAAGGCGGAGAAATAATCGGCCGCATCCACCAGGACCGCCACGCGATCGGCGTGCGCGACTTTCCACACCGTCCGCCCTTCCTCCAGCACCGCTGCGGCCTTGCCGATCACGCTTTAGAAGCCGAAGAAAAAAGCCGCTGTTGCATCTGTGTCGTTAGGATCCGGCCGCCAGGTACAGGGGCCGTATTGTTACGTCAGGCGCCGGTTCACGTCCAGATTTCTCCATCGGACCTTCCGGGTCGCGGGGCCCGCAAGTTCACTCCTGCTCGTTATCCGGTGGCGAAAGGCGGTGAATGGCCTCGCGCGTGGCCGCGAGGCAGTCATCCGGAGCAACAGCAGAATTTTCCCGGCGCAACGTTCCGATAAGCCGCAGGAGTTCCTTTTCCTCGGCGGCCAGGCGCTGTCTTACCGCACTGTTATCGTCTGTCGTAAAGCGCCCCTTCAGGCCGGTGAGAAATTCCAGTGCTTCTTCCTTTTCCGGATCGGGCTGCGAGGGCAACAGATCCTGACGCTCCAGTTCGCGTGCAAGAACATCGAGGAAACCCTGCAGTTCTCCCAGACGCTGCTGCACTCCAGGGTCTGAGGCAACAGCGGAATGGCTGGACGACAGGTGCTCGTACAAGTCCCGCAAAAGCTGTACCTGCTCGTGGGCGGCACGGCAGGCGCTTTGATATTCCGTCAGGACGAGATTGTTCATGGCATCTCCGGTTTCTGCGGTGCAAAGACTTGCAGCACCCTTTCAATGACGCGGCATTCGATCGGCGTCTGCGTTACAAATTCTCCATCCGCCGTAACCTCCATGATACGCCGCGTCCGGACCGTGACGAATCTGCCGCGAAAAACCTGCACGTGCTCATTTCCCTCGAAGTTGCCAGTGCGGAAGGCCAGCCCGCGCAGCAGAAGACTAAAGGGGCTCTGCGGTGGAATAGACAGGACATCCAAAATGCCATCGTCCACCCTCGCGTCTTTTGCGACAGTCATGCCGCCGCCGTAGTGGATGCCATTACCGATCGTTATTTGCAGGCTTTTGACATCCACCGCTTTGTCGTCGCAGCTGATCCGGGCTCGCATGCCGCGACTGTGCCGCTGGCTGCGCAAGAAATTCACGAAGTAGCTCAGCACACCCAGGCGCGACTTGCTGCCTTTGTCGAGTTCGCGGTTGATGCGCGGGCCCAGACCCACCCCCGCCGCGTTGAGAAAGTAGTGCCCGTTCACTACGCCGACGTCGACGGAGCGCTCATGCCCTGCGATAACAGCTTCGACTGCTGTATCGAGGTCGGTAAGCCCCAGGGAACGCGCGAAGTCGTTCGCTGTTCCGAGTGGCAGTACTCCGAGCGGCAGCTTCGCTGCCAGCACAGATGGCAGCGCATTGTGCAGGGTCCCGTCTCCGCCGCCGACGACCACCCGGCGCACCGACGCGGCCTGCTGCTCAATGACTTTCTGCATGCCCTCCTTGTCGGAAACGTCCGGCTCGATAATGCGACCGAGTTGCCCTAGCCGTTCCCTCATTGCGGCCAAATCGGCGTCGCCCTTGCGCGCAGTCCTGTTGATCAGAAGAAGCGTTTGATCGGATTCAGCCATATTGCCGGCGCAGCGCTCACTGGTTCCTCACGACCGGTGCAGGTGACTCCTTGCCTGCATTTTTTGCGCCATGTCCGAGCCTTCGCCGACAGTCGTAAGTTGGAGTACAGCGAGTTACGGTCGGCAGATTTTGCAACGGGCGAGGGATTTGCTGCCGTTTGAAGCCTTTTTTTCTCAACCGAAACAAGGGCCTGGGTGCTGGCAGGGGACTTGCATAGGATTGAAACAAAGCCCGGCGCCGACAATGCGCGCCGGGTGCACAACAGCAGTCAAAGGAGCAGCTATGAGACAGGCAGAACTGAAAAGGCAGTTTGATGCTGCGATCAGCAACGTGGAATCCGCTTTGGAGGATTTGTCGGAGCGGCTCAATGAGCTTCCGGGCAGGAAGAAGCGTCGTCGCGTCTTCGATGCGGCCGGAAAACGGCTTCGCCACACAGCAGACAAGATTACGCATCGCCTTCCTGTTGAACGCGCATCGACGCTCGCCGCGAACAGCAGGCGAACGGCCACGGAACATCCGGTGACCACCGCACTTGCCGCCGCCGTCGCCGGCTATTGCGTCTGGTCGCTTCTTCGATTCGCAAACGAACGCAGCGCACGGCGCGAGTCGCGCCTCGACCATCCGGAGCGATATGGCAGTACTGCAAAGGCACAGTATCCGCGCGGTGAGCAGCAGACGGGACCAGAGACCGAAGCGTGGCACTGATAACAATGGCGCTCGCCGGCGTCGAGCTGTGAGGTTAGCAACGGCCGCGTTTACGCTTTCAGATCGCCGGTTCTCCGTCCACTCGCTGCACAAATTTCCTGCCGTTGCATAATCTACATTCCGATGCTGCAACCCTGTCTCTCTTTAACGACGCCCCCGCGATACCCCTTCTTCCAGCAACTCATGCGGGCGTATCGCATTGTTTGGTAATGGATTGCGCGCACATGACGTTCCTTTGGGCGAGCCGTGCATTCTCGACGAGCAGTTCACACAGGCACTGGCATGGCAATTGCAATTGTGACCTTGAGCGGCCCGAAAGGCCGACAGTCGCGAAGCAGATTCAAATCAACTCAAGGAGTAAGTGCATGAACAAGATTATTGCAATTGTAGGCGGCCTCACACTCGCAACGGGTATGGCGTTCGCTGGTGGCGAAGGACAGAAGAAGTCCTTTAACGAGCTCGACCAGAACCAGGACGGTGTCATTACGCAGTCAGAGGCATCGGAAAACCAGGAACTGGTTGCACAGTTCTCTGACGCGGACAGCAACCAGGATGGTTACCTGACCCCGTCGGAGTTCGACTCCATCCAGGGCGAAATGGAAGAAGCCGAGTAAGTGATGGAATGAAGCTGGAAAGAAAAGGCTCCAGGGACGGGGCCTTTTTTTATTACGAGCGAGGGTTGTCATGAACAAGCAGACAGTATCGACAAGGCTGTACCGAAAATCGCCCGTAGCGCTTCTTGCAAGCGTGGTAATCGCGGCTGGCTGTGCCGGTCAGGATGAAGATCGCGGCATAGACAAATCTGATGCAGGGCAAATCCTGGGCGGTGTGGCAGGCGCAGCCGCCGGCAGCCAGATCGGCAGCGGCAGCGGGCAGACGGCCGCGATGATTGCCGGAGCCTTGATCGGCAGCATGGCCGGCGAGCGCATCGGTGCAAGAATGGAGGAAGACGATCGGCGGCAGGCAGGACTTGCACTGGAGAACAGCCGCACGGGCGAAACCGTGGCCTGGGAGAACCCGGACACGGGCAATGCGTTCGAGATGACGCCGGTGGAGACTTACGAGCGCGACGGACGCCCCTGCCGTCAATTTGAATTTGAAGTTGAAACGGTCAGAGGATCGGACACGCAGGAGCGAACGGCCTGCCGCAACGCGAACGGCACCTGGGAAGTGATCGGCTAAGCTAAGCCCAGGCCACGGCTCTGGTTCCGGCATCCCCTGCGGGAGGTCCTTTGGCGGAATGGCTCCCTTCGGTCCGC
>JBBDSK010000159.1:0-6457 GCA_040904985.1 Woeseia sp. | reverse complement strand
GAACTCTGGCCGACAGGCGATTCTTGATGGTGCCGATGGCCCTGGAAGTCAGCTGGCAGTTGTAGGCTCAGTCAGATGCCGCAGCTAGCCGCTCGACGGTGGAGGCCAGCACAAACTGCACGCCGGGCTGACGTGTTAGTGGGACAGGACCACCTGAAGCCGGTGGCCAACCCTATTGGCAGCATCGGCGATCTCGCCGGTCAGTTCGATGACACGATAGAGGAACGCAATGTTGACCGGTTCGAGCTCGCTCTCAAGGGCGTGCAGTCCTGCACGTAGTTCCACCTGGAGTCCGTCGGTTTCGGCTTCCATATGCTCGATTTCGTCGATCATTGACGCGATGCGGGAGTGCAATGCACTGTCAGGATCAGCAACGAACATGTTGTCGAGTTCGTGGACGCACTTGCGCGCCTGCCTGGCGGTATTGACGCAGTGGCCGACGAACCCCGCCATCTTATCGGCAATATTCACCGGAACATGCATCTTTCGCCCCACAACGAGCGTGGCTACGTCCCTGGTGCGGTTGGCCATGGTGTCCTGCTCGATCAACAACGCTTGCAAGTCGGTGCGTGGCACTGGCATCCAAAGCCTCCGGGACAAGTGCAGCCGAATCTCTGTTTTACGCCGGTCCGCTTCCTGTTCGAGTTCGACAACGGTATCAGCAGCTTTCCGCGCTGCCGCCCAGTCCTCCGCCAATGCAGCGTCGAGCACTGGTTGCAGCTCCCGCACACACCGACAGGCACAGTCCACGTGCCTCTTGAGCGGTGTTACGGGAGACCGGCCGAAGATGTCAGCAATATAAGCGCTCAATTCAGCGTCCTCGGGGCTATTCCGGAAAATGCAGGCACGACGCCCCCCATCCGGCAACGAGAGCTTTACTTGACGATGATTCGCTGGCCCGTGGCGACGTAAACAAGCTTCTCTGTCATTTTGCAAACGTTGTCGCCGCAGCGCTCCAGGTAGCGGGCAATCATCATGTACAGCGCGCCCGGCTCAATGTAGCGAGAGGACTCGAGCATCTGGACGAGGCAGGAATCCCAGATGCGCCGCCGCATGGTGTCGACCTGATCCTCGAGCCGGGTGATGGCGGCAACATCGGGCTCGCTTTTTTCACGAAATGCCTTGAGCGCGAGATCGAGCATATTTAGTACCTTCTCCGCCATATCCGGGATGTCGACGATCTCGAACGCGTGAGGCTGCCCCTCCGGCCATCGGTTGAGAGCGTTGCCGATGTCGCGGCCGTAGCGCCCGATGCGGTTCAGATAGCTGATGAGCTTCAAGGTGGCGCCGATACGTCGCAGGTCGCTGGCCATCGGACCCTGTAGTGCAAGGAGATTCAACGCGGTAGCTTCGATTTCCTCATCGAGTTCGGCGAGCATTTCCTTTCGACTGTCAACGTCTTTCGCAAGATCACGGTCGAGGTTTTCGAAGGCCTGAACGCCGTCGCGCAACATGCTCTTTGCCAGCGTGGCCATGTCGTCAAGGCGCGCAGTAAGGTCGCTAAGCTGGTTGTGAAACTCATTGCGGGTCACGACGCAGCCTCCGTGTTTGATTGAGGGGCGTACCAGAAACGCGCAAAGTTCGTTCTCATCAGCCAAACCTCCCGGTAATGTAACGCTCGGTCAACTCCACCTTCGGACTTTGGAAAATATCGGTACTGGGGCCAAATTCTATCAGTTCACCCAGATAGAAAAACGCAGTGTGATCCGAGACTCGCGCCGCCTGCTGCATGTTGTGCGTGACGATGACCACCGTATAGTCCTTCTTCAGTTCGATGATGAGATCCTCGATGCGGGAGGTGGCAAGAGGGTCGAGTGCACTGCACGGCTCGTCCATCAGCAGAACCTCCGGACGGACGGCCAGCGCCCGGGCGATGCACAGCCGCTGTTGCTGCCCGCCGGAAAGAGAGGTGCCCGGCTGAGTAAGGCGATCCTTGACCTCATCGAGCAGGTGGGCGTCGATCAGCGCCTTGGTGACGCGATCGCCGATCTCGCTCTTGTTGAGTTTTCCTTCGAGGCGCAGGCCGTATGCCACGTTCTCAAAAATGCTCTTCGGGAAGGGATTCGGCTTCTGAAAAACCATGCCGACTTTGCGGCGCAGAATTACCGGGTTGACGCGGCGCTCATAAATGTCCTGGCCTAGAAACTCCAGGCGGCCGCTCACTTTGGCCGCGGGAATAAGGTCATTCATGCGATTGAGGCAGCGAAGAAAAGTCGACTTTCCGCAGCCTGACGGGCCAATTAACGCGGTTACCCTATGCTCGTCGATTTCGATGGTGACGTCTTTCAGAGCATGGTCGTCGCCGTAATGCACATTGAGCCGATCGACGGAAAAGATCGCCCGGGAAGAATCGGGTGAGGTTGTGACGCTATCGATGCCGATCATTGGACGCTGGCCTCCGTTCCTACCATCGGTACCGCCGCTGGTACCGGTCGCGAAGCAGAATGGCGGCGAGATTGCCGATGAGAACCAGCACGATCAGTACGAAGGCGGCGCCCCACGCCAGCGCCTGAAAATCAGGGCGGGCGTCAAAGGCCCAGATATAAGCCTGAATCGGCAACGCGGTGAAAGAATCCAGCGGACCGTTAGGCAAATAGGCCGTGTAGGCCACGGCGCCGATGAGGATGAGTGGCGCGGTTTCTCCCATCGTGCGACTGAGCGCGAGAATACTACCGGTGAGCATGCCAGGGAGCGAGTAGGGAAGGACGTGGTGCCGCACGACCTGCCACGGTGTCGCGCCGAGGCCATAGGCGGCTTCCCGCATGGTGTTGGGGACCGATTTCAGTGATTCTTCGGACACCACAATGACGATGGGCAACGTAAGCAGTCCCAGCGTGAGGCCGGCCGCCATGATCGAACTTCCCAATTCCAGCGCACGGACGAACAGTGCGAGGCCGAGGATACCGAAGACCACGCTGGGCACGCCGGCGAGATTCGCGATGCTGGCGCGTAACAGGGAGACGGTGCGGCTGTTCGTTGCAAATTCGTTGAGGTAGACCGCCGAGGCAATGCCGATCGGGATTGCAACGAGCATGCTTGCAATGCCTACGCCGATGGTACCGACAATCCCGGGGAGGATACCGGCGCGTTCCGCCGAACGGGTGGACGGATAAGAGGTGAGGAACTGCCAATCGACTACGGCGAGCCCCTCGCGCAGGATGACGAAAAGCAGAAAGCCAAGCGAGAGGAGAGCGCCGAACGCGCCGATGCCGAGCAGGCCTGTTCCCAGCCAGCCTTTCAGGCGGCGCGCGAGCGACAGCGTTCCCCGGATGTCAGTATTACTCAAGCGAACTTCCTCCTTTGCGCTGCAAGTGAAAACTGCGCAATCAGATTGATCACGAAGGTAATAACGAAGAGGATCAGGCCAAGCGCGAATATCGCGCGATACTCTATGCTGCCGGTGGGAAGGTCGCCGCCGGCCCTGTTTGCAATGAACGCGGTAATTGTCTGTGTCGGTTCCAGAAAATTCCAGCTCATGTTGGGGATAAGCCCGGCCGCCAGCGTCACTGCCATCGTCTCGCCGATGGCACGGCTGAATCCCAGGATGACCGCCGCAATGACACCACTTCTGGCTGCCGGCAGAACGACGTTCCAGGCGGCCTCCCAACGGGTTGCACCAAGCGCGAAGGCGCCCTCGCGCAGCTCTCGGGGCACGGCCCGCAGCGCGTCCTCACTGATGGCGGCGATAACAGGTACGACCATCACGCCAAGGGCGATGGCCGCCGATGCGGCGTTGAATACTCCGGTGCCGGGAAATAACTGGCGAATGATGGGGCTGATGACGAAAAGCGCCACCAGGCCGAAAACGATGCTCGGAATACCCGCGAGGATCTCGATCGCGGGTTTCAGGATGGACCGAAGCCGTTCCGGTGCGAATTCGCTGATGTAGATGGCGCTGCCCACTCCCAGGGGGAGCCCCACGACCAGCGCGCCAAGCGCGATCTGGAACGTCCCCTTGATCAGCGGAAGACTGCCGAAACTCCGCGGTAGGAAGTCCGGCGCCCAGTCGGTGCCCAACAGGAACGCCCGTATTGGCACCACGGAGAAAAACTCCCAGCCGTTGTACGTAAGCGTAAGAAAGATGGCTACGGTGGTGAGCGTTGCCACTGACGCTGCAGCGAAAAGAGTCGATACCACGACGCGCTCGCGCAGGTGCTGCCAGCTGAACTCCGTGTCACGGCGCAGCACAAAATCGCTGCGTCGTCGGGAAAGGCCGGCCGCGTTGTCGCTGTACGGACCGTTTGTCACGTTTGCCCCATCAGTGATGGACGATCAAATTCCGCAATCCCGTTACTCGACCTTCGCCAGGTTGGCTATCCGCACGGGCTCGGATAATCTGACGTAGCCCACCTCCTGGACCAGGTCTTGCCCCAGCGGACTCAGTCCGAGCTTGAAAAATTGCTGCACCGCGCCCCCTGGCCTGCCGTTGGTATACATGAACAATGGGCGGCTCAGCGGACTGTAGAGACCGCTTTCCACATTCTCGTCCGTCGGCAGGACCGGCTCGCCGCCGGTTTTCCCGGAGCTGTCGTCAAGTATGGGGACGATGCGCAGACTGTCGGTGTTCTCGCGAGCATATGCCAAGCCGAAGTATCCGAGACCGTCGGCGCTGCCGGCGACTCCCTGGACCAGCACGTTGTCGTCCTCCGACGGCGTGTAGTCGCTGCGGCCCTTCGTATCGTGCCCATCGAACGGATGGACGATAACTTCAATAAAATAGTCGAACGTTCCGGAATTAGTACCGGCGCCGAACAGCTGAATCCTTCTGTCGGGCCAGTCATCCCGCAGCTCGCGCCAGCGATTCACCTGTTTTGACTGATCCGCAGTCCATATGCGGTTCAGTTCGGTGACGCTGAGGTAATCCACGAAATCGTTCGCCTTCGGTAACACGACGGCGAGACCGTCCTGCCCTACCTGAATTCTGTACGGCTCTATCCCGTTTGCCGCGCAGCTCTCGGATTCAGAGTCCATAATCGGACGACTGGCGCCGGCGACTTCGATTTCCCCGCGGCAGAATCTCTGGAATCCGGCCCCGGTACCGCTGAATGCGACGGTAATCCGGGCGTCGATTCTGCGTCCGAAGTCCTCGGCCCAAGCCGCCTCGACCGGAAACACGGTGGACGATCCGTCGATTGTGATGCTCTCGTCAGGACTGCCACAGCCGGACAGGCCGAGGACTGCGCAGCATGTGATGCCCCAGGCTGGGAGCGCCTTGGATTTCATTATTGTTCCTCCCGGTTTCTCGATGGCTTCGCCACAGCAGTTCAGTATCGCTTGGAAATATTACAGATTCATGAAGTACGTCTGGCAAGCGGGCTACTGCCGCGCTGCGGCATACTCACGTCAACACATTGTTCCGGATGGCCCGAGCAGCATTCGTCCGTCAGGTATGCAACCAGGTCCATCATCAATGCCATGTCTGCGCGGTATCGCTGGAATCTGCCTTCTTGTTCGACCTCCAGCAATCCCACCTGCGTGAGGGTCTTCAGGTGAAACGACAGGTTTGTGGGCGGTATGCCGAGTGTTGCTGAAATCTCGCCCGCAACCATCCCTTCCGGACCCGTCTTCATCAGTAGCCGGAAGACGTCCAGTCGGATGACCGACGAGAGCGATTGGAAAGCCTCAGTTGCCATGCGCTTATCCATATTTTAATTATACAAATATAGTTGAAATAAGGAAGCGCTGGTCGCACGTACCGATTTATTGACAATCGGACATATTTGTCCGATACTGTGCGGGTGCGGGGGAAAGAGTTCATCCGACGTGTTCAGCGTCACGCCAGGGATCGGGGCCTGCGATTCGAGTGGCGCCCAGACCTCGGCAAAGGCAGCCACGGCATTTTGGTCCTGGGTGACCGGCGAACCGTGGTTCGCAATCCGAAGGACGAACTCAAGACCGGAACATTGCACGCGATGCTCAAGCAACTCGGGCTGTCGCGTGAGGATATCTGATATGGAGAGTGCTATGCGTGAGTTCGTCTATCCAGCCCGTTTTACGCGTGACCGCAGGGATGGGGGTTACGTCGTCACGTTTCGCGACGTGCCGGAGGCCATCACCCAGGCGGACTCTCTTGCCGGGTGTGATGAAGAAGCCTCCGGCGCACTCCAGGCAGCGATCGAGGGCAGGATCATGGATGATCTCGAGATCCCGATTGCGTCCCCAGCGAAACGCGGAGAGCGCACCGCCGCGGTTCCCGTGCTTACGGCCCTGAAGGCCGCGCTATACCTCGCCATGCGCGAGCGTGATATCACGCGCGTTGAATTAGCCCGGCGATTGCAAATTGATGAGAAGGAGGCTCGCCGTATGCTTGACCCTCATCACGCGACCAAAGCGGAACGGCTCGAACAGGCTCTGGCTGTCCTCGGGCGTCATGCGGAGCTGCGCGTGGCGTAAAGGGAAAGATCGATCGCTCTCCGGATCTTGCCGCTCTACTATTGTCCATGCCTCTGGCGTGTAC
>JBBDSK010000158.1:0-6497 GCA_040904985.1 Woeseia sp. | reverse complement strand
AGGAGTAACTTGAAACAGCGTTGTCGATTCCGCTATCACGATGACCAACACCGCAGCTGCCACTGACATCTCGGCGCCGAAGAGCACGAACAACAGCCAAATACGAGCGCCTCGCACCAGAATTGCCAGAACGTGCAGACCAATCAGCCCCGCGATCAAGCGGTTGCAGTCGGAAAGCCTCCTGAAAGCTGCCGCTGACTGCTCCGCAAACAGGTGCGTAGCACCAGGCAGCCTGTCTATCATCCACGCCACATGAGTAGCAACAAAAACGGAGCCGCTACCAACGACTGCGAACGTGATCAGCATTGGAATCCCGGATTGGCCCATGTACTCGGCATTGCTCAGGACTGCGAACAGGCCAATTACGCTCAAAGCCGCAGCAGCAAGCAGCACCATCGGTGTTGACAATGCTACGACCACCGACCAAGGGATGTTAGCTTTACGCCGGACTTCCCGGGAGTATATCGCCAAGCCGAGTAGAGGAACGATCTGATTCACGAACGTTCGTATCCATCCCAGCCAGAATGCGTCAGCTCGTCGAAATGAATAACCTAACGCACGGATCGGCAGTACTGCTACTTCAACAAGAAGCATTCGCGCACAAAGCGTCAGGAACAGCCAGCCAAAGCCTCCCCAAACTCCTACGCTTTCGACTTGAGAGATGAAATCGGAGGGCCGAAAGTACCAAACTACAATGGCTAATCCCGCCAGGCCGGCGAACCACGAAAGCAGGTGAACGGTTCGGCTTCGCATATACGCTCACCCGTATCGGTAGTGCTGCAGCAGTCGCATGTTACACAAAACCTGCCCGATTGAGTCCCTCATTTAGATTCCAGATAATAGCCTTGGCAGCCGCATTGCGATGCTGACACTGTAATCCACAACGTGAACTAACCTCGCGACCGAAGGAGGGTTGCGTCACGCACATAGCAATACGCCACGAGACATTTAAATCACTCACTCGAAATTACGTGCACCAACCTGGCTAGTGCTGCCCGGTTTAGATTCTGCAACTCCCGAACCCGCCGATCTGTTCTGGATTTGATTTGGATCGAATTTGCCAATATAGCCGTAAGTCGATCTGCGAGCTGGTCAATATCTGGCTCCACCTCAACGTCAATCACCTGGTCGTTAAGCCGTAGTTGCTTCATGAAAGAGCTAACCTTCGGCGCATAACTCAACGCCAACAGCGGAACACCTCGCACCGATGCCAGAACCAGAGAATGGAGCCGCATACCAATGACACAACGTGCCCCACCGGCCCAAGCCAGGTACTCGCATGGATGAACTACTCCTCTAAGAAGCCGCATCCGCTGCCGGCAACGAGGTTCCAGTTTGCTCCGCAAAGCGGCGTGGATCAGTTCATCTCGGCATCCAAAGAAAGGTACTGCTATAACATCAGTGTCGCTGTTCGCCTCGAGAAACTTGAGCAGCTCCCGGGCCAGCTTCGTCAAAAAAACATCCAGGCGGCTTCCGCGCTTAACGTTGCCGCTATTGAACGAGGCAGGAGTGACGCTATTCGTTCTGTTATACAGGTGACGCAAAGACAGTAGAACATATTTTCTATCGACAGAATCGGAGAGCCGGCTGTTCGGCCGGCAATTCAAATTGAGTGCGATGTCTGAAGCGCACACCACTTCTGTCCCGATTATCCCCAGGCCCTTCAACATTCTGCTCGAATCCTGATCTCGTACAATGCACAGCGCAATGTCACTTAGGGCAATTCTTGTAAAGACTCTGCTGATCTTTAGATTCAGCGGACCTATCCCGACGAAGGCAAGGACAACCGTTTTCCCTGCGACTTTGGCGATCTGAATCTGAGCCAAGAAATAGATGAGATTAAAAACCGAACTCAGATCTTGAATAATGCCACCACCGCCGAACACACAAACTTTGTGACGAAGGATCGCCAGTGGCAGCCAAGATCGGCGGATCACTTTCACATTCGCGGGTGCGTGACTGTTTCGAGTCAGCAGAAGGCGGCGGGTTTTCGCAGGATCTAAGCTGGCCACGGTCAGACGTGGCTTCTTCAGTCTTCTCTCCAGTTGATCAACGAAGGCCATGAATATGGACTCGTCGCCCAAGTTATCACTACCAACGAAAGCGGACAGCAATATGCGATCAGCATCGGCCGCGACTTTCCCTATCAGGGGCGCGGCCGGCTTTTCCTCTGTCCCCTGCGGAGAATCTGGAGCGGGATTCGGCATTTATGACTTGCTGTAGGTCAGTGCCGTAATCTGTTCAGAGATTAGCCCAATCAAAAAAACGATAACCGATGCACTGAAGACAAGCAGGCTCATGTTGGTGAACCTCCCCATCGTAATGAAGGTATAGACGTAGTAGCCAAGGCCCGTCGCAAAAAAAAGGCCGCTCACAGGCAGAAACACCTTCAGCGGCGCGTAAAGCGTCGCTACCTTGAAGATGATTACCAGAAACCGCAGTCCGTCCTGCAGCGGCCGTATGTGACTCTTTCCAATTCGCCGATGCGACTTGATCTGGACAAAGCCGACTGAGTATCCGGATCGAAGAAAGGCCATTGTAATGGTAGTCGGATATGAAAAGCCGTTCGGCAACAAATAAAGGAACCGGTTGAACAAATGTGCGCGTACAACCCGAAATCCCGATGTAAGATCGGGAATTCGGCGGCCAGTGATGAGCGACGCAAGGCGACTATATAGGCCGTTTGCAAAAAGGCGGCCGGCGCTCGCGTGTGACTCGGAATTCCTGGCTCCTATGGCCATGTCGTAGCCTTCGCCGAGCTTCTGGATAAGAGAGGCAATCTCGTCCGGGTCGTGCTGGCCGTCGGCGTCCATAAAACAAAGTATGTCGCCAGTCGCGGCACGTGCGCCGCTTTTAACGGCAGCACCATTGCCCAGGCTCTCGGGATGCCGAACAACTTTGGCGCCAGCTTTTTTAGCGAGAACACCGGTCGAATCTGTTGAACCGTCGTCGACGACGACGATCTCCGCCTCCGCATATCTTTCGCGAATACCGGCAACAATGCCTTCGATCGTCGAACTTTCATTTTTTGCCGGAATGACTATGGATAAGGAAGGCATCTGGTTCCCGGCCGCGACGGTGTTCATAGTGACGCTGTTGTGCACTGCTGATCGCAACCTATTTGTCCTGCTTGGCATGCAGTGCCAACTCATCAACGTATCGACGTAGCTCATCGAGTCCGTTCGACCAGAGAAACTGTTTTCCAGGGTGCCAACGGCGGACTTGCCGCGCCTCTTCGATGAAAGCGCGAGCTGCGTCAAAGTCTTGCGAATCTGCGTAAGTGGTAACCATCAACATATTCAGATCCGCTGACGGCTTGTGCGCGATCGCTTGCTCAAGATGCTGTATTGCCTCAACGTACTGCCCTTTATACCGCAGTATCCGAGCGATCAGTGTGTGATGGAGCTGATTGTATGCGGTATCGTTTTTGTAGCGTTTGTTGTCAAGGACAGCACCGGCGAGATTCGTTACCGTCTCGCTATCGACTCCGTTGCACCCAACCCGGCTTGCAGTCGTGAACAGTTCCGACAGCATCGTTCCGGTGGCGTAGGAGAAGCTGACATACTTCAACGACCTCTTTAGTTCGGCGACGGCGGGTTCGTGATCCTCTTGCGGGGCGATGATACAGGATAAATTTAGTGCCGGAATCATTATGTAGCCGGCTTCGGGATTGTTATCGGCCAGTCGGCGTAATGCTTGCAGAGCGTCTTGCGGCCCGTCGGCGGCCAAACGATATTGGGCGGCCGTTGTCGCGGCGCGCACCGACTCGGGAAATCGCGCCTGCCAATATTGCGCCGCTGCGGGCGGATTTCCCCAGAGGGACGTTTGGCTGAACAGCACCAGCGCGTTTATCATCACGTATCCAAACGTAGCTGCATATACAAGCCTGCGCCGTGCGGCGGGAACCTGCGCCAGGAGGATGCATAAAGCGCTGAGCGGCCCGATGACCGGCAGATAGTTCCGATGTTCGAAGTACAACTCTAGCGGCAGGACAGTCGATTCAAGCAAGTGACCGGCGAAAAACCACAGCACGGCAAAAGTGAACAGTGGATAACGGCGCCGCCACAGCACCGCCAGGACTAAAGTGACAATCCAGCCGAAGAATGCGAGCACCGTGACCGGGTTCAGGAGAGTTCGGGCCACGGGATAGCCATCGTGGAACGGCCCGAAGACACCGGGCTGCGGGACCAGGGCGCTGAACAGGTACTGCCAGAGAATGCGCGACTCCGTGAGCAGGCGCTCCCAGGCTGTAAAACCACGTCTTAGGACAAGTTCGTCACTGTAGGGCAGACGCCACGTCAGATAGGCGAAAACGACGGCCGCAGGGAACAGCAGAAAGACAGCCTTCCAAAGTTGCCATCGCCATAAGATCAGGCCGGCGGGACGACTGAGAACCGTCGCCTCCAGTACCAGCACGTAAAGCGGCAGCAGCACCCCGCTCTCCTTTGCCAGAACTGCCAGGCTGGTGCCGGCGATGAGACTCAAAGTCATGCCCACAAGGGAGCGACTCGGCTGTAATTCAATCTTCTGGCGCGCCTGCAGATAGCCTGAAAGCCCAATAAGCACGAAGAAGGCGCTTAGCGTCGTCATTCTCTGGATGATCATGAGCGACGATGAGGCGAGCAGCGGCATGAACAACCAGATCGCTGGTACGGTTGTCACGACAAACAACGCCTGGCCTTCGCGAAGGCGAAGCGCGACACATAGAAGATAAAGCACCCGGGCAAGCAGGCAGCCATTCGCCAGATGGATCAGGATGTTGACCAGAAGGAACGGTTCGGCGGTCTTACCCCATGCCGCTGCCTGCGGCACAAACGTCGCCAGCGCGAGGGGGCGTCCCACTGGCCCTGCGTCGCCGGATAGCACGAAGATCAAGGCAGAAAGCCTGTCTTCGACCAGTCGCAGGCCGTTCAGATTGGACACATCGTCGAGCAGGAATGCGCCACCGAGGGCAGGAGCGTACGAAAACCAGGCGCACAAAACCGTCAAGCCGAGAAGCAGTGTAGCAATCAGTCGCTGGCGTCCGGTCGTCATCAAATGCTCAATCCCCACGATTGAACCTGATTTTACGGTTTTGTAGGGCGCCGAAGTGTGAACCGCCCGGATGTTACGGCACGAGGCGCCCGAAAGGATCAGGAGATGGCGATAACCAGGACCCCCCGGATCCGCAGCCCGCAGGCCATTGACAATTCTTGTCACCTTCGGACAATCACCGACACTTTTAGCCGCTGAAGTTCGGCGGCAAGTTCACTTAACAGATGCCATAAGATTCTGAAAATTGCATTGCTGACAGTTAGTTATGCCGAACAAGCACCTTCTGGCACGGTCCTTGCTACTCCCATCCCACAGGCGGCGACGTCGTGGTTCTCAACAAAACGCTCTCTCTCAAGAGTCACATGGGGTTTACGAAAATGAAGAAAATTCAACAGGGTTTTACACTGATCGAACTGATGATCGTCGTGGCGATTATCGGTATTCTGGCAGCCATCGCCATTCCTGCTTACCAGGACTACACCATTCGCGCGCAGGTTTCTGAAGGTCTGAACCTGGCTGGTGGTGCCAAAGTCGCGGTAACGGAGTACTACCAGGATCGCGGCACACTGCCCGCAGATAACACGGCAGCCGGACTCGCGGCCTCGGGGGACATCGAGGGCAACTACGTGTCCAGCGTCGGCGTTGCTGCCGGTGTGGTCACAGTCACCTACTCCAATGTAGCACCGCAGACCGCTAACGCGGCGATCAACGGCCAGACGCTGATCTTGACGCCAGACACTGCCAATGCCGGCAGCGTTGCCTGGGACTGCACTGGCGGAACGGTTGTAGACAAGCACCGTCCGGCGGCCTGTCGCTAAAGCAGTATCGAGCAAGAAAAGAGCAGAAGCCCCGGAACTTCCTCCGGGGCTTTTTCTTTCGAAATCGCGGGCAGGATCGCTTATTATGCTGCCCCACAACACGGACTTTCGCAGTCGGTTTCGGCAAGCTGGTGTTGAAGCAGGCACCCGCCCATTTGCTGACAAGCAGGGTCGAGATATGCGACATCATCATGTTAGGGGCTTCACGTTGATCGAACTGATGATCGTCGTGGCGATCATCGGCATTCTCGCATCACTCGCCATATCAGCCTACCAGACTTACACCGTAAGGTCGCAGGTTGCTGAGGGAATCAATTTTGCCTCCGGCGCCAAGGTGCCCATTGTTGATGCCTATACGAATAACGGAGCGCCGCCGGCAGGCCGGGTTGAGGCCGGAATGACAGCGGTAGCGACAGATTCCCGCGGCAACTACGTATCACAGGTCGATGTCGTTGACGGCAGGATCGACGTTACCTTCGGCGTCGATGCACATCAGGACATTAACGGACAGACCCTGTCACTAACTCCCTACCTGAGCGCAGGCAGCACGATCATCTGGCGCTGCGGAAACGCACCGGCGCCGGCCGGGCAGTTGCTGACCGGCGGTGGCGTCACATCCGCACACCTGGCGCCGACTGTGGAAGC